>NZ_NFIC01000004.1:0-340000 GCF_002161565.1 Bacteroides sp. An51A
ACAAACTCTTCGACACGTTTGCTACTATGACATCTGCTGACTTCTCACGACAAGCTTTACTCCGCTGATTTCGATTTCTTTTTCACTATTATCATGCGTCCGTGAGACCTCCTCGGATAAGGGTATTAACTTTCCATCTTATGTCTGCTTCATTTACATTGACTGTTCCGAATAGCTATAGGGCTTTGATTTGTGATGCAACCTTACCCACAGTCTTATGCCTTATATGAAGTTTCTGTCCGTCAGACCAGATGTTTGCCGCAAGCTTCTTTCAGATTCCAACTCGCGATGGACACCCTTGCTTTGGGCTGTATGATTCCCGCTATTAGGGCTCATTAGGGACTTGCACCCGTTAGCTAATACTCATGCCGAGCATACATCAACGAAAAAGGCAACTCTTTTCCAAGAGTTGCCTTCTTCTGATTTCTTTACTTCTATCAAGCCACCTTAACTTTATCAACCACAGCCTTGAAAGCTTCCGGATGATTCATAGCCAAGTCGGCCAACACCTTACGATTGATTTCAATACCGGCTTTGTGCAATGCACCCATCAGTTTTGAGTAAGACATACCTTCCAGACGGGCAGCAGCATTGATACGCTGAATCCACAATGCGCGGAAGTTACGTTTTTTAGTCTTACGGTCACGGTATGCATAAGTCAAACCTTTTTCCCATGTATTTTTGGCAACGGTCCAAACGTTCTTTCTTGCACCAAAGTAACCTCTAGTTAATTTTAAAATTTTCTTTCTTTTTGCTCTTGAAGCAACGTGATTTACTGATCTTGGCATAGTTTTAATTCATTTTTGAATGTTAGCGCCGATGTTTTACAACCGGACTTGAGGCTAATGCATTCGGTTAATAATTTAAATAATACATTTACACTACCTGCGAAGATTAACGCATACAAAGAAGTTCTTTCACTGCAGTTAAGTTTGCGCTGTGAACCAAACCCATTTTACACAAGTTTCGTTTCTGCTTCTTTGTCTTCTTAGTCAGGATATGACTATGATAAGCGTGCTTTCTTTTGATTTTACCCGTTCCGGTAAGAGCGAATCTTTTTTTAGAACCGGAGTTAGTCTTTACTTTTGGCATCTTGTTTAAGTTTTAATTATTATTATTAACTGTGGCAACGCACTATACCGGCACGTTACGCACTTTTCTCATTCTTTTCTACAACACCTGCTTCGCGCGGTTCTGCCGCTTTCGGAGCAGCAAGTTTCTTTGTTCCACCCGCTTTTTTCGGCGACAATGCAATAGTCATACGCTTTCCTTCCAAGATAGGCATCTGCTCCACTTTCGCATACTCCTCCAAATCATTGGCAAAACGAAGCAACAACACTTCACCTTGTTCTTTAAAGAGAATGGAACGTCCCTTAAAGAAAACGTATGCTTTCACCTTATCGCCTCCCTGCAAGAACCCGATAGCATGTTTCAACTTGAAGTTATAATCGTGTTCGTCAGTCTGAGGACCGAAACGGATTTCCTTTACATTGACCTTCACTTGTTTTGCCTTTTGCTCCTTTGCCCGTTTCTTCAACTGGTAAAGAAACTTAGAATAATCAATAATTCTACAAACGGGAGGAACAGCATTGGGTGAAATTTCTACCAAATCGGCACCATGTTCTTCAGCCATCCGCAAAGCTTGTGCTATAGGATAAACAGCCGATTCAATATTGTCGCCCACAATACGGACTTCTTTGGCACGAATCTGTTCATTGATTCGATGTTGCCCTTTCAAATTGTCATTTTTCATTCAAATACTTGTTTCCTTTGTCTGCTTATAATATTATTAATGTAATTATTGTTATTCTTTTTTGCCGAAAGCCAAAATGACTTTTGCAAATGCGGTTGCAAAGTTACCACTTATTTATCATATTATGAACTTCTTCCGCAATATTTTTTGCAAATTCTTCGATTTTTACCGTACCTTTATCGCCTTCTCCCTGTTTGCGGACAGAAACTTCGCCATTGGCAGCTTCTTTTTCACCCACAATCAGCATATAAGGGATGTGCTTCATCTCGTTGTCACGAATCTTGCGGCCAATCTTTTCGTTACGGTCGTCTACCAACGCGCGGATGTCGTACTTCTTCAGTTCCAGACGAACCTGGTCGGCATACTCATTAAACTTCTCCGAAATCGGAAGGACAGCAACCTGATCGGGAGTCAGCCACAACGGGAATTTACCGGCTGTATGTTCAATCAATACGGCAACAAAACGCTCCATCGAACCGAACGGCGCACGGTGAATCATTACCGGACGGTGTTTCTGGTTATCGGCACCCATGTATTCCAACTGGAAACGTTCGGGCAAGTTATAGTCTACCTGAATGGTACCCAACTGCCAACGGCGGCCGATAGCGTCTTTCACCATAAAGTCGAGCTTCGGACCATAGAACGCAGCTTCGCCATATTCCACTTTCGCCTTCAGTCCTTTTTCCTGACAAGCTTCTACAATAGCCTGTTCTGCCTTTTCCCAGTTCTCATCGCTACCGATGTATTTCTCGCGGTTCACCTTGTCGCGCAAGGAAATCTGCGCTTCGAAGTTCTCGAAGTTCATCGACTTGAACACAATCGAGATAATATCCATTACACGGAGGAACTCGTCTTTCACCTGGTCGGGACGGCAGAAGATATGCGCATCGTCCTGTGTAAAGCTGCGCACACGGGTCAATCCGTGCAACTCACCGCTCTGCTCATAACGGCATACCGTACCGAATTCGGCGATACGCAAAGGCAGGTCGCGGTACGAACGCGGACTGTTGCGGTAAATCATACAGTGATGCGGGCAGTTCATCGGCTTCAGGAAATATTCCTCGCCTTCTTCCGGCGTATGAATTGGCTGGAACGAGTCCTTACCGTATTTCGCATAGTGTCCCGAAGTGACATACAACAGCTTGTTTCCGATAGGCGGACACATCACTTCCTGATAATCGTAACGTGCCTGAATGCGGCGCAGGAAATCCTGCAGGCGGATGCGCAACGCTGTACCTTTCGGCAACCACATCGGCAATCCCTTGCCTACCATATCCGAGAACATGAACAAATCCATTTCCTTGCCAATCTTGCGGTGGTCGCGTTTTTTGGCTTCTTCCAGCATGGTCAGGTATTCATCCAGCATCTTCTTCTTCGGGAAGGTAATACCGTAAATACGGGTCATCTGCTTGCGGTCTTCCTGTCCTCTCCAGTAAGCACCGGCAACCGACAACAGCTTGATAGCCTTGATAGGAGCGGTGGAAGGCAAGTGCGGGCCGCGGCACAAGTCGGTAAACGCGCCTTGCGTATAAGTAGTGATATGCCCGTCTTCCAATTCAGAAATCAACTCGCACTTATATGTCTCACCTCTCTCGCCGAACATCTTCAGCGCATCGTCTTTCGCAATGCTCTTGCGCACCAGCGGCTCCTTACGTGCAGCCAGTTCTATCATCTTCTGTTCGATGGCCGGCAGGTCGCTTTCTTTGATAACCACGTCATCTCCCGGATCTACATCGTAATAAAAACCGTTCTCGATAGCAGGACCAATGCCAAACTGAATACCCGGATACAGTTCCTGCAAAGCTTCAGCCAACAAGTGGGCACTGGTATGCCAAAATGCATGTTTACCCTGCTCGTCATCCCATTTGTAAAGAACGAAATCGGCATCTTCGTTAATAGGTCTCATCAAATCAATCGTTTCGCCATTTACGCCACAAGCCAAAACATCTTGCGCCAGACGAGAACTGATGCTCTCTGCAATCTGCAGACCAGTAACTCCTTCGTTATACTCGCGAACAGAGCCATCAGGAAAAGTTATCTTAATCATAGTCTTTTATGTTAGTCTTTTTTATTGAGTCGCAAAAATAAACAAAACTTTTTAATTATACAATTTTTAGGTGATAAGTTGACGAGGAGGAGACAAGGTAACAAGGTAACGAGTGGACAAGGTTTGAAATGCCTTTAGTCAAACTATTCAAAACCTTGTTACCTTGTCACCTAGTCAACTTATCATCTTATCATCTTTCAACTACCTAATCTTCCTCCTTCATTGTAGTAAAACGCTTCAGCACGCTGTATGCCGAGAATATACCCAGCTCGCCCGCCTTACTCAAGTCTTGCACACCCTCGCTGTTATTACCCAAGAACACATTCGTCAGTCCCCGATTGAAATAAGCATCCGAAAAACGCGAATCAAGTTCGACAGCCTTATTATAATCCACCAATGCCGACCGGTAATCCTTCATCACGGCATAGATATTTCCACGGTTATAATACGCATAGGCAAAATCGGGAGCCAGACGAATCACTTCATCCAAATCATCGCGCACCATGGCATAATCCAGCGCACGTACCTGCAATGTTTTTTCCTGACTTTGCTCTATTTCATAATTTGCATCCCGCTTCCTGTATTCCAACTGTTTGTAGTGGATCATCGCCCGCATAAAATAGGCTGGGAAAAACGCATTGTCCTTTTCGATGGTACAGTCTAAATCTTCCAACGCATTATCAAAATCCTGTACCAGATAAAAATCAAGGGCACGTGCAAAATAGTGCAAGGCATTGTCCGGCTCTTTCACAATCTTCTCCGTTATGTCATCAATCGATGCAAAATGCTGCTTCACCTGCCCTTCGGTAAGCGAAGCTTCATTATTGGTTATCAACAACTGGTGCGGCAAGACACGACGGTTATTCAAGTCATCGATATATTTCGAATAATTAATCTGGTGTTTCACTTCATCCGGACGTTCGTAATAACTCAACACAAACATCGGCTGGGGAAGAATCGTGATATTACGGTCTTGCACACGTCCCCGATAGTCGGTCTTGTATTTCGAACGTTCGTCTTCATTGTCTGCCACTACAATCTTACGGAAATTGTTCATGTTCTTATCCGACTTCTTACGGGTCTTGTCGGCCGAAGCAGTCTGTTGCGATGTCTTTCCGTTCTGCGCATCCAGTTGCGCCTGCAATACTTTCATCTCGTCCTGGCTTGCACCTTTCAGGTCGCCTGTTTTCTTACGAGCCTCGGCACGATACTGATAGCCTGCCAAGAAATTGGGATACTCTTCCAGCACCGTAGTATAGTCACTGATGGCACCGGCATAATCTCCCGTCCTGTCACGCAGCAAGCCCCGGTTGAAGACCGCCATCATATTGTCCGGCTCTATCTGGAGCACAAAGTCGAAATCCTCTATAGCCCGGTTATCGTCTCCTACCTGGGCACGGAGCAAGCCCCGGTTGTAATGCCCGATGAAGTTATTCTTGTCGATGTCAAGAGCCAAGTCGTAATCGCTCATAGCCCCCCGCAGGTTGTTCTGGTAATAGCGTGCCAACGCACGGTTGATATACATGCCCGCATTGCGCACCGACAGGCGTATGGCTTCGGTTAGGTCGCTTTCGGCATCGGCATACTTGTTCCGCTGAAGGAAAAGCATGCCCCGTGAAGCCCACGTGTCGGCATTATAACGGTCCATTTCGATAGCCTTGTCGGCATCCGACATGGCTTGAAGCGTATCCTTCTGCTTGAGAGAGACTTCCGTACGCATCAGATAAGCATCAATATAGCGGGGGGCAATCCGGATCAGCGTATCCAAGTCGGCTTTCGCTTCCGCATAATCCTCGCTCCGCATCCGCGACAAAGCCAGATTATGCCACAGGCTGGTATTCTCAGGATCGAATGTCAACGCTTTCTCGTAATCCTGTATGGCACCCGTGTAATTTTCTTGCTGGATACGCGCGATGCCTCTCACCTGATACGTATTAGGTACATACGGATTGCGCTCAATCGATTCCGTACAATCGGCTTCCGCACCTTGAAAATCATCCAGATTCAGTTTTGCCAGTCCACGATAAAAATACGGTTCGGCCAAGTAAGGCTTGGCATTGATAACCTGATTGAAATACTGGATGGAAAGAACATAGTCCTCAAAATAAAGAGCGTTTTTCCCGATGGCCATCACCCGGTCCGTATTAATCTGGGCGCCGGCTATCATCGGGAAAAACACTCCTATATATATTATATAAATAAGCTTCCGAATCATTTCACTGTCTTCACCTTGTAAGAGCAACGGGCCTTGCCCTTCAGCATGCCGTTAAGTTTGCCTTTAATCATTTGCTTGCGGAGTGCCGACAAATGGTCGATAAACATGGTCCCTTCCAGATGGTCGAACTCATGCTGCATCACACGTGCCAGATAACCTTCCACCCACTCATCATGCGGATTCATGTCTTCGTCGAGGTAGGTCACATGAATTTTGTCTGGACGTTTCACACTTTCATGAATGCCGGGCAAGCTCAAGCATCCTTCATCCATCGAAACAATGTTGTCGCCCGTTTCCACGATACGGGGATTGATATAAGCATGACGGAAGTCCTTGTACTCGGGGAAATCATCAGCCAACACATCCAGGTTTATCACCACCACACGGATGGGCAAACCTATCTGTGGAGCGGCAAGCCCTACCCCGTCGGCACGATCCATCGTCTCAAACATATTCTGAATCAATTCTTTCAAGTTCGGATAATCCGGTGTAATGTCTTTAGCTTCCTCACGTAACACCGGTTGTCCGTATACATAGATAGGTAAAATCATATTATTTAGTTCTTTAGTTTTTAAGTTTGTCAGTTCTTTAGTTTGTCAGTTCTTTAGTTTGTCAGTTCTTTAGTTTGTCAGTTCTTTAGTTTGTCAGTTCTTTAGTTTTTAAGTTTGTCTGTTTTTTAGTTTGTTAGTTCTTCTGTTTGTCATTATCGAATTATTTAACTCAAAAACCTAAAAACTTAAAAACTCAAAGACTTACATTCCTCTTTTCGACTCCAAATACGACTGTAAAATAATCGTGGCACTGATTTCATCCACCAAAGCCTTGTTTTGCCGTGCTTTCTTCTTCAAGCCTCCGGCAAGCATCGCCTGATGTGCCAAGACCGATGTAAAACGTTCATCGAACAGTTCCACCGGAACATCGGGCAGTGTTTTCTTCAACTGATTCATAAAAGGCACGATATACTTCATACTTTCCGAATCCTCGTTGTTCATCTGCTTGGGATGTCCGATAACGATACGCTCCACCTTTTCTTGCCGCACATAGTCCAGCAAGAAATCCATCAGTCCATGCGTAGGCACGGTAGTCAGCCCGCTTGCAATAATCTGCATCGGGTCGGTCACCGCGATACCCGTACGCTTCTTTCCGTAATCAATTGCCAATATTCTGCTCATAATCGGCGACAAAAATACGAATTTATTCTGTATACTTCTCTATATAAACCTTAAAAGATTGCGTATTTATACTATATGAGAAGCTGTTTTGAATTTATCGTGCGATGATTTGGGATGAGTTTTTGAGGCATTTTCGCTTCTGTGATAAGGAAGATAGCGGGCTATCTGACGAAGAACAGGAGCGGAAAGGACCAAAAAATCGCCCAAAGCACACACGAAAACGGATACATCAAGCCAAGAAAAACTTTTTGGAGAAATTCAAAACAGCTTCTGAATATCCTCATTTTCCCCAATTGCCCATGCAGGAGCGTATCGCATACGCTCGAATGCGCCAACTTATCCATGAGGATGTCTTCAGGGCGTATGAGGAACATCAAGCTATTTCCATACAGATTGATAATTCCGCACCACGAAATACCACCTTCAACAGGTGAAGCTTCGTGCCAGAACACAGACGACATACGATTTTATCCTTGCTATACTTTTCCAACTGGACATCAGCTTCCCGGCTTTTGGCTTCCACCTCTTCATCTGTTGCAGCCGGCTTTACATATTTCAATTCCAGAATATAGCTGTGCGCAATCTCCGGATAACGCACCCTGTCGGGCAGAAGCAAGAAATCACTATAACCATAACTCAGTTCTATTTCAGGCTCTACCAAATAAAGTGTATTCAAAGCAAGGTAAGCCTTGAAAAAACCTTGCAGGTTATGTTCACCTAAAATACTGTCCCGCACCGAAGAATTTTCCTTGTATGCCGCAGCGATACGGCGAATGAAAGGCTGCCATTCGCCTGTAAAAGCCATATTCGTCATTTCATGTTCCAATGGGATACTGTCAATCTTAAAACTACGGTTGAAATAATCACGCATGAAACTCCAGTATTGTTCTTTCACACAATTATTCGGAATAATCATTTTGATCATGTTCCCATAACTTGTCCCCATCGTGAGCAACCCGTAGTAATAAAGCAAGCTGCGGAAATTATTGTCTTCCGTCACATATTCAGCAGGGAAAGAAGTCTTCAGCCTCATCAGCACAGAACCCGTTGCCGCAATTTCCTCAATAACTCCCATCCGGTTTTCCCGCTGGTTTCCACGGTCTATACCTGCCAGCATCTGAAGTTTCTTATAATCTGTACGCACATTGACATCCACCATCTCTTTGGGAGGACGGCCGAAAGCAATCTGGTGGCGCAAGTAGTAGAGCACCATGTCACAATTGTAAAGACGTTCGGCATCTATGTAGTCTTCCGAAAAACAGTAATTGTTATACCAAGGCCTCATCTCTTCCAGCATCGCCTCGACATCAGCATCAGAACGCAACTTGCCATTATCCTGATAGTAACGGAACATCGTATGCACATCCGACTCGGAAAAGCCTAACATATAATTGAAACGGGGGTCTTGGGAAATATTCCAACCGATGTTGTAACCGCTCGAAAGGTCATCCAAGGTAATGGGAGACACACCTATCAGAAAAACACGGCTGAACATGACCTTGAATATCTTGAAATATTCCCGGTAGAACCCGCTGGCGTGGGTCAGCCTGCGGAACCGCTCCTTTCCGCCTTCACTGAGAATAACGTTGGTGAAGTTGTCATACTCATCCACAATGAGGTATAAAAGATAACCTTTCTTACGTGCATGCAGATTGATATAGTTCAGCTTAGCCCTGGCACTGTCTTCCGCCTTTACCTTTTCTTCGAACTCCTTATCGTAAAACCCGGCGTATGTCTCGGCAAACATGTCCAGCACCTGGCAACAATATTTATTGAAGTTACTTTCAAGCTCACCTTCATTAGACCCGCTCCCGATAACCGAGAAGTCGAAATAAACAATCTGGCAAGCGTTTTTCAGGGAAGTCGGATGAGCCTTTATCCACAGTCCGTCGAACAACGTCTCAAAACGGTCTGCCTTGGCAATATCATAATATGCCTGCATCATGCTGACGAACACACTCTTGCCGAAGCGGCGGGGACGAATCAGAAACAAGAAATCATTTGCCTCTTCCAAAAGAGGCAGATACATCGTCTTATCCACATAATACCGGTTTTTGCTCCGCACTTCCTCAAAGTTTGCCACCCCGTAAGGGATGCCTTTTACATTTGGCTTATCCATAATCCATCCTTTTTTACATGATTCTTTCTACAAAGAAAGATTTTATCCTATTACAGTTTCTCCACTTCATCACGCGTGAGTCCGGTGATTTTAGCAATAATTTCCGCCGGAATGCCTTCCGATTTCATGCCACGCGCATTTTGGATATTGCCTTGCCTTATGCCTTGTTGTATGCCTTTTTCCAAACCTTCTTGCCGGCCTTCCTGCAGGCCTTGTTCTATACCTTTTTGCATACCCTGTTGCATGCCTTGTTGTATACCCTGTTGTATACCTTGTTGTATGCCCTGTTCCATACCTTCCCGCAAAGCATCGCTTATCAAAGTGTTCTCTACCCGCACGGCATCCCAGAAGTCATCATACCACCAGAGTTGCGCATCGCTGAAAGCAGACTCTTCAATTTGCGTCACCGCCTTGCAGATTTCCGGATTCTCTAATAACTCTTTGGGGGCTTGCCGCGTATGCTCGTCTATTTCCGTCAGATACCGCAACCAAAGTACCGCCATTTTCTTGCCTTTGAAATCTTGTGGCTTGAATTTGGGAAGCTCTACGAAGATAAACCTCAGCCCTTCTATCACCTTGTCCGTATGCTCCACCTGCACGATTTTATAGTCGTGGTAAGCCTCCGGCACATCCGGCAGGAAAATATCGTTTACCAAGTTGAGCGAATACACGGGCTGTAGCAGTTCGTATTTGCTCTCTCTGCCTCCAAGCTGGCGCACGTACGCTTTCGAGGCGTTGAACAATACACGCTGCATGAACGCAGGAGACCAGAGCATCTGCATCTCCACCAAAAATTGCCTGCCCATTTTGTCTTTGCACCTCACGTCTACGATACTGTTCTTCTTCAGCGGTGTCTCCGGCACCAGTTCCGGTGTCAGGTATTCGATTTCCGCAATCTCCTCTTCGGGCTTTTCGAAAGGCAGCAAGGCATTGAGCAGGCTGATGACCAAGTCGGGGTGTTCGCCAAACACTTTCTTGAAAGTCAGGTCGGCTTTAGGATCCAAGTATCTCATAATCGATGCTTTTAATGATTGCATACAAAGTTAGGGAATCTTTATCAGTTTACCAACACCTTTGAAGAAATCCTGCTCCAAAAAGAAATGTCCAAGCATGTCTGACAACACTTATCTACATTTCCAGTCCTCTATAATAGGACTGGAATGCGTAGGACCGGACAAACAATTGCATTTCCGGATAAGCCTGGTTTACTCCGGAAATACCATGATGCATGGTGGCAATACCCCGAAGATTGTCCGCAAACAGTTTTGCTCTGCCATAAAGTCCATCCTAAAAGGCGAAGCCGACGCGCATCCCTGCGAACCGGCTTCTGAGATTACTAATTAAAATATGTGCAGGGACGCTTCCCTGCTGTTGATAGAGATAATTAATGTCTTTCTGTTGACAAGGTTTTAAAATCCTTGTCACACTGAACAAAGAGCAACTATGGTTTTTTCAACGTTATCCGCTCTACGCGTCCATCTGCCTCCGCATCGTCCACCAGTGTCTGGAAGGTGGTGGTAGCCTGGTAAATCTGTTGCGGACTCCCCAACGAGTTATAGTATATCGTCAGTGTTTCGTCCATGGTGAAATCATACTCCGTACGGAGGTCTAAATGGTAGCTTGCCACGTTGTTTCCATCCACGTTATCCACTGTGATGATGCCTACACGGGTGCCGTTCACACGTTCTAAGGTAATGAATGAATTGGTATTCAGACGCGGTGCATCCGCCCCGTCCAAGGCAAGGGTACCCTCTATCGGCGTATTGCTGTAGGTGTACGATGCCGGGTTGAACAAAGCGGTGTTGTCTACGGCATCGATGGTGACGGTCTCGCCATTGGCAATGCGGTTGGTGAGGAAGTGCAATACAATGTCTCCCGTTGTTCCTTGCGGAACGGTGAACCGGTAGCCTCCTTCTGCCGGTGTCAACGGATAGACGTTGCTCTCTGCCGGTGTCAGGTGCTGCGTTTCCAGCAAGAACGTGACGTCATTGTATTGCACGGCAGCTTCCGGTATGCTGAAGCTGACGGTAATGGGGTGGTCCAGTCCGTATTTCACGCCTTCCGCATCGGGGTTGTCATCGTCTACGGTAAAGGTGTTGAAGTCAAAGCGGGCAGGACTGGCGGTCAGTTTCACACCGGCGGACTTGTAGAGGTTGATATCATCCGCATTCATATTGTTCTCTTGGTCTATGGAGAACCGTATCAGGTCTTCCACGTCCGATGAGGTGGTCACGAAATGCAACGTAAGTTGAGTGGAAGCATTATAGCCAAACTGATAATAGTAGTATTTCACAAGACCATTTGAGGTAGGAAGATCCCGATCCGCAAGCTGTTCGTCAGTGAGGTATAAGTTTCTATTGTCAGGCTCGGTTGCCGTTGTCGCCACACGCATGAGTGTGCCATTTTCCGGTGCTGAACTGAAATTAAGAGTAATTGATATCTCCTGGTTCACCGTAGGCGGTACGTCCATTTCCAGGAAACCCGGATTATTGCTATCGCTTCCGTTAATGGTGATGCGGCGGTTTGTTTCACTGCCTTGAAACGACACCAACCGGTGCGCATCTTCAAAGTTCTCGGCTTGCAGGAACACATGGCCGTGATTTTCTTCATACAGCTCATTACCGCTGTCTCCATAAGGGCAGTCGCCCCACGCCTCTTCACTCTCCTCGGTTGCCGACTTCCACGACACGCCTTGGTCTGTGCCGTCGCTGGTGTTCAGCGTGAAGAACACTTCTTGGATGCCGGGTTCCAGGACTGTATATACATATTTATATCCCCAAGTGGTCTTGATGGAGTCACTGCCTACACGGAACTTCGTGTCTTCCATGACGATGGGCAGTTCGCCGCTCAATTCGGAGTTGGCGTTCATCTTGTTGGTGGATATCTTGCACTCAAACGGGAACAGCTCTGCGGGATAGGTGTCGGGGACGACGAACGTCATGCTCATGCGCTCGCCTTTCTCCATAGGCACACCGGTCGATACCCATACGGGGTTAAAACTGAACGGCCGCATCAGGTACACCTTGATCTGACGGGTAAACACGCCCGTGCGCAACAGCAAGGTACCCATTCGCGGCGTTCCGGTGGGAGCGTTCAATTCAATGTTGATGGAATAGTTGCCTTCCGTGTCAGGACCGCTGAAGCTGGCCTCAGAGTTCGACACGTTGCGTCCGTCTTCCAGCCACTTCACACTGATATCTTCCTCACTGCCTGTATAGGTGAAGGCGATGCTTTTATTTCCGCCTGAGGTAAATATCTGCGTAGTGCCTTTCAGGATGTTGACGGTATTCTCCCCGTCGGTCAGTTCGGGAATCTCCGGGTCTACCGACACCCAGGCATTGTTGGCGGCTATGCCTTCCTTGGCTTCGGCAAAGGAGCCGTAGCCCATGCTTTGGGGCAACCCCTTGATGCGGATGACATATTCGTAGTTGCGGTAGATAGGCAATTGGTCTTTCGTGTCGTCCACGAACATGATTTTATAATATCTGGAATGGTCTATGTTTCCATCCGTACTGATCCTCATGATGGCATAGACGGGAGCGTCCATGGTGTTGGGGTTTTCGAATATGTAGTGCGGGTCGCCATCCGACTCTTTGCCTTGCACGGTGGCTTCCGTAGGGTCGGAAGCAAGCATCTGATAGATTTCGGCAGGCTCGGTGATGTAAGGAGACTCCAAGCTAAAGGCGAACTCCTCGCCATTCTCAGCCTGATGATTGAACGGGGCAATGGTTCCCCATGCACGGCGGTTGCAGATGCCGTAGCCGTGAATCTTCATTCCGCTTGGAGCTTCGGATAAATCCCATTTCACCTTGGCTTGGTTGCGGTAGAGGGTGACGTTGTCGCTCTCGGCAAATGCGGTCAAGGCCTCTTCGCTGTCCAACTTCACCCTTCCCCAATAACACATGCGTCCCGATGCCGACACAAAGGCGGGGATTATGGTCGTTTCGTTTCGCCCGTAGTTGTCGCGGTCGTTGAAGTCGTCCAGATAGACATTGGACAGGAAGTGGATGATGCGAGTGGAGCCGGGGATTTCCACGGTGAAAGAGTAATAATTTATGCCCTCTTCAGTTCTATCAAGTTGGAATCCGCTTGCCTCACGCCTACCGATATATTCGCCATATTCGTTAAAGCAAAACAGCCATAGGGTTTTAACGCCTAGTCCGTCCGGGTCAATGTCGCGTGTAACCACCTGCTTGGGCACAGGAATGTTGGCGGTGACGTTTAAGCGTATTTCACCATTGGGTAAAGTCACGCTGTTGCCTTGCTCTATCTTTTGATCGGTACAGGAAGTTGTACATGCTCCTAAGAGCAAGATGACTAAGAATTGGTATATTATCTGTTTCATAAACGTTGTTCTTTTATGGGTTAACGAATGCCGTGGTTGGCGAACTCTTCGAGATCGGCAGGGGTGACGTCGCGGATGCAGCGGACACCGGTTCCACTTGTAGTAGAATTAGGTACATCGTATGCAACACCATCGCGTGCTGTCCAGTATCTAGATCCTCGCAATACCTCATCTAACACTTGAGGTTGTCTTTTTTGATAATCAGCAATAATAGATAACTCTTGCCTAGTAGGCAATCGCCAATCATCTAATCTATATGGCTCTTCATCATCTGAAAATTTTATAACCTCTATATAATTCTTGCATTGTTCCTTTGCATTACTCCATGATATACCTGAAGAAACAGTACCTAATTGAGAAGCAAGCATAAAAGCAGGTGAAACCAATTCATTATTTTCTTCACTGTCCACCGTTATTAATTGTCCATTTTCATAATCTGTTTTCGGGCGAGCAATGGTATATTCGCTATTTGTACTTGTCAACTGAACTAAGTACATGCGGTTATTATTCTGAGGGTTTTGATCTTCACCTGAAACTATTTCATAAGGAGGTCCATAATATTCCCAATATCCGCCAAATATACCCCAATCAACCCATCGGCTATTAACGCCTCGTGAGATATAGGTATAAATATGTTTATCATCTTCATTGAAATATTTAGAACTAAAAACAGTGTTGGATACTGTTGGTGAATCATTAAACTCCTTTTCGTTTTCGTGGTCTTCCCAATTTGCACCAAAATCACTGCGTGTAGAATACCATCCAGGCACTCCCATGATATATTCCAACGGGTACTGAGTAATCTTTACTTCTTTTGTTGTAGCCGGACTATCTGTATTGGTCACAAGCAAAGTGAAATACCTTGCCGTGATATTGGTGGCTGCCAAAATGTTGTCATAATGATTCCCTCCACTTTGATATTCCTTTATAAATTCACTTTTAAAAGTAATGGTTCCGGTCAAGGTATTTTCATCCCATGTGATTTCACATAAATCTTTGATGTCTACTCCATCACGATTTGTGATTTGTTCCAGATTACTATTTCCCCACCAATCAGTTTCTATGTAATAATAATGTTGGGTTGTCGCATTATTACCATCCTTATCCACATAATACGCTTCTGTAATCTGTACGCCCATGTTGTTTGCCGCCAGCGGAGAAGAAGAAAAGAACTCAATCGTCACCTTTTCCTCGTTGTGCATTTCTATGTCGTAATCGCTCAATACCAGGTAGTTCGGGCTGTCATTGTCCACATTGATGTCCTTCGTTTTCCACTCTGCCACATTAAACGTAGGGGTCAGTGTCACTGGCTGGTCAATCTCCGTGTTGCCCTTGCGGTCTATGGTGACATTCACCGTGTACTGCATGTTGCGGTCCAGGTGCAGTTCGTCCGTATCCGCAGAGAAGCGGATGGGGACTTTGTAATAGTTGTACAGATAGGGGGTGTCATCATTCGTCTTATCTGTACCGTTGTTGTCGTTGTAGGGGACATTTACCAGCAGATAGGTCTCCCGCTCCATGTTCTCTCCCCAGTGATTGGGATAGGTGTAGGCATAGAGCACATCCTTGCGTTTGGCACCCTGTTCCCCGTTCGTATGGTCGGTATCGGCAAAGTCACTTGTACTCGCATCGCCCATGACTTCCATTTCCCGATAACCGGCATCCGCAAAAGCCACGACCTGAGGCACGTAGTTCACCACCTTCTTTCTTACACCGATAATGTCTATTTGGTCTGTTATAAAGGCTTCGGAGAAAGACACATTCACCACAATCTTTGCCGCCGCCCGCTTCAGGTCTACCTCAATGGTGGCGTCATCAGTAGCCGGAGGAGTCCATGTCACCTTGCCGTCCATCAAGAACGTTTTGCCCGAATAGGTTTTCGATTCTGACATGCGTTCTCCTTCTACCCTGTACACCTCATTGTCCGTATCTATCAGTTTCATCAGTTCTGCTACGGTGCTGATTCCGGACAAGTCCGTATCCTTATGGCGGTTTGCCACGACATAGATGTCGTATTGCATGGCGGGAAACTGCGTCTTCCAGTCTGCACCGGCCAGCACAATGCGGTAGTCCGTGCCCAATGTGGCATTGACGTGCTTGTGCAAATCGTCATTACTGAAGAAGAACACATCTACCTTTTCCACCAGGTTTTCGTTCAGCGTGGGGTCGGCGGCAATGCGTGTGGAAGCCGCCGAGGGGGTGACCACGGGGTTTCCGTCTATGGCCAGCTGCAACACCAGCCCATGCGGATTCTCCTCCGGAAGTCCGTCTGCCAACGGGTCTTCGGAGCAGCTGCTGATGGTCCCGCACAAGAGGGCGAGCAGGCAGAGTATATATAGGAAGTCATATCTTTTCATCGTTCACGCGGTTTTAGGATTTCGTCATTAAGGTTGCGTCTGTGCGGACAGTCCGTTCCATTGGTCCAAGGACACTTGGCGTATCTTGATGCGCATAAGGGTGCCCGGATAATGCGTTTCGGGATTGATTTCCTGCTCGCCCAGATGTTCGCCATTGACCGACAGGACACTGATGTACAGTTCGGTCTCATAGGTCTCGTCTACCGAATATTCCTGGGTAGGGCGTATGGTGAAGGTGACCAGTCCTTCTTCACTGCCTGCGGAGTCGCCTACGCCTATGCCCGAAGCCATACCGGTGGGGCTGTACAGCTCGAAGTGCGAGCCGTCCGTAAGGTTGGCCGTCCAGGTGGCGACCACCGGCTTGGTCATGCGGAAAGTAAAGGTGGCCCACTTCTCGTCATCGCCGTATACCACGGCAAGAGCCTCCTCATTCTCCTCTGTAGTCCCTGCATCATCGGGGAACACCCGGGTGGCTGTGGTCAGTGTCAGTGTGCCCGCAAAGGCATCGTCGTAGCTGATGTCGATGCTTCCTCCGTTGTCCCATTCCAGTACGTTGCAGGTCAGGTCCAGTCCGCCTCCGCGCCGGTCTATCTTTGCCGTGATGTCGTAGATGTGGTTACGCTGCAGGCGGTAGAGGTCGCGGATTTCCTTATATTGCGCTCCGGTAAAACTGGCGGCATCGTTGTTCTCATAAGTAGAGAGATTGACGGGAATCTCGTAATGGTAGTCCACTCCGTCATAAGGAGCTTCCAGCAGGATATAAGTCTGTTGGTCGCGGAGAATGGGGTCTTCCTTGGTATAGTCATCAATGGTCCATTTCCCGTCAGCCAGATGGGCCTTGCTCTCGTCAAACCAGTCATTGGGGTAGGAATAGAATACGACTTTGTTTTCGTGGTTCAGCAACTCGCCATAGGGAGTTGCTGTATCCATACTTTCACGAAGGATATCCGCTTCCTCCACACTTAAAGCGTAAAAGGCATTCACGTCATCCGCTTCATCCTCTTCGCGTGCCAGTACCCATGCTTTTTGCGGGACATAATTGTGAAGGCGGAAGCTGCATTGCTCTGTGATGTCCGTACCATTCTCGTCAAGCACGGTAAGGCGTATTTTTGCGGCGGCCCTTGCCAGGTCGAAGCTCAGGGTAATGTTGTCTCCATTGAGATCAACCGTTCCTTTGCCGTCCATGACAAAAAGCTTTTGCGTTGTATTATAGCTGATGGATATGTAGTCTATCATCATTGCTTGCAGTTGGGTCAACGTGGGCTTGTCCACGCTTGCCAGTTGTTCGCAGTTGGCCACCATATAATAGGTATAGCCTCCGTCTCTCACCTCCTCGTAGGTCAGTTCGTCAGTGGTCAGTGGGGTGTATATGCCGTCTGCCCGGTCGGCCAGCGGCTGTCCGTCGGCATCGGTCGCATCCACAATATGTTTGTGGCAATTGCCATCGGGCGCAAAGACAAACAAGTCCACCCGTACAATCTTGTTCTCGTTCCAGCCGGTCAGACCTGGTTCCTCACCGAATGACGCACGGGTCATGGACGTACCGGCTATCTTATAAGTAATACGCAGTTTTCCGTCTCCACCATCCATTGCGGGTTGTGGTGCGGTTTCTTCCGAACATGCTATGCAACCAAGGCATAGCGTGCAGAGGAGCAGGATACTATGTAGTAAAACTTTATTCATTGTCCGTATTCCAATAAGGGTTTACTCTCCACCATTCGTCTTCACTTCTTTCATCCACATGTTTGGCCATGTCTACATAGTTCTTTATGCCATGTTCGCCATTATATTGTGCACGAAGCTGTCTAATCCAGATACGAGTATCGGTTCCAGCGTAACGACGGTTATCTTTATAATAAAAGCCTTCATCACTAAATGCTTTTTGATTATATCCGTTGTAGGACGGATTGATATCCAGTTCGTACTCTGTTCCGTCTGTCAGTTTAACTGTAATATAAAATTCTGCTGATATTACGTTCTTATCATTCCATTGCTTTTCACCCCACGTTGTCAAGTAGTTATTGCCAAAATACGTCTTATCACCCCATTCTTGATTGCCAGCAGGTGTTGTTATTTCCGGATATTTTACTTCACTTTCCGTTCCTTCTTGTTTAGGATTATCAGTAGTTCCGGTATAGTTATGAGTTGCGATAATTTGTATGACATAAGGTTTTAGTCGGGCAATACCGTGGGTTACTTTATAAACTCCAACAGGATAACCATCAGCATTGTCTTCAAATTCCGAATCTTCAAACGTTGTGGAAAAAGCAAAGTTGCCTTCAGGATCATTCAAGTGCGCTTCCCATGTAGCACCTTCAGGACCTGTAAGCATAAAATAGAAGCGCGCTCCACCGGATCCATCTTTCAAATATGTAAGATTATCCACTTTGCTATTGTCCACATATCCCGGACGGCAAACATAGCACAACACAGCTTCAGGATCTCCACTTTTAGCTTCTGTATAAAGTTCATACATCAAACTGCGAGTATCTTTCCCATCATATTCTTTTTTAGGCAACAACACATAATAATCCTCGCTTTCGTATCGATCGTCACTATCAAAAACGGTTTTACCTTCTTCATCAGGAAATACCGGTTGTGGCGCATACCCAATCGATGTAACTACCGTTTCCCAAGGCATTGCTTTATACTGAATCTGCAAAGTACCGCCCTTCACCCTCGCAAATATCTTGTTCCAAACATTGCGCTCGATGGCTGGCAGATACACTACTTGCATTTTGTCAGTTCCGCCAATGGAATAGTTTACAGTCATGACGTAACGATTATCTGTTACATTAGTTAAATTTTCCGGATAGGTGTAATCCAAGTTTCCGTCGTCTTCGGTTCCTGCCCATTTGCCTCCATCTGGATTTTCGAGCAGATAAGCAGACATTAAGCTTTGCAGTTTGGATGCATCATCTTGGTATTGGCTGAAATCGCCTAATGATGCGTCTGTTTCTGTCAGTACAGCTGTAATTTCTGTTCCTTTTTCTTCTTCCGATTCAAAAAGAGTCCGGGGGTCGTCTGAATAGTTCAAACTATAAGTTTCAGGCTTTACCAAATACCCTTTATCCGGAAGTTTGGTTAACGTCACTTTTTTTATCATCAACTCTGAGTTTTCGTTCTCCTTCGTGAAGAACAGCTCCAGCTTGCCTACGGCACGGGTCAGCTTGATAGCTGGTACGTCATAACTATTCCGATGCTTTGAAACATCGAAATTCTCCAAACAGCCGTATGCGGGAACTTGATTGTCTTTCAAATTAGCCTTTACACCTGTAAAGGTTGCTTCTTTTATCTGAGACGGAGTAGCAGCTTCTTCTAAATTAAGCCCCGTGCCGTTCTCGCTGTTCAACACGACGTAGAAATCTAACGCTTGTATTTCGTTTTCTACTTCTACAACGTATTCTTTTGTATTTACCAATTCTCCCAACGCATCCGAACCTGAAAAAACCGGCTGGGTCTCCGTTATGTAAGCCAAACGGTTTCCAGTACCATGCTCGAATATCCAAACCTTCATATCAGTTGGTTGGCTATCATCACCCAAATCTGTATCATCCAATGCCACCCTGCTCATCGCAATGCCCAAATTGACCGTGATAGTCCGCTTACCTTCGGCAGACTGCACGGGCTCTTCGTCCCTGCAACCGGCAAAGGAGAGCAGGGAGAGGATACACATTATTATATATAGGCGATGCGGTTTCATTAGAGTTCGGGAGTTATATCGTTAAAACGGACTATCCAGTCGTTGATGATTACTTGGGTGTTGAGCCAGGACTGGTTGCTGTCGAGGAAGAACGTCATGGTGTAGGTGTCTTCACGGTCGAGGTATTCCTGCAGGGGCATGTCGTAGTTTGCCACCGTGCGGCAAAGCTCCAGATAGTCTATCAAGGGGATAGACAATATGGTTTCTCCTGTCTGGCGGTTGGAGATAGTAAGACGGGTGTCTGCATCTGCCATCAACCTGCCTACACTCAGTTCTGCCACTACCACGTTGAGTTGCTCTTCGGAGGCTTCGCCTTCTACTACCGTTGAGCCTTGCGCCTGATGGTAGGGCATGTAGGTCAGCACGCCATCGCCTTCCACCAAACGGTTTTCGTGGGTCATCATGCCGTTCTCGTCGGTGATGGTGAAGTCAAACTGCGAAGCATCCAGCTGCCCTTGCGCCAGTTGTTGCAGGATGACACGGATGGTGCTGGTGTTCTTCATCAGCGGCAGGGTAATGACTTGTGTTTCCGTTGCGGCACGTGTCAGGGTCTGCGTTTCTACGATGCCATGCCATAACGGATGCAGATAGCCTACGGAGTCTATCGGCTCGTCGTGGAGCGTAGCGGGGTAACGGTTGATGCGGCACGTCAGGTCTTCCTTGTCGGATATGTTTTCGGTAAGGACGGGAACGGTATAGGCATTGCCTTCTGCCAAGCCTGCCCATGCTACCAGCCGGTAATTCCCGGGAGCAAGGTCAAGCTTCATGGTGTAATCGTCACGGCTCAGGGCTTCGCCTTGTTCGGATTGCTGGAGCACCAGCTTGCCGTCTTCGTCGAACGCATAAAGGGTAATGGAACGTACTTGCGTGGCAAACGCATCGGTAAAGAGCATGTTATAGTCGTGCACAAACTTTACCCGATACTCGGTTTCTACGGGGCAATCGTCGTCATCGTCCCAAACGGTATGGCATGAAACCATAGGCAGGGCGATTGCCATAGCCAGCAAAGCTTTTCGTACCTGATGATGTATGGAGTAAAGCAAGGTTTTCATCTTTTCTTTAATTAATAATTAACAGTTAATAATTAATAATGGTGAGGATGAGTGCGTTGGGTTTTGTCACTTTTTTATTGGCAATATCTCATAATCACTTATGGCAAAAAAAGCCGCCCGTGTATAGTTGGCATACTGCATAGGGGTACTTCCTGTATGAGAGCCGTTGTAGCTGGTCAACGCACAATCAAAGTCGGTTTTAGCCTCATCAATCGTGATATTCTTTTTCATCAATGTGCTTTCGGGTAAAAAGCCCCATACGTTATATGCTTTCCATTCAAGCTTTTCCAATAATGCTTTGATTTCGGCATTGATGTTTTTGTCGCAGGTCGTATCCAAATCGTAAGTCAATACGATGACCGAGGGTTGTTGATTATTCTGACACATATTTCTGATTTATTTTATTGTAGGGGCATGGCCTGCCAATCCACAAGGACGAAAAGCCTCGCCCCTACAAAGGTTATTACGTATACATCAATTAAATTCAATATCGTTGTAACGGACGATCCAAGGTTCCAAATTAACCAATACATCTAAAGCCGCTTCTGTTGATTCATTTGGAGTATCTGGAGTAGGATCTACAAACGGATCACCAAGCGTCTTTATATTACTTACAGACAATGAATAGATGTTATTGCGCATAATAGCATATTCCATCGGTCCTAAAACAGTAGGTTCATCATTGTCATAATGCTTTATTTCTGTTGAATAATAATAACAAATATTACTGCTATATTGAATAACACCAGCTTGTTCAAGCTCTTCTTTTGTTGATTCGTCATCAACATTAGGTGCAGCCTCTCCTAATATTTGCTTCATTTGCGCAAGCGATGTATAATGGTGACCTGCATAAAGATATAAATCATTTATAGGTTCAGTGCAAGCTTTATCTGAATAAATTCTTGCAACAAATGAGATACCAGTGCTCAAGCCATGTGTTTGATGTGCTACATCCGTAGAGTTCTCAAAACAATAAGCCATTAATTTACCTAAATCTCCGCTATTAGGCAATGGGTTATGCTGATCTCCTGTATTTTCCGCATCTCCACCATCAACAGTTAAAGACGATAATGACTTATAAAAGTCAGCATCATCAAAATTTATAGCATCCTCTGAAATAGCTAAAGTTTTACTTTCATCTGAAACTTCTTCTAATGTATTAAAGAACCACTCGGTAGGATCCACTGTATTAGGAAACTTCATTTCTCCATTGTTTTCAACGAACACTACACCATTCTTTTCATCCCAATAAGGTGTCCATAAGAATCTTGTATTGCTAACTGTACCAAAAGGATTCATCACACCATTTGTAACGGTATGTCTTATATAATTAACTTTCTTAGAAAGATTTACCAAAGCATATCCTTCCAACTTTACATACCATGTATCACTTTCTGCAGCATCTGTATCGAATTGTAAATTTACTTGATTCTTTTCGTCATCATCAACTACTCCATCCAAATCCTTATCTATTACTGCATAAGAGTTATCCTTATCTGCTTCTACATAACCAGCCACGGTTACAGCAGTTAATGCCGTATAAATATCAATAGATGATGATGATCCTGTCGGAGTATAGTCTGTGCCCGAATCTTTATATGCAGCTACAAATTTATTTTCTCCATTTTCTTCTGTATAACGTACATAAATATCCTTACCTAATGCATCTTTTGCTTTATTCAACTTATAAACAGTATAAGTAGCCGGATCAGAATCTGGATCTTGAATTGCTCCGTCGACTACAATAGCAGGTGCACTAATCAGAACAGGCACTTCATAGGCATTTGCAGCAAGTTCATTATCAGCTGCTTTTTCACGGAATGTAATCTTAGATAATACACGTTCTACGTCAACTTCAGCTTCAGCTGGATTATCCGGTGTATTGTCAACTGTAAGTGTAACAGGCACTTCTTCCTTATTAGCCATCATAAATGCAGCATCAGCTGTTGATGATGATGTACCACCAAAAGCCAATCCCATACCAATACTATTAGCAGAATTAATATAGTTATCAGGATAAGTAGTTTCTTGCCCCGTTGCAGGAGTATAATCATATTGCCCAGTCACAATTGAGTTATACAAACTTTCGACCCCAGTTGTTATCCCGTCATTAATATTATTGCCTGTCTCCAGATAATCTTCATATATTGTAGCAACCGGATTGATCACAACCAACACATTATATTCACCTGTAGTGACTTCAATGGGTTGCGCATTCTTATACGTTTTTGTAGTTGGGTTTTCTTCATAAAAGCCTTCTGTAGTATTATCTTCAGGTTCTTCGTCTAAACTATTATATAATTTAGCAAATCCACTTCCTGCATCTGATACAGGTGAAACAACGACTAAAACCTTACCAACCTTACTTTCACCTTCAACGCCATCACTTGTATGACCACTATTTTCCTGATTACCATCTGTATCTCCTATATTCGTATCATCAGCACGGCTACTACTACCGCCATTAGTCGAGAACGAAATAGTCAGATAAGCCGGAGTACCGTCACCTATTGTGCCAGTGTTTCCGCCTTGCCCGTCGATTGCATCATCAGAGCATCCGGCAAAAGCTATTGCCGCGAATGCCAAAGCAAAAAACTTAAATTTTCTCATAATCGCATATAAATTAAAAGTTAATAATATCCTTTGCCTTATATGCTCTTATGACGTAGTGGGAAGCCCCTCCCTAACCCTCCTCCATGGGGAGGGAACTTAGAGTTGTGGGGGAATGTGTTTAAAAGAATATTTGTAGCTTTGTGGGATTGTGTCTGGCCGGACGTTGTTTGTTGATATTATAATTCATTGAGCAGTTCCTCCGCTGATTTCAATTTCCAGCCTTCTTTCTTGGCACGATACATCTGCGTAAAGGCTCTGAGGTATCTTTGTTCCAACTCTTCTTTGCTGATGTATTCCTCCTCATCCTCTTCCTGCGTCTTGCTTGCCGCTTTCTTTACCGCCGCTAAAGCACGATTTAGGTAGCGTTGCGTTTTTTGGATTACACCAATGTCGTCAACGTTTCGCAATTCGTTTATCAATGCTTCGCGTTGCATGGCTAATGCGGAATTCTCAGTCATGGCTTTATCCTCCTCATTATTACGTTTATAATCTGTATGCAAAGATACAAATTATTCTTTTATTCCCACTATGTCAAAGAGCGTTATTTCTTTAGGTACCAGGTGACTAGGTTTTAGATACCAAGTACTATTAAACTATTCAGAACCTAGTCAACTGGTACCTAGTACCTGGTCAACTAGCATCTGCTCACCTAATGTATTTCAAATTTTCGTTTGCCTCGCTTACGCCTGCCTGGGCTGCACGACGCAAGTACCTTTCCGCCTCATCGTAACGTTCCAACAGAATCATTGCCACGCCTCGGGCGTTGTCGGCTTGGGGCGTATCGCCTGCTTTGTCTAAGAACTTCAGTGCCTGTGCGGCCTCTTTCCGTTCCAAAAACGCATTGGCAGCGTTCAGGTTCGCTATCGGGTCGGCTGGATACAGGCGCACGGCTACATCGAATACATGATTGAATTCCTCGCTTCCGGGCTGGTAGGTCTGCGCTACGGCAAACATCTCCTGCAGGCTGAGGTTTTGCGGACGGGTCTTGATGACCTCTTTTGCTTCTTCTACATTGAAACCGCGGATAACATAATCTACCGTATAATCGGTACGGCGCAGGGCTGGATAGCAGTCTTGCAGCAAGGTGCGGTAAGACGCCGCATGTTCTCTGCGGATGCGCTGCTCTTTGGCATCGGGTTCTTCCTCGCTATCGATGATAGCCAGGATGGCTTCTTTATCCGCCAAACCGCTTTGCGCCACATACTTGCGCAAGCCTGCCCAGTTTTCTGCTCCGGCATTGGTGCGGAACAGGGAGGCTTCGAAGCCGTATTCACTCATCAGATAATCCTTCAAGGCATCGGTACGTCCTTCGGACAGGCGCACATTGGCGGCATATCTGCCTTCGGGCGAGGCATATCCTTTCAGACTGATTCGGGTAATGCTGAAATCTTTGTCGGTACGGATAGTATCGATGGTAGCACGTATCTTTGCCAGTTCTGCCGTATTCCTGCGGTATTCGGGATAAATCACCGTCTTGTTTACCGGAAAGTCCAAATACGCCTCACCACTCAACGCACGTGCCTTACGGGTTTCTGCCTGTGGACTGATGTATGCCAGACGAGGTGTAAACACCAAGTCGGCCTGCGCTAAAAGGATGCTGTTGCCTTTACTGACCTCACCGCATTGGCAGGTATCTTCCGCCACTACCAAGGAAGCACGGTCCATCCACTTACGATAAGGAACAGATACCTGATAACCGACCTGTTGTGTTGCATTTTTGTCTTTTTTTATAATGGTATATGGACTATCGGCGTAAAGAGATTCTTCATTGCGCTGATAATACAAATAACGGGTACGCCCCATTACCTCAATAGCAGGGAGCCATTCTTCTTCCCCTTCTGCATAAAACAAAGGAGTTACTACAATAGAGCGGTTACGCCCTACCTCCATGCCGCTTAAGTTGAGGTTCATACGTATCACCACACTATCGCGTTGCTTCCGGATGTCCACGCCACTCACCTCGGCACCACCCGGTAAACGTTTCACCTCATCGGCAGCAACCGGTACCAACGGAAGCAAAGCCAACAGACTATATAAACAGATTGTTTTCATAACCATTCCTCCTTCCGTCTTTTAAAATACGTAAATCAAATTAATAGCAGCTTTGGTAGGTCCAAAGTAATTATGCGGTTTGTTTTCTTCCAGCAAATCGCCACAATGGGGACACTCATACTTGTCATACCGGCTATAAACATAACCGATACCTATTTCTGCCTCCAGACTCCAATGCCTGGAGAGCAACCATTGATAGCCGTAAGCAATACCCGCTCCCAGCATCCAACCTTCAAAACGATAGTCTTGCAATTGTCCAAAATCGGTACCAAGGAAAGTAAAACCGGTATTCCAGTTTCCCATATTGTAGATGCCGCCCAACAGATGTGCACCAACAAAATGCCCGTTAAAGGTTTCGCAAAACCAATAACGCACTTCAGGCTGGAAAGACAATTGTTTCCATTTCTTATTTGCTGAAAAATCCCAAGGATTCCAGTTAGCAGACATATCAAATGTCCATTTAGGTGAGAGACTTACTTCTGCCGCAACATTCATTGTAGTGGTTACATCATATAACAAATTGCTCTTCACCACCCATTTTTGTGCATAACCGAAAACTCCCATCATACATACCAAGATGGTTAATAAACATTTCATAGCATCTCTACTTTTTCCGCCTATTTATAGCGGTACATTTTACTTAATTTAGTATCTTTATGCAAGCCGGTTATCTATTAAAGAAAAAACTTGCAACAAAATCTCTACTTATCACATTATGAGTAATCCGCAGCAAACTTAAATAAAATATTTTACATGAGCAAAAACAATAGAAGTTTTTTCAAAAAAAATAATAAAATCATGGGAAAGCATTGAAAAAGAGGTGCCGAAACATAACTAAGTCTGTACATTTAAATAATGCGAATCAGGAGTCATACCATGAGCGGTATGATTTAATACATTTTGCCAATGTCACAGTTCCAGTATGCTGTCTTCGTTCCGTTCGCCGCGCATTTTTAAACTGTAATTTATCATACGCAGATTATTTAAAAGGTTGTTGCTATTTTCTTCTTCTCCCAACGCAGAAAACTTCGTCTGGTGTAAGATTATTAATCTTCCGCTTGTAAGATTAATAATCTTGCAGCCTGAAGATTAATAATCTTACACCAGATAGACCTATATGCGTTTGCCGACGCACCTATATTTGCGGGCTTACATTAGAATGCACCAACTTATCCACGTGGATGTTTTCAAGGCATATGAGATACGCCCCTACAAGTTATTGGTATACTTTGCGCGGCATTAAAATGTGCATTTTCTCACCACAGACACAGGTATACAGAGTCTTTTAAATTTTTCCTCTGTGGTACTCTGTGTCCTCCGTGGTGAGAAAATGCACAAATCTAGACCGCATATAATATAAAATGCGGAATTCATAAAACAAAAACAGCTCAGGCGTTGAGCAATTTCGGGAAAAATCCACTCAACGCCTGAGCCATTCAGACACATTTAGAAGCTGTTTTGAATTTATCGTGCGATGATTTGGGATGAGTTTTTGAGGCATTTTTGCTTCTGTGATGAGGAAGATAGCGGGCTATCTGACGAAGAACAGGAGCGAAAAAGACCAAAAAATCGCCCAAAGCACACACGAAAACGGATACATCAAGCCAAGAAAAACTTTTTGGAGAAATTCAAAACAGCTTCTTAATGCCTCGCGCCTATACCGGCTTACGAAACGAAGCAACCATCCATACGATATCACCCGACTGAAACACAAATGCTGGAGAAGGATTCTTCACCACTTCCTTGCCCCGTTCTACACCTAAAATGATAGCACGGTCGGATTTCACTTCGCCCACACTCTTGCCCAACAAGGAAGAATGTTCGTCGACACATACGTTAGTAATGCGTGTCCCTTTGCGTGAAGATGTTCCGCTACCGGCACAGGCTTCTTTCTGCTCCAGTGCCCGAGCAAATTGCGAAAGGTCTTCATCGGTACCTACTACAGTAATTTTGTCATACGGATAAAGCATCTCGTCACCTTGCGGAATATCGATGACTGCATCGCCACGACCAATAGTAATGATATTTACCCTATAACGGGTGCGGAAAGCAAGTGTTTTCAACGTCTTACCCACACAAACAGAATTGGGCTGCACGGTAAAATCGACTGCATGGAGGTCGGACAATGAAGTAGTGTCTCCCACCCCGTCAAACAAAGAAGAGCTTTTCTTTTCTTCGTCCGGTCCTTGAAAATTGGCTTCGAACTGCTCTTCAATCTCCAACGAACGCTTGCGGATACGTTTCGAAAAATATAGTCCAGCCACCACCAGTAAAGCAATAACCAGTCCCAATCCAGACGCCACATTGAACAAACGGACCACAACACTCATTACAATGGTAATGCAAAGAATAATCTTAATCAACACCAGCGATGACAAAGCACCGCGATTTACCAGATTGTCTGCCCACAGACGGCGGAACTCGGGCGAATGGTTTTTCTTGACCACCATCGCCCACAGAAGCGGTGAAAGCACTGCCAACAAAATCAAAGCACCCAGCAAATCGCCCTGAAGTCCTGGCAGATGACCTTGGATGAAAGGATGTATTTTAGAAAAGAATATGACTATAACGCCTATGCAGAGAACCAGATACACCGACACGCCTACTATCATTCCCCGCAACAGACGGTGCCAGTCGTTCTGGTGCTTCTCGGATATGGAACCGGAAACATAGCGCGACAAAGCCTGCTTGCCCCATACCGGCAAATGACGGTCGACAAACCGGTATGCAGGCTCGGAAAAACGTATCATATAAGGTGTACAGAACGTAGTGATGACAGATACTGCCACAATAATGGGATACAAATGTGTATCTGTCACCTTCAGGCTCACACCTAACGAGGCAATAATAAAGGCGAACTCGCCAACCTGTGTTAACGAGAACCCTGATTTCATCGCCAGCTTCAATGGCTGTCCTGAAAGCAAAACTCCGAAAGTACCAAAAAAGCTCTGCCCTGCCAGAACCAAAAGAGTCAGCAACAAGATAGGCACAATATAATCGCGGATAACCATCGGGTCTATCATCATACCTACAGATACAAAGAATACAGCTGCAAACAAATCCTTAACCGGTTGCACCACCCGGCTGATACGTTCGCTTTCAGAGGTTTCGGCCAACAAAGAGCCCATGACGAAAGCTCCCAATGCCGAAGAGAACCCTGCTCTTACTGCAATCATAACCATCAGCAAGCACAGCCCCAAGGAAACCACCAACAGAATCTCATCACTGACAAAACGTTTGATCCTATTTATTAAGGTAGGAAGCAGGTAAATCCCCAATACCGACCAAAACACCAGAAAAGAGACCAGCTTCATCAGGCTACCCAGCAACGCCGTGCCCTCGAACTGACTACTTGCAGCCAACGTAGAAAGTACCACCAGCATGACAACTCCTACAAGGTCTTCTACCACCAAAATGCCCAACACGATTCCTGTAAATTTCTGCTGGAGCAGGTTCATGTCATTGAAAGCCTTAAAAACAATCGCCGTAGACGACATAGAAAGCATTCCGCCCAAAAAAAGACTGGTAATATGAGAAAATCCCATCATATTTCCCGCCACATATCCCAAGAACATCATACCGCACACAATAGTAACGGTAGCCACCATAGCACTCAAGCCTACATTCAAAAGCTTGCGGAAAGAAAACTCCAATCCCATGGCGAACAACAAAAAAATAACACCGATGTCTGCCCAAATCTTGATGTCAGACGTATCAGACACCGTAGGCAAAAAACTCACAGAAGGACCGGTAATAAACCCAGCCACAATATAACCCAAGATAACCGGCTGTTTCAGCCACTTGAACAGAATCATGACGCATCCCGCCACAACCAGAATAATACCTAAATCGGTAATTAATGGAGCTAATTCGGACATATTCGTTAAAATTTTATCGGGGCAAAATTAATCAAAATCAACCGACAAAAGATGTCCGGCATCTCCTCCTTAATGTTTTTTATATCTGTCACCTGTATTTTCTCCCAGTCACAACCCAAAACATTGCCTCACGCAAATATGATATTCCATAACAAACTGAAAACAACACCCCGATTTCACATTTTGCCAAGTGCTGATTACAAAAATGGAGTCATCAACTTAAAAATAGTGAAATATTTCCGTAATTAAGTTGAAAAGATGCAGATTTTTCACACTTTTCTATGCACAAAGATTCTCACAAACAAAAGAACTTTTTATCTTTGCATCGGTCAGAAAAAAGAATTACCGTATAACTTAACTAAAATAATAGAATTATGGAATTTGTAACTAACGAAAAGCTTACCATTGTTGGTGCTGCCGGCATGATCGGTTCTAACATGGCTCAGACTGCCATTATGATGGGTTTGACTCCTAACATCTGCTTGTACGACCCGTATGCTCCGGGATTGGAAGGTGTGGCTGAAGAATTGTACCACTGCGGTTTCGAAGGCGTAAACGTAACCTTCACTTCAGACATCAAAGAAGCGCTGACAGGTGCCAAATATATCGTGAACTCAGGTGGTGCCGCACGTAAGGCAGGCATGACTCGTGAAGACTTGCTGAAAGGCAATGCCGCTATCGCTGAAGAATTCGGTAAGAACGTAAAAGAATACTGCCCGGATGTAAAACACATCGTGGTTATCTTTAACCCGGCTGACATCACCGGTCTGATTACGTTGTTGTACTCAGGCTTGAAACCTTCACAGGTTACTACCTTGGCTGCCCTCGACTCTACCCGTCTGCGCAGTGAACTGGCTAAATACTTCAACGTACCTATGGACGCTGTTGAAAACTGCCGCACATACGGTGGTCACGGCGAACAGATGGCTGTATTCGCTTCTACTGCTAAAGTTAACGGCAAACCGTTGACCGACATCATCGGCACTGACGCTCTGAGCAAAGAACAATGGGCAGAAATCCAACAGAAAGTAACCAAAGGCGGTGCTAACATCATCGCATTGCGCGGACGTTCTTCATTCCAAAGCCCGGCATACGTTTCTATCGAAATGATTGGTGCTGCTATGGGTGGCAAGGCATTCCGCTGGCCGGCTGGTACATATATCTCAAACGATAAGTACGACCACATCATGATGGCATGGGAAACTTCAATCACTGCTGACGGTTGCCACTGCGCTGCTCTGAACGGAACTGCAGAAGAACAAGCTGCTTTGGACAAGAGCTACGCTCACCTCTGCGAATTGCGTGATGAAGTAATCGCTATGGGCGTTCTTCCTGCTATCTCTGAATGGAACAAGCTGAATCCGAACATCAAATAATAAGTTGCAAGGCAACAAATCGGCTCAGATTTTGAGTTAACAAATAAATACTATCTCCATAAAACTCCTGCAAACAAATGTTTGTGGGAGTTTTTTTATCCCGGCATAAGCTTTTTCAATACAAAAAAGGAAAAAGAAAAGAAAAAGAAGTGACAGATTATTTTGTTATCTTCCCAATAATACCTATCTTTGCAAACAATCATCACTTAAGGGCTTGACTGGATTTGACAGCAAGAGATGTGGTATGTAAGCATGCAGTGCGTCAGTGATTTGCACTATAATCTCAGTTACTGAACAATTATCTGGCAACGAAAACTATGCTCTCGCTGCTTAATCGAAGTACAGTAGATTAACTTTATTTCCGTCACAGTGACGGAAACGAGACATCGCTCAAAAGCTCTTGTTCCGAGGCGTTTGGTCAAGCGGTGCAGCAAAATCGGGAATAGTTCTGGTCCAGCCTTGCGACCAGAATGAAATTTTAAAGGCTAAGGCGCAAGTGGGTGGCTCTGGTCTTGCTTACGCACGAAAACCGAAGGCAGAGATAAGCATGTAGAAAGCATATGGCTTCCTTGTTTGGACGAGGGTTCGACTCCCTCCAGGTCCACTATTAAAAATATAATCCGCTTATTTACAGCGGATTATATTTTTTATAAATATTGTACTTCCCTCTTGCCCCTGTTCCTTTATGCTCATTTAACGGATCTATCTTTCCCATCACACAAGCGGAAATACCTCAAAAACCATCCCAAATCAACACACGATAAATTCAAAACAATTTCTAATTCCGCAAACAAGTTATTTATACAGGATTGGTGAACAAATCAGAATAAGGGGCTGAAACTTTTAATAAAGACATTGGTGTATATCCGCTGAGCTTCTTAAACTCGCGTATGAAGTGCGATTGGTCGGAATAGCCGCTTGCGTATGCTATTTGTGCCTGGCTAATTTCTTTGCCCGTTTGATGCTGCATTTGTGCCAAAGCCTTTTGGAATCGGACGATACGGGCATATTCTTTGGGATTCATGCCCACCAATGAATGGAACAACCGTTCAAACTGTTTTTTGCATAGGCAGGTAATGGAAGACAATTCGGTTACGGTTGTTTGAGGAAAACTGTATATCTGCCGTATAGCAGCATCCATTCTCTTGATGTTATATGAAGTTTCGGACAAGTTGTTGGCAATTTGTGACAATAACCATTTTTCGATATAGTTTATACAGACAGAATTATCTTCACAACCGGATATCCGTATAGCCAGTTCATTCAATTTCTTATTTTCCAGGCTATAGCCGGAAACCTCCTGGTTGTAGAAAAGCGATGTGGGTAAATTCAGAAACATACTCATCGTGTGAGGGTGAAATACCACCACTATCATTTCTACGTTTCCGTTTGCATATAGGTGTGACGGGAAATTAACCTGACCGCTGATAGCCAGTCTGTCTTGGAACGTGTTTAGTTCAGGGATATAGAGCGGCATCTGTTTATGAAAAATGATTTGAGGACAACCAATAGGAAAAGTAAGGGTATTCTGCGGTTGATTGCTTTTGAATACCCAATAATACCTGACGTAAGGTTGCAGTAACTTACATGGTTTGTAAAATTTGAAATCCTCTAGAATCATTTTACAAAGGTAAGGCTTTTTGCCGTTTCTTATTGATTAGGGGCAAAAATATAGCTGCAAGTTATTGCATTTGCAGCTATATTTTTCCATCGGTACATATTAGTCGGTATAAAGTCCTATGCGATTACCCGCAGGGTCGGTGAATACGGCAAAATACCCTTTCCCTTCAGCCTGGATTTTTGTCTTAGGAATAGCAATACTTCCGCCCTGTTTCAATACTTGCTGGATAGCCCAGTCAATGTCTTCACAGTTAAAGTGAATTAAAACGCCATGCTCTGAGGGCTTGAAGTCAGGTGCATAGGATATGGCACCAACCGTTTGTCCGTCCTGTACAAAACAAGCCATTTTCTCATTGCTGTATTCGGCTACCATAAATTCCATCCTGAAGATTGCTTGATAAAAATTTACCGATTGGTAGAAGTCGGTAACGGGGATTTCAAAGAATGCGATTAAATTCTTCATGTTCTTTTTTCTTTTAGTTATTACTTTGCTTTGTCCTACGCTAAGACATTGCAAAATTACGATTACCATAAGGACGTGGATAGAAGAATCCGGACATTCTACGGGTTAGAAAAATAATCAGATATAGGAGTGTAAACCGATAGATATGCTAAAGGTGTATATCCTGTAAACAACTTAAATTCTCTTATCATGTGAGATTGGTCGGAGAAACCGCAACTATAAGCTACTTGCGCAAAATTGTATGGAGGATTTTGTTGCAACAGGAACAAAGTCCGTTGCACTCTTATAATTCTCAGAAATTCTTTAGGCGAAGTCCCAATATATTCCGTAAAAATCCGTATGAATTGTTTTGTGCTTAGGCAGGCAATATTCGCCAATTTACAGACATCAAGGTATGGGTTAAGATTAATGTCTTGAATTACAGCAGAAAGTCTATCTATATTATAGTCTGAACATACAACTAAACGATGCAATAGAAATTGTTCTATCAAATTTATACAATGAATGTTGTTTCCAGTATCAGCTACTTTATGGACAAGTTCGGTAAGTTCTCTATCTTCCACATCTTCTATCGCTATATTTTCTCCTTGAAAAAGGGATAATGGTTGCCGGAAAAACAGCTTTGCCGCATAAGGTTGAAACACAACAACAAGCATCTCTATATCTCCATCTGCGCAAATATCTGTATATCCTTTTTCTTGTCCACAAACGAAATATCGGGGCTGCATTTTATGATGGGTTTGCGAGAATAATCGCTTCTTTTTATGAAAAAATAGCTGTATGCAACCTAATGGGAAAGTGCGTTCGGGCGCAGCATTTGCCATATCACTCTGTAATATCCAATAATGGCGAATGTAGCGACGCAATATTGGTGACGGTTGTATTATTTTGAATGATTGCATTGTAATAGTGTTTTAATGAACGAGCAAAAGTATAAGGAGTGTTTTGCTTCGGATAGAATAAAAGGGACATTTAGTGCAAGGTGCCAGTATATTAGAGTTTATGTAAATTAGTTATGATAGTTCCAAGGGTTGATTTTAATTCTGAGATTATGCAGTGCCATACATGTGGAAAAGATGTTTTCTACAAAGTTGTTTGCCCTGAGCCTGCACTCGTCTTTGACGATGCGCATGACTTTCGCGCTTCCTATGACATGTTCTATACGCACCCTGATGGCGGAAACTTTCTTGTTGTATTCCTTGTCCTGCCTGGAAAGCTCTTTCCCTTTGGGCTTCTTGACCGGCTGTATGATTTCCACCCCCTCAGGCTCATAGCCTTGGTATCCCGTATCTTGATACAAGGTGCAAGGCACAGGAAAAGAATACATTGTGTCAGCCATCTTCTTGTCGTGGGTCTTGCCCGAAACGGTCTGACTGACAAATATGACCAGACAAGCCATCGTTACAATGACGGCGTTCTTGACCGTGTGCCGTTTTTTCTTGCCGCTGTAACGCTCCTTTTGCATGTCCCGGTCTGCCGGACGGGGAATCTCCCGTTCCGTCCCGTCATGAAGAAGCACCGGCTTGTCCCCCTCCTTGGAAAGTTCCGCCAGCCGTTCGGCAAGCTCCTTGTCGGTTTCTGCGGGGACAAGACCTTTCGCTTTAAGGGACAGACGAAGGATTTTAGTCAGGCAATGGATGAATATGTTGCAGTGCTTCTGGTTCATTCCGAAACAGGCCGCATGATATTCCTGCAACGGGTTGTTTTTCAAATAAACCAAAATGAAGAACAGGCGGTCGGATATGCTGGGAAGGGGGCTGTTCTTGTAGATGGAAGGACTGCGGCGTTTTCCGCTACGGCGTTCCCCGGTCATTTCATACTCGGACAAATAGTCCTCATGCGCAGCCTCGAAATAAGGGAGAAGCGCACAAAACTGTTCATGGCTAACTCCCGTCAAGGCACGGAAACTTTTGCTGTTGTCTTTATGGTCGTGGTAATTCATGTTGCAAAGGTACGCGTATGCGCGATATATAACAAATCTAAATTACATAAACTCTATTTATATATAGCTTGTATCTTCCTATCGTTAAGAAAAACTTTTATAAATGTCCTTATGTTGCCAAATTGCTTGTAAGGACGCATCGCGGACATTCATTTAACTTTTTAAGAGAACAGTTCTGAAGCAACAATTTTCCCTTTTCCTACATGAACGATAAAATTAAAAAAAACAACTGAATATCAATAAAATATAAAACTTAAATAATCTGATTTTGTCAAACAAAAGCCTCTGTTATTAAACAATTCAAATTAATAAAAGCTGCCTCCCGTTTGCCTTTCTCGAAATAAAGTTGTTTCTTTGCATATAAAGAAAAAGATGATCCTTATGGAAGAACAAAACAAATATATCCGCTTTGACTGGGCCATGAAACGGTTGCTTCGTGACAAAGCGAATTTTAGCGTGTTAGAAGGCCTGCTGACAACATTGCTTAATGAAAAGATAACTATAAACAAGTTATTGGAAAGCGAAAGCAATCAGGAGGACGAATATGATAAGCAGAACCGCGTGGATTTATTAGCGGAAAACGACAAAGGAGAACTGTTTATTATTGAAGTTCAGAACAATACGGAGTACGCCTATTTCCAACGTATGCTATTTGGAACTTCCAAATTAATCACCGAATATATCAATCGTGGACAGGGCTATGACCATATCCGGAAAATATACAGTGTGAACATTGTTTATTTCAATTTGGGAAATGGTACGGACGTAGTATATCATGGCAAAACTGAATTTAGAGGAATTCACAACGGAGAACTACTCAACCTGACTCCTTTCCAACGTCAGAAATTTAATGTCACTGCTGTAAGCGATCTTTATCCGGAGTATTACATACTGAAAGTAAACGATTTTAATAAATGGTCGAAAGTCCCTTTGGAACAATGGATTTATTTCCTCAACACAGGAGATATCCCTTCCGATGCCACTGCGCCCGGATTGAAAGAAGCCCGTGAGAAACTGCGGCTTGAACGCATGAGCAAGGCAGAACTGAATGCGTATTACCGCCATTTAGACAATGTGGTCATCTTACGTGATAACATTGTAACAGCAAGAGGCGAGGGACGTTTAGAAGGACGTGCTGAGGGGCGTGCCGAAGGAATAAATATTGGCGCGAAAAAAACGAAAGCTGGCATAGCTAAACAAATGAAAATGGATGGTATGCCAATGGAAATCATCATGAAATATACAGGATTTACTCAAGACGAAATCGAAAAACTATAAATCGCATAGCTGCCTTGTTTGTAAGATTATTAATCTTCATGCCGTAAGATTATTAATCTTCACGCTGTAAGATTATTAATCTTACAAACGGTGCAGCTATATGACAGAGAGAATAAAGCTTGCTTGTCATGTCGGCTGTGTAATCCGGCATGACCATTAAAATGCACAATTGCACACCGTTCAAAGTATAAACAGTTTCTACTCTATAGACAATAATTTCACGGCATCTACATATTGTGCAATGCCTGCTGCTACCTGTTTGGCAGCTTTCATGGCAAGTACTACGGTGTGCGGGCGGTGCACTACGTCACCTCCTGCAAATACGCCCCGGCGGGTAGTCATTCCGTATGGGCGCTCTTTCACGATAACATATCCAGTTTCGTCTACCTCTATGCCAGTAGTGGTTGATACGATGCGATTGGCAGGACGTGACCCGATGGCAAGCAGGACACAGTCGAATGGCAGGTCTTGGATACCTTCGGGAGTTTCTGCACGGATACCGGTCACTTTTCCATCTCCGTCCCCCAAAAACTCCTTGGTAGAGGTTTTCCACATGAATTTCACTCCTTCTTTCACAGCTTCCTGGTATTCGCTAGGAATGGCACTCATGTCAGCTTCGGTACGGTGATAGAGAACTGTTACACTTGAAGCTCCCATACGTACGGCGGTACGTGCAGCGTCCATAGCCACATTTCCACATCCAATGACCGCTACCCGATCGCCTTCATGCATCGGTACGGCATCACGACTCACAATGTTCTGGTTAAAAATAGTGACCATGTGCAACAGATAAGATGACTGGACGATGCCACGAAGTGTATTGCCCGGTACATTCAAGTCTTTGGGAAGTGCGGTACCAGTTCCGATGAAGATGGCATCGTATCCTTGTTGGAACAGTTGGTCGATAGTAATGTCTCTTCCTACCAGACAGTTCAGAATAAAATTTACCCCTAATGCTTCTATTTTTTGTATTTCTTTGGTTACTACTGCTTTGGGAAGGCGGTATTCGGGGATTCCATACATCAAGACTCCTCCCGCTTCGCTTTGTCCTTCGAAGATGGTGACGTTGAATCCTTGTCGTGCCAAATCACCCGCTACGGTAAGTCCGGCAGGTCCTGAGCCGATAACAGCAACTTTTCCTCGTGTTTTTTGCGGAAGTTTCTCCCGTATCAGATTCATTTCGGTATCGAAATCAGCAATGAAGCGTTCCAACTTACCGATTTGGATGCCTTTTCCTTTGGCATAGAGCACACAATGTCCCTGGCATTGTTTTTCATGTGGACATACACGTCCGCAGATAGCAGGCAGGTTGCTCTTTTCGTTGATGATGCGCATGGCATCACCCATATTCCCCATAGAGAGCTGATGGATGAAATCGGGGATGTCATTATCAATGGGACATCCTTTTTTGCAGGAAGGATTTTTACAGTTCAGGCATCGTTTTGCTTCGTCGATAGCTTCTTTGGTTGTGAAGCTTTCATTCACTTCACGAAAGGTTTCTTTTGCTTCGTTCATATAAATAAATAATCTAATATTGTAAACTACAGTTTGCAAAATTAGGCTATTTATTTCTTATATTGCCATACAGTGTTTACATTTATGTGCTGTTTAACATTTATTATACATGAATAAAATGCATACAAAACACCACAGAATACCCGGATGATAATAAAATCCGTGTAATCTGTGGTGAAAATAAGTGATTTATCAGAATAAGGGTGAAGGATATTCGCCGCTATCGGCAAGTGCCTTGAATTTGTCTACCACTCCCTGACGGTCGGCAGCATACGTTACGCCGAACCAGCGTGAAGTGGTGTCGAGTACTTTCACCTTGGCGGTACCTTCGTTGATGAGCTTGTTCACCATGAGCGGGATGTAGTATTCGGCTTTCGGCTTGTCGATATTTTCCTTCAGGAAATCTACGAAATAATCTTCCGAATACTTGAAATAATCGGGCGTGAATCCCCACATGTTCATCGATACCGGGGTGTTGTCAGCGATGCCCACCCATTTCCCGTCATCGTCCTTATAAGATACGGTGCCGTCGATGCGCATGATTTCGGTACGTTCTACTACGGTGGTCAAGTGTCCTTCCGCATCGGTCGAACAGATACCCCGTGCCACGGTTCCGCTTTCGCTTAATGTGTTTCCTACCCGGAAGCCTACCATACAATATTGGTTTTTCGCGCCTTCAGGAAGTTCGGACAGGTATTTGCCGATTACGGCGAAGCTGTCACGTCCATAGAAGTCATCGGCGTTGATAACGGCAAACGGTTCGCTGATAACGTCTTTACCCATCAGTACGGCGTGGTTGGTCCCCCAAGGCTTGGTACGTTCGGCTGGGCAAGTAAAGCCTTCCGGAAGTTTGTCGGTAGACTGGAATACGACTTCTACCGGGATGTGGTTTTCGTATTTGCTGATGATTTTGTCGCGAAAATCTTTTTCGAAATCTTTACGGATGACAAACACGAGTTTGCCGAATCCTCCACGGATTGCATCGTAAATGGAATAATCCATGATGGTTTCTCCGTTCGGACCCAGGCTGTCCAGTTGTTTAAGACCTCCGTAACGGCTTCCCATTCCGGCGGCAAGAACGAATAAAGTTGGTTTCATAGTGTATTGTTTTAGTTAATGTATGGTGCAAAGTTAAAGATTTTTCAGTCGGTTGATGTTATCAAATCAATCAAAAAACGATGCAATTCGGTTATTTTTGCTTATATTCGCATCTGCAAAAGCAATTGGTTGCATTTTTATGAAGAAAAACATTCGCCGGTTGGGGATTATTATAGCATCTCCGCTGATATTGTTTGTTGTGTTGTGTGTGTTGGTTTATCTGCCTCCCATACAGAATTTTCTGGTGAATACTGCCACCCGGTATGCATCGGAAGCTACGGGTATGCAGATTTCCATCGGAAGAATTTCGCTTTCTTTTCCACTCGATCTGGTGGTGCACCGTACACTTGTCATTAATACCGGCGACACCATACTATATGCCGACCGGCTAACTGCCCAGGTGCAGTTGCTCCCTTTATTTAAGAAAAAGGTGGAGTTGGACGGACTGGAATTACGTAAAGCTTCGGTAAATACGGCAGGCCTGATAGAAGGCATGACATTGAAAGGGGATTTGGGGAATCTGTTTATTGCTTCGCATGGAGTGGAGCTGAGCCCTGAAACTGCCATAATAGATGAGCTTACTCTGAAAGATACTCACTTGTCGATGTGTCTTGCCGATACCTCTGCTGCCGATACCACTGCTTCGGCACCGGTATACTGGAAGTTCCGCTTGCGCAAAATCGACTTTGAAGATGTTTCCTTTGCCATGCAAATGCCGCTTGATACACTTCGGATGGGAATAGCACTTGACCGACTTTCGTTGCGCGAAGGAGATGTTGACCTGCATCAGATGGCGTATGCGGCACGTACACTTTCGTTGGAAGGTGGAAAAGCTACGTTTGAGTCGGGTACACTCGCTCCCATTGAAAAGGGAATAGACCCTTCACACATCGTCCTGACTGAAATAAACCTGCGTATGGATTCGCTACGCTATGCAGGAAACGATATACATGCTATGATCCGGAATCTGAACCTGAAAGAACACTCTGGACTGGAAATCACTTCTGGCGAAGGGAGGCTGGTGTCGGATGCTCATACGCTGAATGTGCCTTCACTCCGCATCAAGACTCCTGATTCGGTTATAGAACTAAACGCTTCGATGGATTGGGATGCGATGGATACGGACAAAGAAGGAACGATACGGGCACGTCTGATGGCAGATATCGGTAAAAATGATTTGTTGAAAGTAGTGACGGACATGCCCGATGAATTTGTACGTCATTATCCATCGGTACCTCTGCAAGTACGTGCCGGAATAGATGGAAGTCTGAACAATTTGCGTCTTACAGCCTTATCGCTTACACTTCCGGGAGCCATACGTGCCGAAGCCAGCGGAGAAATGTTTTTTCCACTTGATAGTGTGCGGCGCGATGGTTTGTTGCATCTGGAGGCACAAACCGGGAACCTTGGTTTTCTGAAAGCTCTTACAGGGGAAAGTGTAGCTGTTCCTACGGGAATGAGTTTGGAAGGGATGGCTTCATTGACGGGAAATCAGCTTGCAGCCCAAATGAAACTGAATGATGGAGGACAGGGTAAAATAGTATTGGATGCAGGATATAACCTGATTTCGGCCAGTTACAAAGCACAGATAGATATCGATAGCCTGAATTTGCACCGTTTCATGCCTCAAGACTCACTTTACGGCCTTTCTGCTACATTGCATGCGGAAGGAGTGGGCTTGGATTTCTTTTCCCCTCATACTCAAGCGAAGGCAGATGCTGAAGTATCTCATCTCCGTTATGGGCATAGGCTGTTTTCGGGATTGAAGCTCGAAGCCGACCTCCGTCAGTCGCAAGGCAATGTGGCACTCTTTGTGTCTGACCATGCCGTGGACGTTTCTGCCAGCCTTAATGCTTCGCTTCGTCCCAATGCCATTCAAGCAGACTTAGACGCACAGGTGAAACGGCTGGACCTGAAAGCTTTGTCGGTAACAGGAACCAAACTGACTCCATCACTTCACATCAAAGCTTATGCCCAGACCGATATGAAGAAAAGCCATCGTGTACGGTTATCGCTGACCAATATTGTTCTTGCTACGGAAGAAAATACGTTTCACACAAAAGACCTTCATGCCGGAGTGGAGATGGCTTCCGATTCTATCCGGAGTTATGTAAATGCAGGCGACCTGACTTTTCTTTTCCGTTCGCCTGACGGAGTGGAGCGCTTGGGGACCGGTGCTACAGCACTGATGAAGGAATTCGACCGTCAATGGAAAGCGCGTAAGCTGGACCAACGGGCATTGAAACTTCTCTTGCCCCAGGCAGAACTGAGAGTCTTTTCCGGTTCGGATAATCCGGTTGCAAACTTGCTTTCTGCCAATCATTTGCGGTATGACCGTTTTCGGGCAAAGATGACCGCTTCACCTTCCGACGGACTGAATGCCGAAATGAATCTTTATGGTTTACGTACCGATAGTCTGCGGCTGGACACCATATTTTTCGATGCCCGCCAAGATTCTACCCGCTTCTTGTTTCATAGTGGTGTAAAAGCATTGGCCAGCAAGCGTCAGGAAGCTTTCGATATCGGTATGGGAGGAAGTATTGACTCTGTCCGGGCTGGGCTTCGGATAATGTATTTGAATAATAAGCGTGAGAAAGGAGTCGACCTGGGATTAGAAGCCCGCCTGCATCCCGATGGAGTCAGCTTACATGTTTCTCCCGATACCCCCATATTAGTATACCGTCATTTCCAGGCAAATCCCGACAATTACATTTACCTTGCCGACAAAGGACGTATACATGCCGACTTGCGCTTGACGGACACGCTTCATACCGGCTTGTCGCTGACCTCTACACCCGATACCCTTGCGTTGCAAGACTTGACTTTGGCTCTGAACCGCATAGATATAGCCGAGTTTCGCAGAGTGGTGCCTTATATGCCCGATATTGCCGGACGAGTGAGTGCAGAAGTACATTATGTGCAGACGGAAGCAGATATGCAAGTTGCAGCCGAGATGCAGGTAGAACGCCTGGCATATAACCGGCAATCTTTGGGCGACTGGGGAATGTCGGCGGTTTATTTGCCTCAGGAAAATGGAGCACACGGCATTGACGGTTTTATCACTATTGATGGGAAAGAGGCGGTGAATCTGGACGGTACTTATGCAACCGCTCTTGACAAGCAGACAGAAGACAGAATCGATGCAAAGGTAAGCCTGCACCATTTTCCCTTACACATTGCCAATGCTTTCATCCCGGGGAAAATGGCTACACTTGCAGGTGACGTGGATGGAAGCGTAAATGTGAACGGTTCTACTTTAAAACCGATTCTTGACGGAGAGTTTGCCTTGGATAGTGTACAGGTAGGAATCCCTCAGGCTTCACTGAACCTGCGCTTAGACAATCGTCCCCTTAGAATCAATCAGAACCGTTTGGAATTCAAACGCTTTAATATCTATACCGAGGGGGCTACACCGTTTACCATCGATGGCTATGTGGATGTAAATGATTTTGCTGCAATCGATGTCAATCTTCAGATGAATGCACGCAATTTCGAACTTATCAATGCCAAACGGACAAAAGAATCCTTAGTATATGGGAAGCTTTATGTCGATTTCGCTTCGATGGTAAAAGGGTCTCCCGAAAATCTGACAATGCGGGGAAATATGAACATCTTGGGGAACAGCGATTTTACATATATCCTGAAAGATTCTCCTCTTACCGTAGAAGACCGTTTGAGCGAAACGGTAACCTTCGTTGACTTCCGTGATACAGCACAGGTGGATTTGCGGACATTCAAACCAGTGTCGTTGGGAGGTATTGATGTATTGATGACCCTGCATATCGACGAGGCGGTACAGGCACGTGTAGACCTGAACGAAGACGGAAGCAACTATATGTTGCTGGAGGGGGGAGGTGACCTTTCCTTTCAATACCAGCCAGATGGAAATATGGTACTGAACGGACGTTATTCGTTGATGAGTGGAGAAATGAAGTATGAAATGCCCATTATTCCACTGAAGACATTCCACATACAGAGCGGAAGCTATATTGAGTGGACAGGCGACCTGATGAACCCTAATCTTAACATCAAAGCCTCGGAGCGGGTACGGGCTTCGGTGGCATCGGATGACAACAGTTCGAGAATGGTGAATTTTGATGTTGGGGTGCGCCTGACCAACCGGCTGGAAAACTTGGGATTTGCTTTTACCTTGGAAGCTCCCGAAGACGGGACAATGCAGAACGAACTGGCGGGGAAATCGGAAGAAGAGAAAAACAAGCTTGCTGTAACGATGCTGGTGACCGGTATGTATATGGGAGGCGGAAGCACGGGCAATGGCTTTGATACGAACAGTATGCTGAATTCTTTCCTACAAAGCGAAATCAATAAAGTGGCAGGTAGTGCGCTGAAAACCATTGACATCAATTTCGGTATGGAAACCACCGAGCAAGGAAGCGGAGCTTCACGAACAGACTATAACTTCCAGTTTGCCAAACGTTTTTGGAACAACCGCTTCCAAGTGGTGATAGGTGGGAAGATTTCGACAGGTAATGATGCCCAGCAACAGGAAGAATCGTTTATCGACAATATCTCGCTGGAATACAGACTGGACAATAGCGGCACGCGCTATATCAAGATTTTCCACGATAAAAACTACGAAAGCATACTTGATGGTGAAGTGATTGAAACGGGAGTAGGTGTTGTATTGAGAAAAAAAGTAAGTAAGCTGGGCGAACTTTTTATCTTCCGTTCGCGTAAAAAAAACAAACCTACCAATGAAGGTATAAGCGAAGGGCAATGAAGGTATATTAATAAGGTATAGAAGCTAATGAAAAGACTGGACGCATATATATTCGTTTTGCTCGGGATGCTGGCAGGGTTGTCATCATGCTCTACCACCAAGCATTTGCCCGAAGGAGAAACCCTCTATCTGGGACTGAAAAATATCACAATCCAGAATGAAGATGAAACCAAAGCCGGACAGACGGCATTAGACGAAGTGATGGGAGCCATCAGCATTGCTCCCAACAATGCTATCGTGACCTATCCGAATGTGCGGTTTCCTATTCCTTTCGGACTATGGATGTATAATCGCTTTGAACGATATGAAAAAGGTTTCGGCAGGTGGATATTCAAGCATCTGGCTGCCGACCCCGTTCTGCTATCGGAAGTGAATCCGGATACCCGTGCCAAAGTGGCGGGCAACTTGCTTCGTGATTATGGCTTCTTCGATGGGCATGTCACATGGAAAATAGACAGCACCAAAAACGAACGTGCCGTAAAATTGAGTTATGATATTGATATGGGGCGTCCGTACCGGATAGATACATTGCTATACGAAGGTTTTGCTCCCCGAACCGACAGTCTGATTCATGCCCGTTCATCGGAGCGACTGGTACATACCGATGATTATTTTAATGTCAATACCCTGAATGCAGAACGTCAACGGGTGGTAGATTTGTTGCGCAACCACGGATATTATTATGCACGTACCGATTTCCTGACATTTCTAGCCGACACCCTGATGCGTCCCGGCTATGTGATGCTGAAGATGGTTCCTGCTGCCAATCTTCCGAAAGAAGCCTTAAAAACCTATCATATCGGGAAGACAGCTGTTTATTTGACAGGATACAACGGAGAACCTCCTGTTGACTCAATGAAATTGCGTGACTTTACAGTGTTTTATGCCGGAGACAAGCCAGGATTGCGCTTCGATGTATTGCGTAAGCGTTTTCTTTATCGGAAAGGAGAACTTTATTCACAGACACGTCAAGATTATACCCAGGAAGCACTTTCACGATTGGGAGTGTTTAAGTTCAACGAGATGCAATACTTGCCTCGTTCCGGTGAAGATACGCTTGATGTACGGGTAAATGCCATGTTCGATTTGCCTTACGATAGTGAATTGGAATTGAATGTCACGACCAAGAGTACAAAGCAGACTGGTCCGGGAGCTATATTCAAACTTACGAAAAAGAACTTCCTGAGGATGGGGGCTTCGCTGAATCTGGAACTGAAAGGTTCGTACGAATGGCAGACCAGTTCGACGGTAGACGGTGACAAGTCGGTTATGAATTCGTATGAACTGGGTGCTGCGCTTTCACTTGATTTTCCGCGCATTGTCATTCCTTGGGTACGCAACCGGATAGATCCGTTCCGTTTCCCTTCCGAAACCCATTTCCGCATCTATGCAGAGCAGGTGAACCGTGCCCGTTATTTCAAAATGCTTTCTTTTGGCGGAAGTATATCTTATAGCTTTCAGAAATCACGAAGCATGAAACATACCGTCACACCGGTTCATCTTGCTTTCAATCACTTGCAACGCCGTACGGCTACATTCGATTCGATTGCTTTGGCAAACCCAATGCTCTTTCATAGTTTGGACGACCAGTTCATCCCTTCCATTTCGTATACTTTTACTTATGATGATTCGTGGCGTCAACGCCGTTGGCGGATATGGTGGGAGAACTCGTTCACTTCGGCAGGAAATATCACGTCGGCTATTTATGCTGCTTTCGGAAGAGGATTCAAAGAAAAAGAAAAGAAATTTTTAGGAACCCCTTTTGCCCAATTCCTGAAATTTACCAGTGAGATACGCCCGTTGTTTTACATCAATGAAAAACAGCAGCTGGCAGGACGGTTGATGGCAGGTGTGATTTGGGCATATGGCAATAAGACTATTGCACCTTACAATGAGCAGTTTTACGTGGGAGGTGCCAATAGCATCCGTGCCTTTACGGTACGTTCGTTGGGTCCGGGACGTTTTCATCCGGCAGATAATGCTGCCTATTCGTATGTAGATGAAACAGGTGACATCAAACTGGAAGCAAACCTGGAGTATCGGTTCAGGCTTTTCTCGAATATGTTTGGTGGAAATCTTAACGGGGCAGTCTTTCTTGATGCAGGCAATGTGTGGCTGATGCGGAAAGATGAGGCTCGTCCCGGTGCGGAATTCACTTTCAAACATTTTTTCGATAATATAGCTGTAGGTACTGGTGTGGGTATCCGTTATGATTTGTCTTTTCTTGTCCTTCGTCTGGATTGGGGAATTGCTCTCCACGTGCCTTATGAAACCGGACGTTCTGGGTATTATAACATTCCCCGGTTCAAGGACGGACAAGGTCTGCATTTTGCTATTGGTTATCCGTTCTGAATTTTCCCCATAGCGAGTACAGACATGCTGGTCTGTTTTTTATGAATTCCACAAAAATGCGGATATTCATTCTATTTACTGAATATCCGCAAACATCCCATGTAGGGGCGTATTGGACAAAATGTGAATATTCATTTTCTATTTTTTCCGCGCTTTCTCCTTGTATTCTGTAGGTGTCATTCCAAAACGTTGTTTAAAGCATTTGCTGAAATAGCGTGGGTCGTTGATACCTACCATATAGGCAATTTGGGTCATATTGAACTCGCCCGATTCTATCAGTTGTGCAGCACGTTTTACGCGCATTTCTTTGATGAATTCGATTGGGGCAAATCCAGTAAGCGATTTCAGTTTCTTAAAGAAAACCGAGCGGCTTACCGCCATTTCTTTCACCAGGTCGTCCACTATCAGATCACCATTATCCAGATTTTTCTCCATAAATTCCGTCAAGTGGTCCATAAAGAGTTTGTCTTGTGGTGAAATAGAATTTTGCACTTCTTTTTCCACTTTTGCTTCCTCTTCTGTAGCCGGAGCATTGGTGTTCATCAGGTGTTCGCTATAGAATTGGCGCAGCCGTTTGCGGCGCATGAGCAGATTGTCTACACGTGCTTTCAGATATACGGCACTGAAGGGTTTGGTGATATAGCTGTCTACGCCCAGTTCCATACTTTGCAATTTGCTGTCCATGTCGGTCTTGGCAGTCAGTAAAACGATAGGTATGTGACTGGTTGACATGTCACTTTTCAATTCTTTCGTCAGTGTTATACCGTCTTTTTCGGGCATCATGATGTCGCTGATGATGATGTCGGGGATATATTTGCGGGCTTTTTCTACACCTTCTGTACCATTTGATGCTTCGATGGTTTGAAATTCTTCATTAAAAATGTTACGTAAGAAGAAACGTAGTTCCAGGTTATCTTCCACCAGCAACATTGTTTTTCGGTCGGTAATTGTTCCGGATAAAGTATTTTCAACTTGAGGTTCTTGTTTTATTTCCGGCAAATTGCTTTCGGATGATAGCTCGACATTGTCCGAAACAATAAATTCCACTTGTTCACCGAAATGCTCTTTGCCTTTCTGGAATTCTATAGTAAAGCAGCTCCCTTCTCCTTCCTTACTGTCTACGTGGATGTCGGCATGATGTAGGTCTGCCAGTTCTTTGGCAAGCGACAGGCCTATTCCCGTACTGTTTCCCATCAGATGTTTATCCAGTAAAGCCTCGAAACGTACGAATAAAGATTTCTTCATGCTTTCAGGAATACCGATTCCTTGGTCTTGCACGCCTATTGCTATGCTCTTTTCATTTTCATGTATAAAGACTTTAATACTTTTGCCTTGTGGAGTATATTTAAATGCATTTGAGAGTAGGTTGAAGATAATTTTTTCTACTTTGTCTACATCTACCCATAGCTTCAACGAAGGTTGTTCGCTTTCGAAGATGAAATCTATTTTGTTTGATTCGGCCAGCGATTCGAAGTTTTCCATGATTTTACGGACAAAAGGAACGATATCCACCTGCTCTACACAGAGCTTCATCTTGTTGTTCTGTATTTTGCGGAAATCCAGAATCTGGTTCACCAGGCGTAGCATACGGTGGGTATTCCGCTCTACAACTTGTAGCTGCTCCCTCACTTCATGTGTCAGGTCGTTGCGTTTTAAAATATAGCTTAGCGGACCTTCTATCAAAGTGAGTGGGGTACGTAATTCGTGTGAAATGTTGGTGAAGAAGCGCAGTTTGATATCTGTAACCTGTTGTTCTACAGAAACTTCATGTTTCAGGCGGTAGATAATGAATAAAATATAAGCTCCACCAAGCAATATGCCGAGAAAAACGATGACATAAAGTCCGTAAGCGATAGGGGTTTCCCAGAAAGCAGGCTGGACAGTTATAGGCAAATGCCGTTCGTTGTTTACCCATATACCTGCTCCGTTGGTAGAACGGATGCGGAAAGTATATTCCCCCTGAGGTAAGTTTGTATAGGTAGCCGTACGCTGTTTGCCTACATAGTTCCATTCTTCATCGAATCCCTCCAGCATATAAGCATATTTGATATTTTCCGGGAAGTTCATGTCAAGTGCTGCAAATGAGAGAGCTATGGTGTTTTTGGTGTGGGGAAGTACAAGACTGCCCAGACTGTTCAGAGACTCTGGCAGTACCGTCCCGGCTTTAGGCATGATGTTTTCATTGGCTATTTTCAGGCCGGCAAAGATAATTTCGGGCACATAATTGTTGGTCTTTACTTCTTCCGGGCGATATACAAGCACTCCGCGGTTCGACCCAAAGAGTAGTCTTCCATCGGTGAGTACCATGGCCGTATTTTCCTCAAAGGCCAATTCTTCTCCCAGTTCGCGTCGCAGAAAATTGTCGAAACGATGTTTATGAGTATCCATGCGGCTCAGTCCGCTTTCTGTACCTATCCATATATTTCCTTTTTCGTCTTCGGCTAGTGATACCAGTACATCGGTGGGTAGGCCGCTGGTAGTATTGTAAGATGAGAAACGTGCTTTGCCTTTATGGTCTATGTCTTTCAATTTATTCAAGCCACCGCCGAATGTAGCAAAGAACAAATGTTTTTTCCCAGTGAGCAGAATATCATATATATCGTTGTTGCTTAAACTCTCAGGGTCGCCCGGAGTACGTGCATGCAGATGAAAGCTGATGGCTTCTGGGCGGGTGAAGTCTTCATCGAAAGAAAGAAGTCCATTCGATGTAGCAATCCACATTGTACCGTTGGCATCGCGTTGCAAGGCACGTGCTTTGTAACAACGTTCCATTGGATATGATTTCAGGTTGTTGCGAAAGTTAATGAAACGATAGCTTCCGTCTGCCTGAGGTTCCATGCAGTTGATACCTCCCCCAAATGTAGCTATCCACAGACGTCCTTTTCCGTCTTCGCAGATATCATAAGCACTATTGTGGCTCAAGCTATAAATGTCGTTGGCATCATACGTATAATGAGTCGGACGATAAGATTTATTTCCTTCCTGTGGTTCGAGACGGATAATGCCACCACCTTTTGAGGCTATCCAGACGGTGCCATGCGAGTCTTCCATGATGCGGTAGGCTGGGGTAATGAACGGAGTGCCCGATGAAGAGATACGTCCATCAGCGGTAAGGTAGCCTAAAGAAGCCATATCGGTGTTGAAGATGGTAATTTTCCCGTCCCGTGTACCTATCCAGATACGTTTTTGTGAATCTTCGCACAAGGCACGCACTTGATTGGCGTGAGTGTCGTAATGACATGCCAAGGGTTTGTATAGGCGGAATTCATTATCGAAGAACGAAACTTTTTCCAGTCCTTTCGAATGGGTACCTAGCCACAGATTCCCCTGGCGGTCGGTCATCATGGCATGCAATTTATTTGAGAAGCGCCATTCACTGCTTCCGGCTTCATCGTAAAAAGGCAATAGCCTGCCTGAGTCACGATCGAACCAGGACAATCCTCCGCCTACAGGATGTACCCATAAGTTTCCGTCCCGGTTTTCGCAGATAGAGAATACAGGTATCGAGCGGTCGGCCGGGTCTTTTTCTACTTTTATCTGTTCTACTTTCAGTTGTTTTTCGTCTGGGTTCAAGTGGCATACACACCCCGAACGGTCTACACCTGCCCATATTTCGTCATGACTGTCTACGTAGATCGAGATGATGGGTGAACTGGCAAAGTCAAATCCTTGCTCTGCTCCATAAAAATATATGGATTCTGTCTGTGTATCAGTTATCAGGATGCCTTGCTTGGGGGCTGCGAATACCATACGTCCGTCTTTTAGCTGGCGGATGGCGATAATGTTGTCTTGTATGGGAAGTTCTTTCAATGTGAATATGTCATTGTTTGTATTGTATATCCATACACGTCCTTGCCGTGAGGTGAACCACAACATTCCTTCTACTTCCAGTACATCGAAAAACGGTTGTTCCTGCTGTCTTTTCCGGGGATGGGTATCGGCAAAATAACTTGTTTCTTTCCCATCAGGGTCTATACGGAGCAAACCGTTTTCGCTAAGCAGCCATTCTCTTCCTTTGCTATCCAAATGTATGTTGTAGATGCGTGTGCCCTTTTCCCCACATGCGCTCGAAAGGTAAGTTTTTTGTCCTTCCTTCTGCTGTGAGGTTGCAGGTGTAATACGTATGCCTCCATCGTTTCCGGCAAGCAACCATACTGTTCCGTTTTTCAAGGTTACAATGTTGGTTATTACAAGATTGCTTTCCGGTTCCTGAGATAAAATTTCGTCAAAGGTTTCCCGACGTTTGTCAAAGCGAAATACATGTCCGTCGTAGGCGATGCACCATATATTACCTTTGGCGTCTACATATAGGTAATCGATGCGATTGGATGCCCATTCCACTTCATTGCTTTTGCGTGCTTTGTAAACTTGGAAGTCATACCCGTCGAAGCGGTTGATTCCATCCCATGTCGCAAACCATAGCATGCCGTCATGGTCTTGTACCATAGCCATTACGGTGTTTTCCGAAAGTCCGTTCTCTTGCGAATAATGTGTGAATGTGCAGTTCAGTTGCGCCCGGACAGGAAGGAATGTCAGCAGAGATAAAAATATGTAGCAGAAGATTGTTTTCATGGTTCTTGGTTGATAAAGTAAGCAAATGTAAGCAATATTTTGATACGAGCCAAACAGATACCGGAATAATCCGTTCGATGTCCGGTAAGACTTGTATTCAAGTTTCGCAAGTTCAACTTGCAGGTTTTAATCTATAAATGTCGCAAATATGTTTCATATCTTCCTCCCTGTTGATGATAGCCTGATAGATATCTTCATCAGTCAATCCGAAGAGTTCCGCAACCGCAATGACCAGTTCTTGCATGACGCCCCATATCCTTTCCGCAACGGACAGTTCCAAAGAATCCTTGGTTACGTCTTCAAAGAGCTTTCCCATGGTCTCGTAGGCTGCAAACCTCTTCACTAAGGAAAGGATGTTGTATTGCAAAGCCGTCAGGGATGTCGCCGCGATTTGCGAGGCGAAGTTGCCGGCCTGGCATTTGCCCAGCCCCAACAGCCCCTTCGCTTCCTTGAACACGACTTCCAAAGACCACCTTTGGGCATAAATCCGGTACGCTTCAAGGAACTCAAGCCGTATGTCCGTGGTCATCAGGCCGTTCCATGCGCCCCGTTTGCTTCTCCTGACAAAGTACAGGCGTACCTTGGTATCCGCAAAGGTCACGTCCGCCACGATGTAATAGCAACGCAGTCTCCTGCTGTACTTCCGCCTGCCTTGCCTGTTAAGGTGCCTGATCAAGGCCGGCGCGGTATAAGGCTTCCCGTCCAGACAGTATTTTGTCCTGCTGTTTTCTCCCACCTTGATCATGCCCAGGTAATCGCACCTGACGTGGCGGGAGCGGATGAACCGGATGACATCCTTGCAGGCGAACCAGCTGTCTGCCAGCACATACCTGAACCTGACCCCTTTGCGGATGGCGCGTCTTATCATGGCAATCATCAGGTCGGTTTTCTTTGCCGTGTATTCACCGATACGCTCCTGCAAGGCGTCGCCGCTGTCACGTCCTTTGGTGAAACGTCTTGCGAGCTCTTCATCGGACATCCCGAACTTTCCATCCTTTCCTTTTTCACCCAGCAGTGCAAAATCCAGAAGCATTTGGGTTGTCCCGTCCGTGACGGCAAGGAACAATGCCTTGAAACCGAGGATGCACCTGTGATGGACATGGGAAAACACCCTGCCGATGTTCTCCATGCGCCGTCCCGTCTTGGGATAGTCCGTGTCATCGACTATCAGACAGACCGTGCCTTCCTTGCGCCCGGAGCGGAGTCTGATCTTCGACCAAAGCTGGAGGGTGAGGTGATAGACGGACTTCCGCCAGTTTATCTTGGGATTACTCATGAAACGGTAGAACACGTCTTTCTTGCATCCCAGCAAGCCGCTTAAGGAAGACCCGGTGAAACGATAAGGGTTACGGACCATGAAACACGGGTACAACAGCAAAGCCTGGAACACCTGCAACAACGGATACACATTGTTGCACTTGCTCTTCATGCCGAACAAGGTGGATTCATTCATTCTTAACCATTTGATAACGTCCAGTATGGAATACATCGCTTTATGCGCGTCATTTTTTCTAAAAAATGCGCTGATTTCTGAAAGAAAGTCTGTAACTTTGTGCAAGGGCATAGGGCTGAGTAATGTTTTGATTTGCAACTATAAAATTACTCATTTTCTGCGATATGTGGAAATCCCTGTGCCTCTTTTATATCCCAAGAAGAAGGTTATCTATTAACTTGCGAAACTTGAAACTTGTATAAGACTTGTATAGTTAGGTTAAGAAAATGGTTTTATGTCAGCATGTCTTGGCTCTATGCAAAAAGAAGGCTCACAGGTGTTCTGTCGGCGACGCTGTGAGCCTTTTCTTGGATGTGAATGATAGCGGTGAGTATAATAAAGTATAAGTGCCCGTTTGTTGATCGTTTTTTAGAACCGGCGAGGTCCGTGCGGACCATGTCCTCCACGGAAACCGGGACCACCCATTTGTCCTTGTTTGCCTCCAAAGAGGTTCAGTCGGTAGATGAAGTGTACCATACAGTAGCTGTAGATAGCGTTGTATTCGGTATCTTGTCGCATGGCTGCACTGATGGTACGGCTGATGTTGCTTTGATTTTTCAGAATGTCATAGAACTGAATGCTTACTGTAGCTGCATTGCCTTTTAGGAAATCTTGAGCTATCTGTGCATTCCATATCAGTTCGTCTCGGTTCATGCTGGCATCGGTGTATCCACGACGTGAATTTTGAGAAATATCAGTCGATATAGTCATGTTCCAAGGCAGGCGCACGTTGGTACTGGCTCCGTACGAAAATTGGTAAGTATCCATATTGTTCGATGTTTGGTAACTGTTGCGCGAATGGGTATAATCCAGTGAACCGTTGAGTGATAACTCCCACCAGTCATTTCGGAACGTTCCGCGTAAACGTTCGCCTAATGACAGTCGTTTGGTAGTGTTCTTATCGGCATCAGTTGTGGTCTGGTTATCACTGATATAGCTCACCATATTTTGGTAATTGGCACGTGTAAAGGTGTTGATGGTAAAACGTTTGTCACGTAAGGCAATGTTACTTCCCACAATGCCGAATAAGTTCCAGTTTCCGTTGATATTTTCAGGCATGGTGGTGTATCCTCCGGTTTCAGAGTTATAAATACGTCGGTTGCTGATGTCGTTTAGTACGTTTTGGAAACTGAAGAACGAGAACATACCACGCTGGGTTTCGGTTTTGAATATGTTGTATTCCACGCGCAAATGGTTGGTGAAAGTTGGCTTCAGTCCCGGATTTCCTACCGTTACATTCAGAGGGTCGGTATTATCCGAAATCGGAAGCAAATCTATCATATCAGGTTGTGAACTTCTTCCACGGTAGCGGATACGCAACTGGCTGGTTTTGGAGAAGCGGTAGCGGAAGTCTAGGGTCGGTGTGAAGTTGAACACGTTCCGTACAGTATCTACTTGATAGTCGCCTTGCGAATAACTAAGTGTAGAGCGTTGGGGTTGGAAGGACATACCGATATTGAAACGCATCTTTTCGCGTATCCAACGGAATGAAACATCTACCTGGTGATTGTAATAATTATAGGTGGCATTCTTACTTAAGTCGGTATTGAGTGTTCCTCCGGAAGTGTTGCCGTCAAGGGTCCACTCTTCGGGCATGTCGTAAGTAGAACGGTCAGTGGTAGAGTGGCTATACTGGAAGTTGTATCCGAATTGTAAAAACCCACCTTTGAATATAGGTTCGCTATAGGTCAGCCGCGCATTGTATTCACTGTTTTTGGTGGGAGTATTGATATACCGGTTTAAACGTTCGAATCGTTCTTCATCCGTTTGTTGGAAATATTCGGTTTCTGAAAGTGAAAATTGTTCGCTGCTGCTATTCGTATAGTTGTATCTGCCGCGGAAGGTGATGTTGCGTCCTTCGCTGTTCAGTCTGCGGTTGATAATCACCGAACCTCCGGCAGTAATATCATCACTCTTGCTCAACGAGTTTTTCAACACGCTATTGACAATGTTGGCTTCGGGAACCAGTGAGGTAATATCATCGGTGTTGAACAGTTCATCTGTAGAATATACAGGGTCTTGGTCGAAAGTGTATGAATTCTGTCCGTTGCTGTTGTCAGTTTTTCCATAACGGATACGTGGCCGGAATATCAGCGTGGTCATTGTGTCCGGACGCCATTCCATGAAAGCATCTGCTGTCAGATTGGTCGTTTTATTGCGTGTATGGTCCATAGCATTCTTGAACGAACTGCTTTCGGTGGAAACGAATGTCTCAGACGACTGTTTGCTGATTTGGTCAGCATCTTTGTAATTGAAGTTTATACTTCCTTCCGATTTGAACTTGTCGTTTTCGGTAGCAAAGTTCGCTCCCAGCATTTTCACAGCTGTCAGGCCGTTTTCCTGACGGCGGAAACCGCCACCTCCACCGGGAAAACTATTATCATTTACGTTGTTTGCCGAACCTATAACGGTGAATTGTTTTTTGTCTTTGAAGTAGTTGGCAAGCAGTTTGGCACTATATCGGTCTTCTGTACCGTACGCTCCGTCTACGTTCCCGAAAAATCCGTGGTTCATACCCGGCTTTACGCTTAGGTCAAGCACGGTTTCCTCTTCACCATCCTCAATACCTGTCACACGTGCCATATCTGATTGTTTGTCGTATGCCCGTACTTTGTCGATGATGTTGACTGGAAGGTTTTTCATGGCGATATTAGGGTCATCTGCAAAAAACTCTTTTCCGTCAATCATGATTTTCGTAATTTCTTTGCCATTGATGGTGATTTTTCCATTTTCGTCCACTTCTGCCCCGGGAAGTTTTTTTACCAGTTCTTCCAGGGCAGAGCCTTCAGGTACGCGGTATGCCGAACTGTTGTACACCAGTGTATCTGCTACTGCGGTTACTTCGGGAGCCTGGGCTACTACGGTTGCCGCTTCCAACATTACGGCATCCATGTGCATTTTTACCGTTCCGATATTCAGATTTGGTTTGGATTTTGTAATAGACACCCTTCTTACATCAGATGTATAGCCTATAAATGATATTTTCAATGCATAATTTCCCGGACGTACATTGATCGAGAACCGTCCGTTCAAATCGGTTGATTGACCAGTCACCATTGTGCTGTCTGGTAATGATAACACTTGTACTGTAGCTTCCATTACCGGTGATTGGTCATCTGCATCAATTACACGTCCTGAAATCTTTCCTAATCTACTGTTGCCTTGTGCAAAGGTTGCTGTTCCTGCGAACATCAGTAGTAACCCCATAACCCACGTTTTCATTGTCTTCTTTTAATTAATGTCTAAATGTTTGTCGCCTGTTTGACAGAAAAAGCAAGATAAGGTTTAATCTTTCATCCTGAATATTTGTTAATGCTTTCGTCTTGCTGCTAACTTTTTTCTATTTTTGCCCCAAATTAAACAAATAATTATGAGTATGCAGGAAGTAGTAATTTGCAATCAGTTGGAAAATGATTTAAAGAAAGCGGTAACGAAAAGTGAACACGACAAAGTGTTTGTCTTGACAGATGAACACACACATGTCTTTTGTTTTCCGATTATCTGTAGGTTTCCTTTCTTGAAAAATGCCGTTGAAATTTGTATAGGGGTAGAGGATGTGCACAAAAACCTGGAAACATTGGCGTATGTGTGGACGCAATTGAGTTTGAAAGGGGCTACACGTCGTTCGCTGATGATAAATTTAGGCGGAGGTATGGTAACCGATTTAGGAGGTTTTGCAGCTGCTACTTTTAAGCGGGGTATTTCGATGATTAATATTCCGACCACATTGTTGGGGATGGTAGATGCATCTGTGGGAGGAAAGACTGGCATAAATTTCAATGGGCTGAAGAATGAAATCGGCGCATTTGCCCCAGCCGAATCTGTATTGATAGACTGCGGATTTCTGAAATCGCTTGACCGGGAAAATCTGCTTTCTGGTTATGCGGAGATGTTGAAACATGGGCTAATCAGTAACGCCTGCCACTGGAGCGAACTGGTTGGTTTTGATTTGAACCGGATTGATTACGGGTGCCTACAAAGATTGGTAGGTAAGTCCATTGAGGTGAAAGAGCAGATTGTAAGACAAGACCCATTTGAAAAAGGTATCCGTAAAGCGTTAAATTTCGGGCATACGGTAGGACATGCTTTCGAAAGTCTTGCTTTGGAAAATGGTCGTCCTATTTTGCACGGTTATGCTGTAGCGGCCGGGATGGTATGCGAACTGTATTATTCTCACTTACGTATGGGATTCCCCAAGGAAAAACTTCGTCAGACTTTGCAATTTATTAAAGAAAATTATGGCCGTGTGGCTTTCACCTGCGAGGATTATGAGCGTTTGTATGCTTTTATGTGTCATGATAAGAAAAACAGTGCTGAAGGAAAGGTTAACTTTACACTAATCAGCGAAGTAGGTGATATTCATATCAACCAGACTGCCACCCAAGATGATATTTATGATATGCTTGATTTTTATTCAGAAACGATGGGATAACAGAATTGTAGTAGAGAAACAATGAAAAACACGCTCATAGTTTAGCTATTATCTTGGTTCATAACCCCCATCCGCAAACGGTTTGGTTTTATGCCCTCCATACCGGGGATATACATCCCCTCATTGGAGGACATAGAATGAAGTAGCCCTAATAGAATTATATACAACATTAATTCCGCTAACGGGTATTACCTGATATTCATATAAATTTAAATAGCCTCTTGAGGACAAAGCAAAAAAAATCTTTTTTTGTTTGCAGATTCAAAATAAAGTGTTACCTTTGCACTCGCAAAACAAAAGTGACGGGGTGTAGCTCAGTCCGGTTAGAGTACGCGTCTGGGGGGCGTGTGGTCGCTGGTTCGAATCCAGTCACCCCGACTGGTGGAAATGAAGGAGTTAAGCGATTGGCTTAGCTCCTTTTTGCTTTTGTGAATGACACATTTATGACACAATCTGCCCCATTTTATATTAAGCCAACGCTTTTATACAAACAAAAGCAAAGTAGATAGAGGGATGTTTCTTGCTATTTATATCTGTTTACTGTAACTCTTTTATTAACATATTTCCGTAGCCTATTGGATAAAAACAATAGTTTATTATGATATACGGATACATTAGAGTAAGCAGTGATAAGCAGACTGTAGAGAATCAGCGTTTTGAAATCAACAATTTTTGTGAACGTGAAAATCTCAAAATTGATGGTTGGATAGAAGAAACTATCAGTGGAACTAAATCCTATAACAAAAGGGAATTAGGTAAACTGCTCAAGCAAATTAAAAAGGATGACCTTATAATTTGTGCAGAACTCTCACGTTTAGGAAGGAATCTTTTTATGATAATGGAGATTCTTAACCTTTGCATGACCAAAGAGTGTAAAGTTTGGACAATTAAAGATAACTATCGTTTAGGCGAGGACATTCAAAGCAAAGTATTGGCATTTGCTTTTGGTTTATCTGCGGAAATTGAACGTAACTTGATTAGTCAACGTACAAAAGAAGCATTAGCACGAAAAAAAGCAGAGGGTGTAATCTTAGGTCGTCCAAAAGGGAAGAGAAGTTCTCCTGAAAAATATAAGTTGCACAAGAAAAGACGCTTGATTCAAGAACTTCTGAATGCAAATATATCTAAACGAAAGATAGCTGTAATATGTAAGGTAGATAGAAACACATTGGCTCGTTACATCAAAACATTTTTGGCAGACATATAACGAGCGTTTTCGTGCAGCAAAACGGGTCGGAATGTGATTTCAACGACTCTGACTCGTGGGTAATATTGTCGCCGATAGAACAAAGTATCAAGCGAAAGATTGAAGCAGTGGGCACGCCTCTTAAAGATTGGGATATAAATATCTACCGCGGTGTTCTTACTGGTTACAATGAGGCATTTATTATTCCCACAGAGAAACGAGAGGAAATACTTGCCAACTGCCAATCGGAAGACGAGCGTACACGAACGGCTGAACTTATACGACCGATTCTGCGTGGCAGAGATATAAAGAGGTATGGCTGTGACTGGGCAAACTTATGGCTAATCAATACTCACAATGGTATAAAAGGTAAGACTCCTCGTATTCATATCGAAGATTACCCTGCTGTTAAAGTTCATTTAGACCAATTTTGGAATAAAATCTCAAAAAGAGTGGATAAAGGTGATACTCCATATAATTTACGAAACTGCGCTTATTTGGAGGATTTTTCTAAGCCAAAAATCGTGTGGGCTGAACTCGCTCGAACAGGAAACGCTTTTGCCCTTGACTTTGATAATAACATGGTGGGTAACACAGGATATATACTGACAGTTCCCAATAACAATCAAGATGAACTCTTGTATTTGCTGGCATTTCTAAACTCTCGTTCTATGCTTTATTCGTTAAATCAGATTACAACCCGATTCGATGAAAACGGATGGAGATGGTTGCGGCTATTTGTAGAACAGCTAAGAGTGCCTCCTTTAATAGATAAAAATAAAATAATTCAAGTTTCGCAAGTTAATAGATAACCTTCTTCTTGGGATATAAAAGAGGCACAGGGATTTCCACATATCGCAGAAAATGAGTAATTTTATAGTTGCAAATCAAAACATTACTCAGCCCTATGCCCAGGGCAAACGCATCTAATCTGTCAATATTTTCAGCAAATAATCATTGTCCCATCCGGCTTTGAGCCTTTTTCCCCTGACTCCGACTTTGGCAGACTTCTCGTTCTTAAGCAGATTCAATGCGATTCTATTAATCAACGAAAAGTTTTGCGCTGCGTTTCCAGCCCTCTTCCTGCTATGGTCCTCATTGAAAGCGACATCCAACACCCAATGAAGGGAGTTCTCGACTCCCCAATGGGAACGGACAGACCTGTTTATCAGGTCCGCATCCGCCTCAAGACTGCTAATATACAGTCTGGTCTCCTTCAATGTCGCCTGTCGGCATTTGTCGTAACGTTCCGTCTCTATCTTTATCAAGGAGCGCAGGTTTTTCCATTCTTCCCTGTGTTCTATCAGTGACAAGTCGCTGATGACGGAACATCGTCTTGTCTCAACCCGCCCATGGCCGCAGTCGGTATCTTCTGAAACGGACACGGCGGGCAGAAAACGGAAGCTGTCCTTCACCTGCTCTTGAAGGCTGCCTTGATTCCCTTTTACGGCAATCAGGTAGTTCGCCTCCTTTTCAACGATTGCGGACACGATGTCTTTCTGACAGCCCATTGCGTCAATGGTCACGATGCATCCCTTGACGACAAGCAAATCCAACAGCTTGGGAATGGCGGTTATCTCGTTGCTTTTCTCGTCCACCTTCAACTGCCCGAGCACGATATGATTCGCCGAGGCCCATGCGCTGACCATGTGGACGATGCTTTTGGAGCCGTGCTCACGAGTGCCGCGCATGCTTTTCCCGTCAATGCTGACCACTTCATTGTCTGTCAGTTCTGCAACGGAACGGGTCCACGACAGGAAAGAGGATTCCAACTCTTCGGGATTGAGGGCGGAGAACACGCGGTTGAACGTGTCATGAGAGGGGATGCCTTCAGGCAAGCGGAGAAAGGTGCGGAGCCATCCTTCCTTGGCTTTGCCAAAATTCTCCATGTCATTCCAGCTTTCCGCCCCGCAGATTACGGACGCTATGGCTATGAACAGGATATCTTCCAACATATGGGCTTTAGTACGGTCAACACGAGGATCGGTCAACTCTGAAAAGAATGGTAAAGGACTTGTCATCGTTTTTTGCTTTCAAAGATAGCAATGTTTAATCTTTATGCAAAATTTAGATGCGTTTGCCCTGGCCCTATGCCCTTGCACAAAGTTACAGACTTTCTTTCAGAAATCAGCGCATTTTTTAGAAAAAATGACGCGCATAAAGCGATGTATTCCATACTGGACGTTATCAAATGGTTAAGAATGAATGAATCCACCTTGTTCGGCATGAAGAGCAAGTGCAACAATGTGTATCCGTTGTTGCAGGTGTTCCAGGCTTTGCTGTTGTACCCGTGTTTCATGGTCCGTAACCCTTATCGTTTCACCGGGTCTTCCTTAAGCGGCTTGCTGGGATGCAAGAAAGACGTGTTCTACCGTTTCATGAGTAATCCCAAGATAAACTGGCGGAAGTCCGTCTATCACCTCACCCTCCAGCTTTGGTCGAAGATCAGACTCCGCTCCGGGCGCAAGGAAGGCACGGTCTGTCTGATAGTCGATGACACGGACTATCCCAAGACGGGACGGCGCATGGAGAACATCGGCAGGGTGTTTTCCCATGTCCATCACAGGTGCATCCTCGGTTTCAAGGCATTGTTCCTTGCCGTCACGGACGGGACAACCCAAATGCTTCTGGATTTTGCACTGCTGGGTGAAAAAGGAAAGGATGGAAAGTTCGGGATGTCCGATGAAGAGCTCGCAAGACGTTTCACCAAAGGACGTGACAGCGGCGACGCCTTGCAGGAGCGTATCGGTGAATACACGGCAAAGAAAACCGACCTGATGATTGCCATGATAAGACGCGCCATCCGCAAAGGGGTCAGGTTCAGGTATGTGCTGGCAGACAGCTGGTTCGCCTGCAAGGATGTCATCCGGTTCATCCGCTCCCGCCACGTCAGGTGCGATTACCTGGGCATGATCAAGGTGGGAGAAAACAGCAGGACAAAATACTGTCTGGACGGGAAGCCTTATACCGCGCCGGCCTTGATCAGGCACCTTAACAGGCAAGGCAGGCGGAAGTACAGCAGGAGACTGCGTTGCTATTACATCGTGGCGGACGTGACCTTTGCGGATACCAAGGTACGCCTGTACTTTGTCAGGAGAAGCAAACGGGGCGCATGGAACGGCCTGATGACCACGGACATACGGCTTGAGTTCCTTGAAGCGTACCGGATTTATGCCCAAAGGTGGTCTTTGGAAGTCGTGTTCAAGGAAGCGAAGGGGCTGTTGGGGCTGGGCAAATGCCAGGCCGGCAACTTCGCCTCGCAAATCGCGGCGACATCCCTGACGGCTTTGCAATACAACATCCTTTCCTTAGTGAAGAGGTTTGCAGCCTACGAGACCATGGGAAAGCTCTTTGAAGACGTAACCAAGGATTCTTTGGAACTGTCCGTTGCGGAAAGGATATGGGGCGTCATGCAAGAACTGGTCATTGCGGTTGCGGAACTCTTCGGATTGACTGATGAAGATATCTATCAGGCTATCATCAACAGGGAGGAAGATATGAAACATATTTGCGACATTTATAGATTAAAACCTGCAAGTTGAACTTGCGAAACTTGAATAAAATAATCTCAATAGTCGCGACTATCACAAAAGAGAACAAACAAGAGGTTTGTGAAATTCTTAACAATGTTATTGCTGACATTTATAACTTCACAGATGAGGAAAAAGCATATATAAATCAGACCCTTTCAAATTATTAATTAACAAGGAAAGGCAGAAACAATTATCTGCCTTTCTGATTAATATACTGTCTTTCTTCTTCAGTAAGTCCATAGAGCATATACACAGCCTCATCTATTGCAGTTTCGTTTTTTGAATCTACATAAGATTCTATGTCAGCTATGACTTTAGCATCTACATTTTGAGGAACAGGAAGTTTTTCTACAAACATAGGTTTGTATTCAAAATATCCACCATTTCGCGTAACTCCAAGTTGACGAATGTAATAATCTGCTAATTTTGAGTTTAATACAGCTAACAAAAATTTACTTGCCGGTACAATCATAGGTGAAGGCGCATTGATAAAGCTATTGTCTTGAATCATTGCATAACTTGCTGTAAGGTTAAGATTACCCCACACGATTTTTGGCTTAGAAAAATCCTCCCAATAACTAATGCTATCTTGCGTTTCAAACCATTTGTTGTTTGTCTTTTTGCGAGCCTTTGTCTTTTCTCCATTGATGATATATGTTTTACCAGTTTGTTCTAACCTTTCTTTACCAAACGAAAGAAGATACTGTTTCACGGCAGGAAACTGTTCTATGTCGTAATGACATGATGGGAAAGTCGCAATTAGGTACAAGCTTGCCCAATCATAACCATATCGTTTAATATCACGTCCTCTTAAAATCGGTCGTATAAGTTCAGCCGTTCGTGTACGTTCATCTTCAGTCTGGCAATTAGCCAATATTTCATTCCGTTTTTCGGTGCTTATAATAAAAGCGTCATTGAATCCGGTTTTAACTCCATAATTAATCTGAATATTCCAGTCTTTGAGCGGAGTACCAATCGCTTCAATCTTACGTTTGATGCTCTGTTCAATGGGCGACAGTATCACCCATGAATCAGAGGAAGCGAAATTAAACTCAACGCCTTGTTGCTGCACGAAAACGCTCAAATTCTGTAAACCGTTTATTCCTTGTGTTACACAAGCGTATGTCCTTTGGACATTTATAGCTTTTTGAAGCATCAATATGTTAACATCAACTGTCGCTGTATCAAAAACCTTTACTCCTGCAAAATCTATTAACAAGACAGGATTTGTTTCTGAAACAAAATATTGGCGTAATTCTTTTCCATATCCGGCTTTCATCCACTTATTGGAAGTAATGTAACATAGGCAACCATTGGGCTTAAGCAAATTCATCCCCTGCTCGTAAAATAAACAATAAATATCTCCAGTACGAACATAAGTTTTATACTCCATTCGTTCTAAGACATCAGCATCTGTACCCATAGATTGCAGTTGAATATAAGGAGGGTTGCCAATAACACAATCAAATCCAATAAAGTTTCCATCCGCATCCAATACTTCCGGAAACTCTATACGCCATTCAAAAGCGCCCAAATAAATCTTATTGGAATTAATTTCTTCAAAATAACTTTCAAGTTCCGCTATTTCCTTTTTAACAACATCCACTCGTTTCTGCCAATCTTTTTGTTCTTTTTTACTCATTTCAAACAATTGCGGTGCAAGCAAGTTCATTAGTTCTGCCTTACGTTTGTTTAATCTGAGCTTCTTAGGGTCTTTTGCCCTGATTTCAGTAGCAAGTTTGGATTTAATTTCAGCTATCATTGAATCCAACTCCCACTTCTCTGCTTTATCTTGAGCATTCTTATACTTACTCACTGCATTTCTATACTGACTGATAGAGATACCCATTTCTTTTAATACAGACTTAATACTATCCGTCAAATCAAAACGGTGTACCAAAGAATTACCACATTTGATATTTATATCAATATTGGGTAAGGTTTCCAGTTCTTTATAATCGCTATCTACTGTATAGTAGGCATTCTTCAATAATTCAATCCACAAGCGCAACCTACATATTTTCACAGAGTTTGGGTTAATATCCACGCCAAACAAACAATTCTCAATAATTGTCTTTTTCTCTTTGAACAATGTTTCTTGAATGCGTCGACTTTCCTCATTCAATGGATTGTATGAAAACAAATTATTATCCGCATCTGTTACAATCAGCTCATCGTTTTCGATACAAAATGTATAATCTGACTTCTTGATGCGTTTGCCTTCGGAATCCACTAAAATTCCAAGTTCGTATTTCAAATATATCAATTCATTTAAAGCGGATACGAGAAAGTGACCGGAACCAACAGCAGGGTCACAAATAGTAATGCTATTCATCAGTTGGTTAGCTTGTGATATATCATCTATTTTATTGTACAAATCTGCGATAGATGTACAATGCCAATCATAAAAGTTATTGAATTTAGTCAACACAGTATGGGCAACAGCTTCACGGCACATATACATGGTGATAAATCCGGGGGTAAACACCGAACCGTCTTTATGTCCGTTGATTTTTTCAAATATAAGTCCCAAAACAGAAGCGTTTATTAAAGTCTTGGCTTCTTCTTGTACATCTTCACTACCTTCACTTGCAAAATTATACGCATCCAAAAACGCAAACAGATAATTCAAGGTAGGAAGACTATCGACCTGTTGTTTCCCTTTACGATTGATTAATACACTATTTGCCAATAATGGCAACTCTGCTCTTTGTGATAAGCTGTTTATCTTTATTGTGTTACTTTCAAGTTCGGTGACTTCAAAAAGTGAACTGTTCAAATAAGGGACATACTCAAAATCTTTCGAAATAAAAGCTGTTCTCTGATGAACACTTCTTGCCAGAACTTGAAAAAATAGAGTGTTTAAGTCATCGAAATCCCGTATTTTCTTTATCGAAAGAAATTTGTAGCATTGCTCTCCATTATGGTATTTCAGCATTTGGGCTTCCAATAACTTCAAAAACAAGATTCTATTAATCCAAGTGATACAAAGTTCCATTGCCACGTTGAACAGACGCTCTTCTTGTGTGCTTCCGTAAACAGTGGCATTGGGAACCTTTCGTAAGCAGTCTTCTGCATCAAGTTGGTTGATTGTATTTTCTAACAAAGAAGCTTCATTACGTCGCTCAACAGCTTTGCGTACAATTACAATCTTGTTGTTTTCTTTCTTTTCTTCAATGCCTATAATATGCAATAATTCTGCATAAAACCTCTTATTTAAAAAGTTGCTATCATTCTGAAAAGGTAGTTTCAGCAAATGTGTATCACTGAGTACCTTATACAATTCTATAATTTTCTTTGAGGAGGTACCGTCCTCTAAATATTTTGTATAAGAACGGATGTCAAAATAAGTATAGTCAAGACTGTCTGCTACTTCTTCTATAAATGAAAACGCTATTTCGGCATAAAAAAAGTCTGTCTTACGGCTTGTTTTTCTGCCATCTTCAAAATCTTGGAATTCTTTTCTTAACTTTTTATTCTGATAGAATTTCTGTTCAAACTCTTGGGCATCAAAAATAAAGTACTCATATATATTGGTTGCTATCAAATATTTAATATCTGTGTTTTTCTTGGAAATCCTTTCTCTCAAATAGTAAAGCAGTAATTCCTGAAGAGCTTTTTTATTCAGGTTATCAACAGAAATCATTTCGTTTTTATTAGTTGTACTTTTTACCTCAATCAACAAGCCTATATTTGATTTGTTTGTCTTATCTAATCTTATTGCCAGGTCTATATCTCCTTCCGGAGCTATATAGTAGGACTTATAAAAAGTATCACTTAAGAAATTCTTTAAATGTACTTTTTGAGTTTCTTCTCTCTGACCGTCTACCACAGTAAGTAATAGTGCTCTAAGAGCGTCCTTAAAACGATTAAAATCCTTTGTTTCTATTGCTACTTGCCTGTATGCTTTATTTAGTACCTGATTCGGTTTTAATTTTCCCATGATATTCTTTTTTATAAACTGTAAGCAAAAGTAATTTAAATCATTGACATATATTCCATAGCAAGCGAAAAAAGGAAGTAGAATCTGATTTATAGATTGCACTTCCTTTGTAGTATAGAGAACTTTAACCTTTATTTTAGTCGTTCTGCTTCCTGTTGTAATAATCTTGCTCGTTCCAATTTTTCAGTCCTTACACGTATGCGGTACTCAAAATCTTCTACTTCATTACGAATATTCCTAATGACGGTTTTATCCCTGTCACGATGGAACACCTCTTCCAGTGTATCCAATTGATTGCCCGAAATGCCACCGTACATTTTGATAAGGCGGTACTTCAAGTCATTGTCCGACAAATTCAGGTTCTGCTTGAACTGATAAGCATTACCTACCAAAAGAAACAGAATTATCATAGACATGACCACTTGCCATAGAAACGGTCTGGATGTCTTAAAGTCAATAACATGTGTATGGTTGTTTTGGACTTTCAGATTTTGCAAACGTTGCAATTCGTTACTGATTCGTTCCTGCTCGGCAAATATTTTTCCGTTGGTTGTACTCAGAACTGAATATACTTCTTTGACTTCTTTTAACTGCAAATTTATAGCAGTACGAAGTCTTTCCCGTTCTTCTCTGTCATAAGATAGTCCGGTTTTCATTTCCGTTATTTCCGATTGAAGCCGTTGTAGGTTGTCTGAGAGCAGGATAATTCCTTCACTACCCTCATCTTCTTGTTTCTCCGTTTCTACATTTACCAATTCTTTGATTTCGGAACAGAGGTTATATACTGCATCCAGCGTGTGGATAAAATCGTTGTTCTCCATTTCTTTCATTTTCGTATCTGTTTTAAGTGATTACCAGTTTATTCTTCTCTTTTTCTTCTTTTTCAACTTTCGCTGAAAGGTTGCTTCCGCATTCTCATCGGCATGGTTGAGTGTAGGGTTGAACAGTCCACCAAACGCTCCGACAAGGCTTTCCGCCATATGGCTGCTTGAGTTATAAGCATTCTCATGCTGTATTGCAGGTTGTCCATTGTTGGTCGCCAGTCCGATACCCTGTAGGTATTGGTTATCAGTTTCTCCCAATTGTCTATCCAGTTTTAGATAGCTGAAACTTCTGTCAATGTCCGAAGCCTTAAACGTAATGCCGTCTTTGGTAAAGGATAAACCTTGAATAACATTACTCCTACCTCTATATTTGAATTCCGTTATTATTCCTTGTCTGGATAATTCCGATATGAACTGCTTCCAACTATTGGATTTACTTAACGAGTTCTTGACGGCATGGTAAATCTCATATTTCGTCTTATCGTTTCCTTTCAAGCGGTGAGTTCGTACCCTGTCCTTTCCTTTACCGAAATAAAGTCCATATTTTTCTTTCAACTCCTTGCAGACCTTGACATTCCGATAACAGTCGTTCTTGTCATTGATGGTGCGTCCGTTGTTATCCACACGGTTGAAAACAATGTGAACATGCGGATACTTTTGGTCATTGTGTCGGGCAACGATATACTGGGTATCTTTGATTCCCATTTTCTGCATATACTCCTTTGCCAAACTGACCAACATTTCATCCGTCATTCTCGGAGCGTCTTCGGGTGCATAGCTGAGTGATATATGTCCTACAGGTTGGCGGATATGTGGTTTCATCATTCTTTGGGATTGAAAACAATCCATTATTGTCTGAATGCTGTCTGTCAGCACTCCTTCTGCTGCCAGCAGATTTGCATCGGGCTTACCCAATACATAATTGACACAGCCTCTGAATCCTGCTCCTTTACTTATTTTTCCAATCATCGGACAACTGCTTTATAATTTGGACTATCTTTTTCTTCAGTAACATAAGTTCGGCTGCTACTCCTGCAAATCCTCCGGCATTGGCTTTATGGGCAAGCTGGTTGATGTTGTTGGCTTCCCCTGCCAATTTACGGAGCACGTCCGCATCCGCCTTGCTGATGCGCTGTACTACTTTACCCGTTAGCACTACGGAGCGGACGAACCTACTGAGTGAAACGCCTGCATCTTTCCTGCGTTTCTCTACCGCTTGGTACTCAATATCTGTAAATCTTGCGCTGACCACACGCACTTTGTTACGTTTGGTCTGTCGTAATTGTTGTCTGTCTTTTTCCATTCTGAAATTCCTTTTTGGTTGCGACCAACGGGAGCGGACTGTCTTTGCTTCCGGCAAAGCAAGGTCGGAAATGTATACATTTCCATAACCTTGCTCCCTTAAACAATACGGCTTCCGCCAGTACAGCGATAATACATGTGGATATTACAAACTCCGCCCTTTTGACTTCTTAGGCGATGCAACTTGTACATTTTTCTTCTCCTGTATAGGACGTTGCTTGACAAGATACTCGTTCAAGTCCTTGCAATCCTTATAGGTGTGTGAAGCGTCACGGACACGATAGGAATACTCGTTTGTCAGTTTTTGGCAGGCTTCCATTCCGGCACGGTCATTATCGAAAAAACAATGGATGCGCTCATAGATGGCTAAGTTGTCAATCGCCTTGGAGAGATTGGAAACAGAGTTCAGTATGATATAGTCTTGCCAGTCCAAACATGGCATATTGGGACATTTCTCCATTCTTATGGTCAGGAACGAGAGATAGTCCATAAATCCTTCGAATACGAAACAGGCATCATTTCTTCTGCCTTCATGCCGGATATGGGTGATGTCCTTCGGTGCGATGCAGCCTTTGAAGTATCGGTTGCGTATCTCGTAACCGTCAGCCATGTTTCGAAATCCGATGGCAAAATAACGCTTACCGTTGTTCTCGAAGTATACCTCACAACATTCTCTTTTCGCAAGTTCCAAGTTTATTCCCCTGCCTCGCAGATAGGAGAGCAGGGCGGGAGAAGTAAGTTCTTTTATTTCCATACGTTGAAAGTTTGGTGTGGTAGAGGATTGCTCCCGAAAAGAGAAGGACACGGGTCTGATGTGCGGTGTCTGCTCTGCAATCCGTTGCAGCAGGTACGGCACATGGGCAGAACAGTAAAGTTCCGAAGCCAATGCGATGATATTCCCTCCCTTACCCAATCCAAAATCATACCATTTATTGATTTCGGCATTCACTTTGAATGATGCTTCGTTTTCTTCCCGAAACGGTGATTTGTACCAAAGGTTTGCCCCTTGCTGTTTGACAGGAGCATAACCCAAACTATGCAGATAGTCTGTCAGCTTTATATTCTTTGCTTCTTCAATTGTCATTTTCTATACGGATTTGATTGTTAGTGAAAACTGTTGAATTGTTGAACGCATCTTGTATTAAATTGAAACACAAAGATGTACCTCTCAACAGTAGCTCAACAAATGCCAACGAAAAGAGAAACAATTATTTTTTCTTTTCAACAGCATATTTTGAATGTTGAGCCTTTGTTGAAATAATTGCAAGCCCCACCGTCAAGTTAGAAGTGCAACTCCGCCACCGCCTTCCTCCGTCCTTGGAGCGTAGCGGAAAGGGCGGAGGAAGGCGGTGGAAGCCCGGAATCAGGGTCATCCGGCAATACAAAATAAAAAAGGGAGACCTCTGTCTCCCACGGATTAATTACTTTTGTATTGTCTATGAAGTATAAGCACTTAACCCGTGAGCAAAGGTACGCAATTTACCTGGGACGACAAAAGGGTGAGACTCTGGAAATGATTGCTCGTTCCATAGGAGTCCACAAATCGACGGTAAGCCGTGAGATAAAGCGTAACTCCACGCCGAGCGGCAAGTATGTATGGAACAAGGCGCATGACATGGCAGAATCCCGCCGGTGTCATACGCCCGGCAACAGGGGGCTGGATGATGTGCTGCAATGGCGCATCATTGAGTTCATAAAAAACGAGCAGTGGTCTCCCCGGCAGATATCCGGACGTTTGAAGCTGGAGGGTATAAACGTCTCCCATGAAGCCATTTACGCCCTCATCCGCAAGGACGAAAGCGGGGAACTGGCTTCCCATTGCCGGCATAAGATGAAATACAAGCGCAAGGCCTCACACCGTCATGAGACTAAGGCCACGAACATCCGTAACCGTGTGAGCATACACGAGCGTCCGGCGGAAGCCGACGGCAAACGTTTCGGGGACTGGGAGATGGACCTCATCGTGGACAAGGACAGCAACGCCATCCTCACGCTGACGGAAAGGAGCACGAACTTCCTGTTGATGGAAAGGCTCAAGCACGGGAAGAAAGCGAAGCCTGTGGCAAGAACCGTGTGGAGGTTGCTGCTGCCATACAAGGGAGAGGCCTTGAAGTCCATCACCACGGACAACGGCAGTGAGTTCGCCGAGCATGAATGGATAACCAAGAAGCTCAACGTGCCCGTGTATTTTGCCGATTCCTATTGCGCATGGCAGAAAGGAGCCATAGAAAACGGCAACAAGCTGATACGGCAATATATCCCGAAAGGAACCGACATCAGTACGGTTACAGAAGGAAAAATAACCAAGATCAGGAAGAAAATTAATGCCAGACCGAGAGAAAAACTCAATTTCTTGACTCCGGCTGAGGTCTTTTTCAAAAATATTTCGTAATGTTGCACTCGCTGGTTGACTCTGCCAAATAATTGCAAGCTAAGTGTCAATAAGTTACTTGTTTGTCTCAACAATTCAACAAAAGAATCAGAGTTCGTCCAGCAATGTTCTGTTGACGGTGTAAAAGCGTCCCACCCTCCTGACAGGAGCAAACCTGCATTCCTTATTATAATCAAACTGATAGGTGGTATAAGTCAGTCCATTAGGGGCAGGTGTAAGTTTCCAACTTTCTGTAATGATTCTGCGCAAGTGATGCTTTTCGATTTTCACTCCTGAAAGATTTAGTAGGTTAAGTAGGTCATTCAAACAAAAGGAAAAATTGTCAGTTCCTACGTTGTCCATTATTTCCCTTATCAGTTCCATGACCTCCACTTCGTGTTTGCCACGGTTGCAACGGATGATTCTCAACAAAGCCGTTGTCTCGGTTAACTTCGGAGAAAACCACATACGGCTTTCCTGTCGGGTGGTCAGTTTCCTATGCTGAAGAAAGTAAAGGAAAGCAGGGATTTCCGCAGTCAATTTTTGCAGAAAATTCGTATCGTCACTTTCAAGGCAATGAATCTTCCGTACCCAATAACGTGTTTCACCCGGGTCAATGATAACAGGTAGACTTTCATTATTAGAACAAAGTACGAACTTGGCAAAGAAAGCTATCTCGTCACGGTCTTTACCCTTAGCTTCCACTTTGTAAGACAATGTGGTGCTGAGATTCTTCAATCGCTCTGAATCCTCCCTACGGTTTAGCAATACTTCATCCACCACAATGATGAGCTTTCCAGCCCAGTCTGCATTGAACTGGCTACGAAAATCTTCATTCGTGTTAAAGGTTACGTTATTGCGGAACATAGCCTTCAGGAAGTTCAAAAACGTACTCTTTCCCGTATTACGTTCTTCCGATACCAATAGCAGAATCGGCAATTTCTGTACAGGTTGCAAGTAGAGAAGTTGCAGATAATCCATTCCCAACTCATACTGTTCACCAAAGATGTGGCGCACTAAAACCTGAATGTGAGAGAAATCTCCTTCTTTTGGCTCGTTTCCTATTGGCTCGTACAGATTCAGAAAATTGTCTATCACGTGACAATAGTTCACATGGTCAGGGACGGTACAGAAGCCGTCGTATTTGGGAACACTCGCTAAATAATCCTTGCCATAATCTTGACGGAGCGTTTCGTTGTTCCATACGATACGTTTCTTGATATGTCCCCCATTTAGTCGGGGCTGGCTTACTATCTTGTAAAGTGTTGTCCCTACCCGCACAAACGGACTTTCATTTTTTAATGTTTCTTTTGTACTCATAGTTTTAGCGTTTACGTTTGAAACATTTCTGAATGCTGATTGCCGAATCACAATTTTCACTACTGCTTGAAACCAGTTGTTGGTGTGCCCACTCAATAAGAGCTTTGCGGGAAAAGACAAGTTTGTTTCCATACTTCATAAAAGGTATTTGTTCTTGCGAAGTCATTTTGTACAATTTTGCCTTTGAAGTCGGGAATCCGTTATCTTCCAATACTTTCAGCGCATTGGGCATACTTAATGTATCAGGCAAATCAGAACCGAACATAGTCTGTTGATTTCCTGAAAAGAATTTTGAAACCGCATTAAATACAGCTTCTTGAATTTGCTCCTCTGTTGCGACAATGATATTTGCCATAATCAAACATTTTAGGGGTTAAACAATAAGCTGTCGTCACAGCTATCTCAACGTTGATGATGCAAAGGAAAAACAAAAAGAAGAGCTTATAAAACGAATAAATATCTGCATTAACAAAGACAAAAGAAGACATTAGCTGCCACAAGAGGACATACAAATAATGCCATTCAGAGGTTTGGCAGCGTCTGTCTTCAGAATGGCATCAAATGGCACTTTTGATATAGATGATAAATTGAAATGTGATTTTATTGTTTTTGGTTGCGTAATTGCTCCGTTACTTCATCCACATTAAAATAATCAAAGCATACATGCGGGTCTTGGCAGGGTTTTATTAATCCGTCTTTTATCCATTTGTTTACAGATGCAGGAGTGGTTCTCATCCATTTGGATAAATGGGTATTTGTCACCAAATATCTTCCGTTCAGTTGGGTAAGAGTATGCTTGTTTGCGGAGAATCCACGTTGCAAACGGTCTATCAGTACATCAATGTCCTTCTTTATGATTTTAGGGGCAGGTCTGTTTTCCTTGATGCTTATCTCGATAGAAGTCATATCAAAGTTTGCCAGCTGAGGGAGTTGGGACAACTCCGCAATCAGATACTGAGCACATCTCAGGTCTTTGATTTTGAATGTCAGTTGCTTGCGTCTTGGCATAGTAGTAGTGATTTTCCTTTTTCGGTGGTATAATATTTCTGTAAACGGCTATTTGGCTTGTCAGGAACAGTCATTGCCAGTAGTTCTTCTGAAATCAAAGGGTTTATATATTTTCTCTTAAATTTCGTTCTATCGCTAAAATTGAGCGAAGCAATAATCTGTGTTAAAGTATTTTCGTACAAACACATTTCCAAAATAGTTCTTATTTCTTTTTGACTTAGTGCTAACTTAGTGCCGACTTGGTTCCAACTTAGTGCCGACTTAGTGCCGACTTGCTCCCGACTTGTTGGCGTATTTTCCGCAAACTCAAACTCTTTGGGGTCACGATAGGTAATAGAAAAGATAAACTCCTCTCCACTATGTATTTCTATTTCAGAGCTTTCGAAGTATAACGGAGCATATTTTCGAATATTTTTCTGTCCAGAGCCAAGTTCTTCAGCCCATTTCATTTCACGGAACACCTTTGTTATTAGCGGATTCTTTGTACGGGTGCGCCAATCATTTATATCTATATCCCCTGTTTGGAAAGGTTTCGTCCAATTCTCTGTTATAACCCGGTCTCGGAATATGAGAAACTTATTGGTATATGAACTGATATACTCACGGTGCAGAAGTGTATTCGAGATTACTTCTCTGAATATCATTACCCGTAAATCCAAACGGTCTATGCCGTTGTCTGCTAAACGGAATTTATCAGGCATATTGCGCTGCACAAAATTCAACAAACGGATATATGACTGAATCAGGTTTGTGCATATCATATCCCGGTCATTGTAGCGAATATCAGGGTCTGTCGGAAGCGGATGCAAGAAACGCTCGTAAGACATACTACGGTAAATGGCGTCTGTGCGATGCCACGGACAACAGTTCAGGATAGTCTGTTCCTTGCCAAATAGAAGAATAGCAGCTAACTTATATCCTTCCTTGTTTGTCCCCCGTTGTTTACCCCAAAACAGACTTTTCAGGAATTCTTCATTTGTCATGCTCAGCCATGGATGATTGGAGTTATGAATGGAAATATGGCTACGCATAATCTTGAACGATTCTTCGTCCATATCTTCCAAGGTCACATCGGGAAACACTTCGTTTTCGGAAGATTCCTTTTCTTTTCGCATGAACATATTCTTAACCAGATAGGTATGCTTTGACACATCATTGTCCGCATCACCCCAACGGTCAAAGAAGCGATTCTTGTATCTATGTACCTGTTCACTCTCCGGCACATTCAGATACAGGATAATTTTACCGTCTATCTCTGTCTGCTCCGGCGTGATTGGCATTGGAGGAAGAAACTGTTCAGGATTATTCAGCGTATTGATAATGCTTTTGGTCATATCTATTACGCATTTAGGATTAATTCCCAATATTGTACCATCATCATCCACTCCTAAAAAGATATATCCTCCCTCTGCATTCAAAAAAGAACATACCGTTTCATACACAGAAGCCGAAACCTTATCCGTGCATTTCTTAAATTCTACTTGCTTATTCTCACCATGCAAAAGCAAGTCCTTTATTTTATCTGTTAGTAACATACTGTTTCGTTTATAATACTTTTACCGCTTCGTCTATTACACTACTGGCAAAACTATCCAAGTAAGTATTGGTGGTTGCCAAATCGCTGTGCCCCAATATCTGTGAGATAACTTCTCTCGGTACTTGATTGTCCTGCAAAGTCATTGCCATTGTATGGCGGCTTACGTAGCTTGTCAACTTCATGTCTGTAATCTCCAAAACTTTCGCTAAGTTAGCCAAATTCTTGTTATTACGTCCAAAACGGCTACGGATATGATTATAAAGTTGCTCTCCTTTATATCCTGCAATAGAAACTATTGGTAACAAGTAATCTTCTACTAACAATGTATTGGCTGAAAACCAATCCATTAATTCTTGAATTTCAGGAGTTATCTTAATTTGGATAGGTTTAACTTTCTTGGCCTCTTTTGTTTTATTCCGCTTATATACAATATAATTCCCACCATTATAACGAATAATATTCTTCTTAGTCAGCAATGCTGCATCTATAAACGATATACCATAACAATAATACGAAAAAAGGAATAATTTTCGTGTCCGTTCAAGTACAGCATTATCCATCACTGTTGTTTTTAACCTTATCATGCTATCATGTGGCAAATAGCGTTTAGCGGTTTCTTCCTCTAATGCAGCGATATTGAATCCCCCTTTACCAAAAGGATAAGTACTCTCCGATGCCTCTTTATCTTGAATAGCCTTATTTAAAATAGCACGCAAAGCTTTAAAATAATATTTCCGAGTATTCCCTTTACACTCACGTTTTTGAAGAAACACATCAAAAGCTTTTACATATTTAATGTCTATTTCAGAAAATACCTTCTTGTCAAATTTACTATCAAACAGCTCAAGCATATGTAATGTACGACTATAACAGGTTGAATTTCCTATATGACCCGTTTCTTTTAGAGTGGTAATAGTATTATTGAAATAGTCTTTCACTTTACCTTTTGAAGTTCTTCCAACAAAAGCGTCTTCAAACTGATTTAAAGTCCAATCAATTCTATCGGCTTCAAAATCTCTTAGAACAGCATTTACACGAGTTTCCAATTCTGATAACTTAGCATTATATTCTTTGAATTTTGGAACAAGCTTCTTATCTGCTACAAATCTATCATTTTCACTGTTCCATTGTTCAATTGTTGCTAACAGTCCAGTCTTGATATATTTACGCTTTCTGTCTTTGGTTATACGTAAAGTTACAGCAGTCTTACCATCTTTACCTGCATTATATTCTAAAAGCATAAATTTATAATGTGCCATATCCCACTGTTTTTATGTAAGACAAAGGTTTTTCTTTTATTTGAATGACACAAATATGACACATTTTTCAGAAAACACCAATAAATCGAAGAAAAATTATAGAATTTAAGCATTTGATTCATAGCAATATTACTCCTATAAATCAGGCAGATATAAAAATATCAAAGTTTAAAATTGTCACCTGGGGGGCGTGTGGTCGCTGGTTCGAATCCAGTCACCCCGACTGGTGAAAAAGCATTGATAATCTGATGATTGTCGATGCTTTTTGCTTTTTAAACGGTTCTTGTAACTGTGGCGGTGACGTAACGTGACCCCGTAACGGTTGATGCAAAAAAGCAGACACAAGGCAACAAAAAAAAGTTCCACAAAATTAATTTTGTGAAACTTTCCTACTCTTTTCCAATATATTCAGCGGAGAGACAGGGATTCGAACCCCGGGTACCTCGCGGTACAACGGTTTTCAAGACCGCCGCAATCGACCACTCTGCCACCTCTCCAAAACGCTTTTCGCGATGTGCTTCCTTTCAAAAGCGCTGCAAAGGTACGGATTATTTTCAATTTGGCAAATATTTCATCACTTTTTTTGATTGTTTTTTCGCATTGTCGTAACTTTGCCGACGATAACCAAATTGTTAGAACAGACATTAACAAGGCATGATATATCCACAAAACTTTGAACAGAAAATAGGGTTCGACCAAATCAGGAACCTTATAAAAGCCAAGTGCCTGAGCACATTGGGCGAAGAAAAAACAGACGGAATGGCTTTCTCCAGCGACTACGAAGAAATCAACTGCCGGCTGGAGGAAGTAGTGGAATTCGTCCGCATTCTGGAAGAGGAAGACGAATTTCCCAGCCAATACTTTTTCGATGTGCGCCCTTCGTTGAAACGCATCCGGGTGGAAGGACTGTATCTGGACGAACAGGAACTGTTCGACCTGCGTCGCTCGCTGGAAACGATACGCGACATCGTGGGTTTTCTGCAAAAAGAGGACGAGGAAGACGAAGATTCGCACTCACCCTACCCTGCCCTACACGCCCTGGCTGCCGATATTCTGGTATTTCCACAGCTCATAGCACGCATCAACAACATTCTTGACAAGTTCGGCAAGATAAAAGACAATGCCTCTGCCGAGCTCTTGCGTATCCGGCGCGAACTGGCTGACACGACAGGCAGCATCTCGCGCAGCCTGAACAGCATCTTGCGCAGTGCACAGGCAGAAGGTTTCGTGGAAAAAGACGTGACGCCGACTATGCGCGACGGACGGTTGGTCATTCCTGTGGCTCCGGGCATGAAGCGCAAGATACGAGGCATCGTACACGATGAATCGGCTACAGGCAAGACCGTTTTCATTGAACCGGCAGAAGTGGTAGAAGCCAATAACCGCATCCGGGAACTGGAAGGTGAAGAGCGACGGGAAATTATCCGCATACTGACCGAATTTTCGGCAACCATCCGCCCGCAAGTACCCGCCATCCTGCAATCATACGAATTCCTGGCACTTATCGACTTTATCCGTGCCAAAGCCCTTTTCTGTATGGATATCAAAGCAGTAAAGCCCGCCTTCGAAGAACAACAAATCATCGACTGGATAGAAGCCGTACACCCATTGCTTCAGAAATCGCTGGCGAAACACAATAAGAAGGTAGTGCCGCTGGACATCGAACTGACCAGCCGCCAACGCATCCTGCTGATATCGGGTCCCAATGCCGGAGGCAAATCGGTATGTCTGAAAACCGTAGGACTGCTGCAATACATGCTCCAATGTGGCTTGTTGATACCGCTGAACGAACGGAGCCATGCGGGCATCTTCGAAAACATCTTTATCGACATCGGCGACGAACAAAGCATCGAAGACGACCTGAGCACCTATTCTTCACACCTTACCAATATGAAGAATATGATGAAATATTGCAACGGCAAAAGCCTTATCCTGATAGACGAGTTCGGCGGAGGTACGGAGCCGCAAATCGGAGGCGCCATTGCCGAAGCGGTACTGAAACGGTTTAACCAGAAACAGACATTCGGGGTCATCACCACCCATTACCAGAACCTGAAGCACTTTGCCGAAGACCACGAAGGCGTAATCAATGGAGCCATGCTCTACGACCGCCACGAGATGCGCGCACTCTTCCAGTTGCAGATAGGAAATCCCGGAAGCTCGTTCGCCGTAGAGATAGCCCGTAAAATCGGATTGCCCGAAGAGGTGATAGCCGATGCCTCGGAAATTGTGGGCAGCGAATACATTCAAAGCGACAAATACCTGCAAGACATCGTGCGCGACAAACGCTACTGGGAAACCAAGCGGCAAAACATCCGCAAGAAAGAAAAGCAGATGGAAGACACCATTGCCCGCTACCAGCAAGAGATAGAAGAACTGGAGCGCAAGCGGAAGGAAATCCTGCAAAAAGCCAAGGAGGATGCCGAACACCTGCTCCAGGAATCGAACGCCAAGATAGAGAACACTATCCGCACCATCAAGGAAGCACAAGCGGAAAAAGAACGCACACGCACGGCACGCCAGGAACTTGCCGATTTCAAGCAAGAAGTGGAGACCATTGACACCGCAGCCCTCGAAGAACAAATAGCCCGCAAAATGGAACGCCTGCGCGAAAAGCAGAAACGCAAAGAAGAACGGAAGAACAAAAAAGCCGAAACTGCCCCCATGCAGCCGAAAGCAAAGCCCATCTGCACGGGAGACTATGTGCGCATCAAAGGTCAGACAAGTGTAGGACAGGTGTTGGAACTGAACGGACAGAACGCCGTGGTGATGTTCGGACTGATGAAGACCAATGTCAAGACCGAACGGCTGGAACACGCCGACCCACCCAAGACTTCAAACGTGATGGCAAAAGCCACCTTCGTAAGCAGCGAGACGCAAGAACAGATGTACCAGAAGAAACTGAACTTCAAGCAAGACATCGACGTACGGGGCATGCGCGGCGATGAAGCCATACAGGCGGTCACCTATTTCATCGATGATGCCATTCAAGTAGGCGTAAGCCGTGTCCGCATCCTGCATGGAACAGGCTCGGGCATCCTGCGCACACTGATACGCCAATACCTTGCCACCGTACCCGGCGTAGCGCATTTCCAAGACGAGCACGTACAGTTCGGCGGGGCGGGAATCACGGTGGTAGATTTGAAATGACTTACATTTATAATGAACCATTCACCACAGAGAACACAGAGGGACACAGCGTTTTTTATTTTTATCTCCTCTGTGATACTCTGTGTCATCTGTGGTAAAAGATAACCATTTCACATACATACTTAAAAAGATGAAATCAATCAGAGAATTATACCGGATAGGCACAGGACCCTCTAGCAGCCACACCATGGGACCGCGGAAGGCAGCCGAACAATTCCTTGCCCGCCATCCCGAAGCAAAATCCTTCGAAGTGACGCTTTACGGAAGCCTTGCCGCTACAGGCAAGGGACACATGACCGATGTGGCCATCTTAGACGTACTCCAACCACACGCACCGGTCGAAATCGTATGGAAACCGCATGTGTTCTTTCCCTTCCACCCCAATGGAATGACTTTCAAGGCTTTCGATGGAAACGGAAAGAAAACCGATGAGTGGACCGTGTTCAGCATCGGGGGAGGGGCACTTGCTGAAGAAGGGCATCCGCAAGGTAGCACTCCTGACATCTATGAAATGAACACGATGAGCCGGATACTCTACTGGTGCGAACACACCGGACGCAGCTACTGGGAATATGTAGAACAATGCGAAGGTAAAGAGATATGGGACTACCTCGCCGAAGTATGGGAAACAATGAAGGCAGCCATCCTGCGTGGATTGGATGCTGAAGGCGTATTGCCTGGACCGCTCAACCTGCGCCGGAAAGCATCGGCATACTACATCAAGGCAAAGGGATTCAAAGACTCGCTCCGCTCACGCGGACTGGTGTTTGCGTACGCCCTTGCTGTAAGCGAGGAAAACGCTTCGGGCGGAAAAATCGTAACTGCCCCCACGTGTGGAGCCTGTGGCGTGGTGCCTGCCGTGCTCTATCATTTACAGAAAACCCGGGAGTTCAGCGATGCCCGCATCCTGCGTGCCCTTGCCACCGCAGGACTGGTAGGAAATATCGTCAAACATAACGCCTCGATATCGGGAGCCGAAGCCGGATGCCAGGCAGAAGTAGGCGTGGCATGCTCGATGGCGGCTGCAGCGGCAAGCCAACTCTTCGGTGGAAGTCCCGCACAGATAGAATATGCTGCCGAAATGGGACTGGAACACCACTTGGGCATGACGTGCGACCCTGTGTGCGGACTGGTGCAAATTCCCTGCATCGAACGAAACGCCTACGCCGCTGCCCGTGCCCTTGACGCCAATACCTACTCTGCGTTCACCGACGGACACCACCGCGTATCGTTCGACCGTGTGGTAGAAGTAATGAAAGAAACTGGACACGACCTCCCCTCACTCTACAAAGAGACCAGCGAGGGTGGGCTTGCCAAAGACTATCACCCGATGGCAATTGACAATTGACAATTACCAAAGGCTCATCATCTTGTTCTAACAAAAAGTTACTACCCCAAACGTCGGAAACACGGAGTTTCCGACGTTTCTTTTTTATATAAATACCTAAAAATACTGATTTTCTCACTTCCTTTCAGACTCAAGGCCACCGTCTTTTTTCATGAATTTTAGGTATTGACCACCCTCTGAAACCACTCTACCTTTGCATCGTAAAACCAAAACCTAATCAAAATAGCAACATGAAACTAAAGAATCTATTAACATGTGCGGCCCTTGTATTATTTGCGGCTGCATGCAGCGACGATGAAAACAACAGTATCAACGAGAATCCGGCAGCAGACATCGCCGGCACATATGCAGGCTATTCCGAAGCCTCATTCCAATATACCGATACGCCGCTGGTATCGGCAGGTGAATCGCTGACAATAACCAGCGACGGGGAAAACGGCACAGCCACCCTTACTTATACTTCTGCCAGCTTTGGTGAGTTCACCGTAAGTGGAGCCGAAGTGACGCATTCGGGTAGCACGTACAGCGTAAGCGGAAGCGGGTCGACCTTAATGGGAATGAGAGACACGAAAAACGAATACGAATGCACCCTGCAAGGCACACTGGACGAAGGACGGACCGAAGGCACGTTCACTTTCACCGTACCGTCGGTAATGGGTGGGATGACTATCACCTTCACCTTGGGCGACATTCCGGCAGAGAAACTTCTTGCCGGCTCCTACGAAGGATGGACCAATGCCAGTTGCGCTTATTTTGAAAGCATGACGGCCGAAAACCAAACCATCACGCTCTCTGCCAATAACGACGGTACCTTCACCTTGGCATACACATCGGATACGTGGGGCGAGTTTTCATTCACAAGTGTAAGCGCAACCGAAGCCAACGGAACCTATACGTTGAGCGGCGAAGGTACCACCCAAATGGGAATGAACGGCAACGTGAGCGAATATCCCTGCACGCTGAGCGGAAGCATCGATGAAAGCAAGGAAAACGTTAGTTTCACCTTCACCGTACCCGGCGTGATGGGCGGGCTTACCATCACCTTCACCCTGGGCGATATGCCTGCAGCCAACTGATGTATGTACGATTTTCCGATTTACAGGTACGATTTAGGGCAAAATAGTAAATAAATAAATTGTCAAATAGTACATGAAATTACGATTTTCCGATTTACGAGGTACGATTTAAGGCAAATCGTAAATAATCAAATAGTAAATAGTACATGAAATTGTTTCGTCTTTATCAATTGTTCGCGCTGGGGGCAACAATGCTGTTGTTCCCGGCGTGCGACGGCATACTGGACGGCATCTACGACCAGCCCCGCACCACTACCGGCTACGGATTCAACCCGAACGGCGACGGAACGGGAACACTCTTCATTGATGCCACCGATTATGCCCAGTGGACTTACATCAACCTGCATACCGAAGAAATAGACTCCACCCGCATCACCGGAACGGACGGCACGGAGGTACCAATGGGAGAAAACGCCTCACTGCCTGCCGAGTGGGACTTCGCTATCCACCGCTACGATGTAAAGACCAACGGCGGTGCTGTATTGGAGACCGAGGCGACCAGCCTGGATGCCGTACTACTGATGAGCAGCATCCCCACGGAAAACTACGTGAGCGACACCGAGACCCAAATCACCATCGATATGTCGGGTATGATGGAGGGCAACATCCTGTATGCCACCTCCAGCTACAACGCCGAGCTTGCCAAATGGCTGGACGTGGACACCAGCACGATGCCACCTATTTATACCTTATCTAATAAGGTGTACATCCTGCGCATGGCCGACGGCACTTATGCCGCCCTGCGCCTCACGGCATTCCGCAACGAGCAGAATACTTCGGGACACCTCACTATCGAATATGCTTATCCGCTGTAGCCCCCAGCCCATTTAATAAAAAACAAAAGAATATGCAACAACCTATACTGAAAAATCTTATCGTGCTGGCGGGCTGCCTCCTCATCGCGGCAAGCGCCGCCGCACAACGCTACGTTTCGGGGAAAGTGCTCGATGCGGACAACGGGCCGCTTGCCGGAGCAACGGTGTTCGTGAAAGAGAACAGAGCCATCGGAATGACCACCGATGCCGAAGGGAACTACCGCCTGCGCCTCCCCGACGGGAAAGCATACACCCTGCAGGCATCGTTCATCGGATACGTGACGCAAAGCCATGCACTCCAACCGGGACAAGACCGGCTGGACTTCGCTTTGGAAGAAGATGCCATAGGTATGGAAACTGTAGTGGTAACGGGTACACGCACGCCCAAGCTGCTGAAAGACGTGCCTATCGTGACACGCGTCATCACCGCCGACGACATCCGCAAGGTAGACGCCACACACATCGGCGACCTGCTGCAGGCAGAGCTGCCGGGCATCGAGTTCTCCTACTCCATGGACCAGCAGACCTCGCTCAACATGCAGGGTTTCGGAGGAAACGCCGTCCTCTTCCTTGTCGACGGCGAAAGGCTGGCGGGCGAAACGCTGGACAACATCGACTACAGCCGCCTGAACCTGGACAACGTGGAACGCATCGAAATCGTGAAAGGGGCGGCATCGTCGCTCTATGGCTCGAATGCCGTGGGCGGAGTGGTCAACCTCATCACCAAGGAAGCTACCGAGCCGTGGACACTGAACCTGAACGGAAAGTACGGCGCGCACAACGACCAGCGTTACGGAGGCACCTTCACCTTCCGCGCGGGCGACTTCCAGAACAGCCTCAACGTGCAGCACACCTCCACCGACCCCATCGAAGTGGGCACCGTGGGCAAGGACGGCGAGGAGAACGACTTCAGCCGCGTGTACGGCAACCGCACGTGGAACTTCAAGGAACGCCTCGTCTATACCCCTACCGACCGGCTGAAGCTGACCGGACGGCTGGGATACTTCTTCCGCGAACGTGACAAGAGCACATCGAGCAAGGACCGCTACCGCGACTTTTCGGGAGGGCTCCGGGGCAACTATACCTTCAACAAGCGGAGCGACCTGGAAATGTCGTACAGCTTCGACCAGTACGACAAGAGCGACTACGACCCTGCGCAAGACTATGACCTGCGCGACTATACCAACGTGCAGCACACCGTACGCGCCCTCTACAACTATGCGATGAACGACAAGAACACCCTTACCGTGGGAGGCGACTTCATGCGCGACTACCTGATGAGCTACCAGTTCACCGACAACGGCGACCACGAGCAATACACCGCCGACGCCTTCGCCCAGTTCGACCTGAACCCCATCCGAAACCTCAACGTGATGTCGTCTATCCGCTTCGACTATTATTCCGAAGCCGACGTGAAGAACACCTCGTCGAAACTCGGCATCATGTACAAATGGCGCAACTGCTCGCTCCGCGCCTCCTACGCCGGCGGATTCCGCGCCCCCACGCTGAAGGAAATGTACATGGACTTCAACATGGCGAACGTCTTCATGATATACGGCAACGAGAACCTGAAACCCGAAAGCAGCCAGAACTTCTCGCTCTCCGCCGAATACCTGAAGAGCCGCTACAATGTCACCCTGACCGGATATTTCAACCTGGTGGACAACCGCATCACTACCGTGTGGGACCAGAGCCGCAACGGAATGGTCTACTCCAACATCACCCAGATGAACATCGCCGGGCTAAACGCCGACGTAGCCGCCAAGTATCCCTGCGGCTTGGGCGTGCGCCTCTCGTATGCCTACACCCACGTACACATCCCCGATGGCGAGCCTTACTTCTCGTCCACCCGTCCCCATTCCGCCACCGCCAAGCTGGACTACGGCAAGCAGTGGAAAAACTACGGTTTCGACGTGACGCTGACCGGCCGCGTCCTCTCGCGCGTCACCACGGACGAATACGTGAGCTATACCGACCCCGACGCAGGCACCACCTCGACCACCTATCCGGCATACACCCTGTGGAAGCTGAACCTTGCGCAGCGCGTGTACCGGGGCATCCGCGTGAACGTAGTGGTGGACAACCTGTTCAATTACCGCCCAGACCACTATTACAACAGCACGCCCACCACCACCGGCACCACCGTTTCCGTGGGGCTTTCGCTCGACGTGAACCAGCTGTTCTGACGGAAAAGGCATCGGAACATGTGCAAAATGCAATTTAGAGGTCTGAAATCGACCTTGCAACACTTGCAAAATCAGTTTTAGAGGTCTAAAATCCATTTTGCAGACGTGCAAAGTCCGAAACTGAGGTCTAAAATACACTTTGCAACACTTGCAAAATCAGTTTTAGAGGTCTAAAATCCATTTTGCAGACGTGCAAAGTCCGAAACTGAGGTCTAAAACACATTTTGCAAGTGTCCGAAGGTCTGCGGCGAGGGGCTAAAATCCATTTTCCGGGTGTCCGAAGGTCTGCGGCGACCCCTCGCCGCACATTTTCCACCTCTCCGAAGGGCGGAGACAGACAGGATAAAACCTCTCACCACAGAGTAAAAACACAGATTTTCGCGGATTAACGCAGATTAAAACAGATAATCAAAATGAGAATCTGCGAAAATCTGTGTCAATCTGCGTTTCTGAACAGACAAATTATAGTTTCAACATCTACTTAAAAACAAATGAGCAATGAAAAAGAAAAGAATGATTGTGTTGGGTAGCCTCCTCGTAGCCGCCCTCCTGCTGTTCGCCGTATGGAACAGCTGGTTCAGCGCCACGAAGATAGGCTTCATCAACTACCAGGCCATTACCTTGGGCGAAATTTCGAAAGCCAATGACAACCCGTTCATCCGCCTCGCCGAAATCGGCACCGACGAACTGGACAAGCTGGACGGTTGCGACATGGTTTTCATCAACGCGATGGGCATCCGCATCACCGAAGAGCAGCGCACCCTTATCCAAAAAGCCGCCGACAGAGGGCTGCCCGTCCTCTCGACGGCGGTCACCAACCCTGCTAACGACATCTGCTCGCTCGACTCCGCCACCGCCGCTCCCCTGCGTGCCTACCTGGCTGGCGGCGGAAGGCGCAACTACCGCAGCATGCTGGAGTATGTGCGCGGCACGGTGGACGGCAAGCTGATTTCCACCCGTGAGCCGGAACCTGTGCAGGAAGCGGCAAACGAAATGCTGTACCACATCGACCCCTCCCACCCCGATGACGAGGCAAAAGGCTTCAACACCGTAGCCGGATACAACCAATTTCTGAAAGAGCACGACCTGTGGAAAGACGGTGCGCCACGCATCATCATCACCGGACAGATGGGCGAACCCACCGACCTCATCCGCCGGCTGGAAGAGACGGGCAACGTGGTCTATCCCGTGCGCCGCATGAAGAGCTTCATCACCCGCCACCAGATAGACTCGGTGCGTCCCTCTGCCGTCATCAACATGGCACACGGGCGCATGGGCGACTACATCACCGATTACCTGACCCGGCAGAACATCCCCCTCTTCGCCCCGCTGAACGTGAACACGCTGGTGGAAGACTGGGAAAACGACCCGATGGGGATGAACGGCGGATTCCTCTCGCAAAGCGTGGTGACACCCGAGATTGACGGAGCCATCCGCCCCTTCGCGCTCTTCGGCCACTATGCCGACAAGGAGGGGCTGCAACATGCGTCCGCCATCCCCGAACGGCTGGAGACCTTTGTGCAGACCGTGAACAATTACATCACCCTGCAACGCAAGTCCAACGCCGAAAAGCGTATTGCCATCGTCTATTATAAAGGACCGGGACAGAACGCCCTGACCGCTTCGGGCATGGAGGTAGTGCCCTCGCTCTACAACCTATTGGTGCGCCTGCGCCAGGAAGGATACCGGGTAGACGGGATGCCGGAGAGCAGCGAAGCCCTCGGACGGCTCATCCAAGAGCGCGGCACCGTGTTCAGCACCTACGCCGAAGGAGCTTCCGACCGGTTTATGCGCGAAGGACATCCGCAACTGATTACGAAAGACGAATACGAAAACTGGGTGAAGCAAAGCATCCGCCCCGAACAGTATGCCCAAGTGACAGAGGCGAACGGAAAGTTTCCGGGCGAATACATGGCAACGGCGGACGGCAAGCTGGGTATCGCCCGCCTGCAGTTCGGCAATGTCGTTCTGCTTCCCCAACCGGCGGCAGGAGCGGGCAGCAACTCGTTCCAGATAGTGCACGGCACCGATGCCGCACCTCCTCATAGCTACATCGCCCCCTACTTATGGGTGCAATACGGATTCAAGGCAGATGCGCTGATTCACTTCGGCACCCACGGAAGCCTGGAATTCACTCCGCGCAAGCAGGTGGCGCTGAGCAGCAAAGACTGGCCCGACCGCCTCGTAGGCGCCCTGCCCCATTTCTACATCTATACCATCGGCAATGTGGGCGAAGGGGTCATCGCCAAACGCCGCTCGTATGCCGGGCTGCAATCGTACCTCACACCTCCGTTTATGGAAAGCAACGTGCGCGGCACCTACCGCGAACTGAGCGAAGCCGTAAAGGATTACAACAACCTGCTGGAAGAAAACGTTCCCGACCGTTCCGCCCTCGACCGGGCATCGCTGAAGGTGAAAGCCCTGACCGTCAAGCTGGGCATCCACCGCGACCTGGGGCTGGACAGCCTGCTGACCCGTCCTTACACCGAAGACGAAGTGGCACGTGTCGAAAATTTCGCCGAAGAGCTTGCCAACGAAAAGATAACAGGGCAGCTATACACGATGGGCGTGCCCTACGAACAGGCACGTATCGAATCGAGCGTATACGCCATGGCTACCGAACCCATAGCCTATAGCCTGCTGGCACTGGACAAGCTGAACGGGAAAACCGGTCCGCAGACCGAGAAGCACCGCAGCCGGTTCACTCGCCTGTACCTCACTCCGGCACGCACGCTGGTTGCCCGCCTGCTTGCCAATCCCTCGCTTGCCACCGACGAACTGGTATGCCGCACCACCGGCATCACGCAAGCCCAGCTGGACGAAGCACGCGAGATAGAAGCCTCGCGCCAGCGTCCCGAAGGCATGCTGTCGATGATGATGCAGGCAGCCGAAGAGATGCAGGAAAAACCCGCCTCAATGCCTGTCCGACATCCGTCGGGCATCAGCGCAAAGATGCACGAACGGATGAAAAAAGCCGGACAAGGCATGGATCCCGACAAGGCACTGGCAATGGCAAAAAAAATGGGTGCCGACTCCGCCTCGCTCCACAAAATGGAAGAAGCGATGAAGCGTCACGCCACTTCCTCCCAACCTGCCGGAGGAGGCATGGCGGCAATGATGAAGCAGATGATGCACCGCAAAGAATACACCAAGGAACAAATCGCCCGCGCCACGGCAATCATGGAAGTGGAACGTGCCGTCAAGAACGTAAACCTCTACCGCACTGCCCTGCTGGAAAGCCCCGCCAAGGAACTGGAAAGCATGATGAACGCCCTTGCCGGAGGCTATACGCAACCCTCGCCGGGAGGCGACCCGATAGCCAATCCCAACACCTTGCCCACCGGACGCAACCTCTATGCCATCAATGCCGAAGCCACTCCGTCTGAAGCAGCATGGGAAAAAGGCATCCGCCTGGCGAACAACACCATCGAGATGTACAAGAGCCGCCACCACGACTCCATCCCGCGCAAGGTGAGCTATACGTTATGGAGCAGCGAATTCATCGAGACCGAAGGAGCCACCGTGGCACAAATCCTGTACATGCTGGGCGTAGAACCCATCCGCGATGCTTTCGGGCGTGTAAACGACATCCGGCTGATTCCGTCGAAAGAATTGGGCCGTCCGCGCATCGATGTGGTAGTGCAGACCAGCGGACAATTGCGCGACTTAGCGGCATCCCGCCTCTTCTTGATTAACCGTGCCGTAGAAATGGCTGCGGCAGCCAAAGACGATATGTACGAAAACCAGGTAGCTGCAGGAATCGTCGAAACCGAACGTGCCCTGATAGAGAAAGGGCTTACACCGAAAGATGCCCGCGAAATGTCGGCATACCGTGTATTCGGAGGCGTAAACGGCGGATACGGCACCGGCATCCAAGGCATGGTAGAAGCCGGAGACCGCTGGGAAAACGAAAAAGAGATAGCCGGCACCTACCTGCACAATATGGGAGCTTATTACGGAAGCGAAAAGAACTGGGAAGCCTTCCGCCAATATGCGTTCGAAGCCGCCTTGACCCGTACCGATGCCGTCGTACAGCCCCGCCAAAGCAACACATGGGGTGCGCTGAGCCTCGACCACGTGTATGAGTTCATGGGAGGCATGAACCTGGCGGTGCGCAACGTCACCGGAAAAGACCCCGATGCCTACCTGAGCGATTACCGCAACCGCAACAACGTACGGATGCAGGAAGTGAAAGAAGCTATCGGAGTAGAGAGCCGCACCACCATCCTCAATCCCGCCTACATCCGCGAAAAGATGAAAGGCGATGCCGGAGCGGCAAGCTCCATCGCCGAAATCGTGCAGAACACCTACGGCTGGAACGTAATGAAGCCCCAGGCCATCGACCAGCAACTCTGGAACGACATCTACGACGTGTATGTCAAGGATAAATACCATCTCGGCACACAAGGCTATTTCGAAGGCAAAAATCCTGCCGCCCTGCAGAACATGACCGCCGTGATGCTGGAAACCGCCCGCAAAGGATACTGGAAAGCATCGCCCCAGCAGTTGAAAGCCGTGGCAGAACTGCACACCGGACTGGTTGCCAAGTACGGCACTTCGGGAGGAGGATTCGCCGACAACAACGCCAAACTGCAAGACTTCATCGCCGCAAACGTCAGTGTCCCGCAAGCAGCCGGTTACAAACAACGCATAGACGGGATGAAAGAAGCTGCCCTTGCCGACGGAACCGTACAGAAAGGCATGACTCTCAAGAAGAGCACCGTAAACGCTTCCAGTCAGCCCGAAGAGGAAACCAACAAGCTGAGCAGCACCGTAGTAATCAGTGTTGTACTTGCCGCCTTCATCATCCTGCTGATGATACTGAAAAGAAAACGTTCACAAAACCATAAATAAAATGGAACAAATCATTATCATCCTGATGCTGTTCATCGCCATAAACTGCGCTTTCAAGCTCAGTCTGTGGCGGTGGTGGCAGGCAGGCATCTATAGCCTGATTGTGGCGGCATTCACCGTGCTGGCATATCCATATGCCATCCTGCAATCGAAAACACAGATAGCCGACTACCTGCAGAACACCGAAGCCCTGCAGAACATGGCGGTCATCATCACCCTTGAGTCCGCCCTCTGCTTCGGGTTCTGCGTCACCTACCTGCGCGGGTTTTACGGAAAGAAGAATCCCTGGTGGGCAAAGCTGCTGTGGTGGTACCCCAGCCTGCTCTTGTTCCCCGTGGTGTTCTATTGCCTCACCGAAGCCATTTTTACCTTTGTAGGAACCGCATTCAGCACAACCGCTTACATCGTGGCGGCTTTGATGCTAATGGGCATTCCGGCATTGGCAAAGACAGTAACATACTTCGTTCCGGAAAAAGACCTGCGGCTGGAAATCCATTTCCTCATCAGCCTCTTCGTCTGCATCCTCGGACTGCTCACCACCGTAAACGGCAAGACGGTCTATGCCGCCGCAGACGAACCGGTCAACTGGAACGCGGTTATTCTCGCCCTTTCGCTCTTCGTTATCCTATTCATCGTAGGTTATGTATGGAGCCAAATCAAGTATCCACTTATCCAGCGATGGAAAGAACGGAAAATGAAAAAACGTTATTAACTATTCACTATTAATTATTAATTCAAGAATAATGGAATTTATTTCAAAAATGCTTTTCTGGGTTGCCAACAGTTTGCTGATACCCGATGTTATCTTGTTACTTTTCCTCTTTGTACGTGCGCTTATCCTTATCGGAGGCACCTACAATATGTACATCACCAAGCGTAAGAACGACAAAGCGTTCGACCAGTTGATAAAAGAAGGACATACCGACGAACTGCGCCAAGCCTTGCCCGACAAGGACAACTCTCTTTACGTCAGCTACCTGCGCGACATGCTAAACCGCCCCGTAAACGAAGACTATGCCGACTTTACGCTCTCAAAATTCGAAGTAGAAGCTGAAAAAGACGTGGCCCTTTCTAAAATGCTTTCCAAGTTAGGACCGGTACTCGGACTTATCGGTACGCTAATTGCAATGAGTCCAGCATTGGTCGGACTCTCAACAGGCGACATTGCCGGCATGGCATACAACATGCAAGTGGTGTTTGCCACCACCGTAGTGGGTTTGGTAGTCAGTGCCGTAGGGCTGGTTTCGATGCAATTCAAGCAACGCTGGTATGCCAAGTGCGTCAACAACCTCGACTATGTGTCGCGCCTGTTGATTGAGAAAGGAGGGCAAGTATGAGCAGACGTAACCGCCGTGTCAGCTTCTTCAAGAAAGAAGAAGACACCGACCCGTTGAGTGTAGTGGTCAACCTCTTCGACGTAGCAATGGTATTCGCAGTCTCCCTGATGGTAGCGATGGTGATGCACATGAACATGACCGAAGTGTTCACCGACAAAGACTTCACCATCGTAAAGAATCCCGGCAAAGACAACATGGAAATCATCACCAAGGAAGGCAAGCAAATCAACCGTTACACGCCCAGTCAGGACCAGTCGTCCAGCGGCAAGCGAGGCAAGAAAGTGGGCATCGCCTACGAACTGGAAAACGGTGAAATCATCTACGTGCCCGAAGGGGAATGACAAATGTCCGCCATTAGCCTATTCGGTTGAATTGAAAACGCAGTAGTACTGCATCTGCCTACGGATATATACTTCATCGGCAGATGCAGTATATATTCAACCGTGGATGCAGTATATATTCATTTTTAGGAATATGTCCTTGATTACACCAGACAAGGCAGCACTGTTAAGAAACTGTTTTTGAATTTATCGTGCGATGATTTGGGATGAGTTTTTGAGGCATTTCCGCTTGTGTGATGAGGAAGATAGCGGGCTATCTGACGAAGAACAGAAGCGGAAAGGACCAAAAAATCGCCCAAAGCACACACGAAAACGAATACATCAAAACGAGAAAAACTTTTTGGAGAAATTCAGAAGCTGTTTTGAATTTATCGTGCGATGATTTGGGATGAGTTTTTGAGGCATTTTCGCTTCTGTGATGAGGAAGATAGCGGGCTATCTGACGAAGAACAGGAGCGAAAAGGACCAAAAAATCGCCCAAAGCACACACGAAAACGAATACATCAAGCCAAGAAAAACTTTTTGGAGAAATTCAAAACAGCTTCTCAAAACAGTTTCTAAATTTTACCGGTGCAAATCTGTGCTCCATCAGTGTGCTGTATGCTATTCGTTATCCGTCTGTGTGCCGTATTTTAGGAAAATCGGGCAATTTCACGTATCTTTGCGGCACAATTCACCAAACATATATCCAGACAAATGAAAACATACCAGACTTATCTTTTCGATTTCGACTATACATTGGCAGATTCGTCGAAAGGCATCGTGATGTGTTACCGCAACGTGCTCGAACGCCATCATCATACCGGCATCAGCGATGAAGCCATCAAGCGGACCATTGGCAAAACGCTGGTGGAATCGTTCTCCCTCCTCAGCGGAATCACCGATGCCGATACCCTGGAAGCCTACCGGAAGGAATACGTAAAGGAAGCGGACAAGTATATGACGGCAAACACCCGCCTCTTCCCCGAAACCTCACACGTGCTGGCAACGCTGAAAGCACGCGGAGCGAAACTGGGCATCATCTCCACCAAATACCGTTACCGCATCATGGAACTGTTGGGACATGCGCTTCCCGAAAGCACGGTCGACCTCATCGTAGGTGGAGAAGACGTGCAGACTCCTAAGCCTTCGCCCGAAGGCGTATTCATCGCCCTCGAAAAGCTACAAACAGAAAAAACGGATGTCCTGTACGTAGGCGACAGCACTGTAGATGCGGAAACTGCCCGGGCGGCAGGAATAGACTTTGCAGGCGTGCTTCACGGAACAACCACCCTGGAAGAGCTTGCCGCCTATCCGCATACCGGCATTATGAACGACCTTACAGCATTGCTGAAAAACGAATAACACGTTCTACGTCCATCTGGCATAAAAAAGAGGCTTTCCAATGAAAGCCTCTTTTTCTACCTAAATACGTTTTCGGATTTGATTATGCTTCAGCCTCAGCCTGAGCAGGAATTACAGAAACATAACTTCTGTCCTTACGGCCTCTCTTGAAGCATACGGTTCCATCTACCAATGCGTAAAGTGTATGGTCGCTTCCCATACCTACATTTTCGCCGGGGTTATGAACTGTACCTCTCTGACGAACAATGATGTTACCAGCTTTGCAAGCTGAACCGCCGAATATCTTTACGCCTAATCTCTTACTTGCCGATTCACGACCGTTCTTAGAACTACCTACACCTTTTTTATGTGCCATTTTCTTCTACGTTTTTAATGATTAAGCAATAACTTGTTTAATGGTCAATTCAGTAAACTGTTGACGATGACCGTTCAGTTTTCTGTAGCCTTTTCTTCTCTTCTTGTGGAATACCAGCACTTTATCGCCTTTTACCAGCGGAGAAACTACTTCGCAAACCACTTTGGCTCCTTCTACGGTAGGAGCACCCACTTTTACTTCACCGTTGTTGTCTACCAACAAAACTTTGTCAAATTCAACAGTTGCACCGCTTTCTGCGTTTTGAATGTGCTGAACGAAGAGCTTGTTTCCTTCTTCAACCTTGAACTGTTGACCGTTAATTTCTACAATTACGTACATTTCTTTTTAAATTATTAAACGGGTTTTCTCCGCAAGGTGAATCCGTCTCACAGATTACTTGTCTACCTCCACGGACTAAATCGGCTGCAAAGATATAGCTTTAAATCCATATAACCAACTTTTTATGCAGCATTTTCACGCAGAGTTTGTTTAAATTTTCCAATTTTCCGATAAGCAGTATGATATCAGGTCTATATTAAGCAAAATTTAAACGACAGGCTCTCAGAAGCTGTTTTGAATTTATCGTGCGATGATTTGGAATGAGTTTTTGAGGCATTTTCGCTTCTGTGATGAGGAAGATAGCGGGCTATCTGACGAAGAACAGGAGCGAAAAGGACCAAAAAATCGCCCAAAGCACACACGAAAACAGATACATCAAGCCAAGAAAAACTTTTTGGAGAAATTCAAAACAGCTTCTAAGCCTCCTGCGCCAGCAAGACTTCCATCAAGGCAATATCCATATTCACCTCCCCTTGCATGAGGTATTTCTCACGAAGGTTCACGACGCTGCGGTATATAGTTTCGGCCTTTTCCCTGTCGTGTTCCTGATACAAAGCCAGTGCGAAAAGTTGACGCTGTTTCGAAGAACTGACACGACTATATAGGTGAATATAACGCAGCAATTTATCAGTCGCAAGTTCACCGGCACGTTCCATCCTCCCAGTTACCAAAGCTGTAAAAAGCAGCTCAGCATCCGTTTCTTGTTGCAAAATACCTATCAGTTCGGAGCTATGGCTCTTGACATCTTCCAAAAGACGATAAGCGTCCTCCCACTCTTCCCGATCTAGCAGGCGGGACACGTTCATCAGTCCGATTGTCGCTTGCAGAATGTCTTTGTAATCTATCGTTGCCGCATCTTGCTTGAACCATTCTTCGGGCATATCTTTCGGACGCATCCCTTCTTGTATCAGCGCATTTATACGAAGTTGCAATATCAGAGCATGCTTCGTTGCCGGATTATGTCTCAGCAAACGCAATGTATAAGCATCGTTCCCTATTCCACCCAGCTTCATCGGAACACCATTTGTCACTCCCAAAAACAATCCGATTATTACCCAAAACACCAGAAAAACCGATAACATGAAAGGCAAATCCTCCATCCACAATAAAAATCCCAAAGCCACAAGGGCAGTCAAAATATTCATCATTACACCACCCATGTTATATCCGCATACCGGAATCTCTTCCTCAGGCCTATCAGGCGGAGCCAACAAGCATTGCCCTCCGGTACCTGCCACACTGAAACGTTTCAAGACCCATTTACCATCCTTGCGTATCCACGTGAAATTAAAGATACGGAACGACACGAAACGATACCCCGAAGCCAATCCGCATATCAGGTGTCCTGCCTCGTGCAAAGTAACCTGCAAGAATAGGGTTATCAGAAAAAAGCATATAAACAAGAGTGGGAAACCAATAACTTCTGCTATATGCAGTCTGAAGAGTTTCCCGAAAAATGCAGCCAAGGTCATATCGGTAAACAGGGCTATACCTGCTCCACTTACCATCACCCCCAATAAAATTCCTATAAGGAACATGCCTACCAGTTTCAATGCCTGTTTCATAGATATAAAGATTATTTTTCTGGAGCAAAAATAACACATTTTCCAAGAACTTCAGCCAATCGAGTAGGAGGAAAACGAAGTAGTTTTCTTCCTACTTTCGTTTTCCGACCTCTCACCACCATAGTATAAACCGTTTCTTCAGTCTAACTTTCTTGTCCGCATCCAATTTCACATCATTCACTTCTTTGAAGATATACACCAGTTCCAGTCGGACGAAAACAGGATACATCAAGCCAAGACAAACTTTTTGTAGAAATGACTGGATATTTGCATGCATTTTCTAATCTAAATTCAAAACAATATGGCAACAATAAAAATCAAATTCCGTCCTTCATCGATCAACGGCAAAGAGGGCACATTGTATTATCAGGTGATACACAACCGGATAGTGCGTTCCGTCAGCACAAATTATAAATTATTCCCCGATGAGTGGGACAAAGCAGCATCAACAATCCGGAAGACAGCAGACAATCTGGAAAGGAACCGTTATTTGAACATATTGGCAGCTCGCATCGAGGAAGACACCGAAAGGCTGAGGGTGGCAATCCGGAAGTTAGAGCAATCGGGCTATTATACACCGGGACAAATTGTAGCCGCCTACCTGGCTTCCGACAGCAACTCGGACTTTATCGCATACGCGCGTAAGGAAGTGGACCGGACAAGACGCATGGGAAAAGTTCGCACGGCGGAGGCTTATGCCAGTTCGCTGAACAGCTTCCAGCGTTTCTGGGGCGAACAGGGCGACATGGCTTTCGAAGACATAGATGCAGCTCTGATGACGGAATACGAAGCGTATCTGGAACAGGACGGCAAATGCCCGAACACGGTCTCCTTTTACATGCGCAACTTACGCACTCTCTACAACCGGGCGGTGGAAGAAGGACTCACGGAAAACCGCTTCCCTTTCCGGCGCGTCAACACGAGGGTGGAAAAGACCGTCAAACGGGCGGTGACAGCCGAGATAATTGCCCGGATCAAGGAATTGGAACTGAGCCTGCATCCCGCACTGGAGTTCACACGGGACCTGTTCTTACTCTGCTTCTACCTGCGCGGCATGTCTTTCGTAGACTTGGCTTTTCTGAAGAAAAAAGATCTCCAAAATGGCGTGCTGGTTTACCGCAGACGTAAGACCGGCCAGCAGCTCTGCATCAAATGGGAACCGTTCATGCAGGAAATTGTCCGCAAATATAGTGACCCTGAATCACCCTATATGCTGCCCATCATCAAAGAATCCGGAAAAGACGAAAGGAGGCAATACCTGAATGCCTCGCACCTGATGAACAGGAAGTTGAAGAAAATCGGCAGAATGATAGGTTGTCCCATCAAGCTCACATTCTACGTCAGCCGCCACGGCTGGGCAAGCATTGCCCAAAGCCAACACATCCCCTTACCTGTCATCAGTGAAGCACTGGGACACGATTCGGAAGACACCACACGAATCTACCTTGCCCTGTTGGATACAGCCGTGGTAGACAGAGCAAACAGCAAGGTCATCAATTCCATTGTACAACAGAGAAACCGGACTGTCCTGCATGACACGATTCCTGCGCATCCGTGCCGCACAAAACATACCCTGGACATAACATAGCTCCATAAAAGGAAATATGAATATCCGCAAACAGCCAATGTAGAGGCGTATCGCATACGCCCAGATGCGCCAACTTATCTACGTGGACGCTTTCGGGCGTATGCGATACGCCCCTACAGGCAATTTGGCAAAATGAGGACATTCATAAAAAGGAAAACCACCTGTTCATGCAGAACGGAATGAAGCATTTTGAATGTGTCTACATGGATGCATTCAAAGATGCCACAATGTGACATCTCTACTAACTTCAAGGGAAGTATGTTGCACAAATCGATACATCTATTCGTAAGAGATGTATCACGGACGCAAAGATATATATTATTGTTGAAAAACAGCGGTAAATGAAAAAAAAGTTGAGTTTTGGGACATAAAAAAAATGCTTTTGCTCGACAAATGTGATACAAATGACATTTATTATGTCTTTTATTCTCTTATTTATCAAATTTTTAAGCACGGAAGTATGTGCCGATACATCTCTTACGAATAGATGTACGACTGCAGATTGCGGGGAATCCCCTGTGAAAAAGCAAAACAAACAAAACCGTACAACAGCGGATTATGAATGATAAAATAACGGGAGAAAGCCCCGAACTTTTGGAAAGAACGACTATAACTGCCTGTACTTCAACAAATAAGAAGAACTTGCAGGATTAGAAGGTTTTGCCCTGACTGGAAATGGAAGATACGCAAACGAATAGCCAAGAGGCGCAGGAAGCCATAAACAGGCACGAAGCGAATGGCACAGGCAGGCAATGGTTCGTGATGCGCGACTTGACCCGTCCCAATGCCAAAATGCCCGCCTACAAAATGCTGGAAAAGATGAAAATCGACTTCTTCACGCCGATGGTGCACAAGCTGGTCATGGTCAACGGCAAGCGGGAAGACAGGGAAGTGCCGTTTATGCAAGACTTGATTTTCGTGCATGAGGTTCAGGCAGTCATCGACCCAATCGTGGAAAACGTACATACGTTCCAATACCGTTTTCTAAAACAGCGCAAGCCCATGACCGTCCGCAATGCCGATATGGAACGTTTCATTCAGGCTGTGGAATCTTCCGAAAACCCGAAGTTTTACCGTCCCTCCGAAATTACTCCGGACATGCTGAGCCGCAAGATACGGATTATCGGCGGGCAACTGGACGGATACGAAGGCACGCTGCTTACCCTGCGCGGTTCGAAAGTGAAGCGGCTACTAGTGGAACTTCCTACCCTGTTGGCAGCGGCTGTAGAAGTACAGCCGGAATTTATCCGCCTGATTGACTGATTCAATCCGACTATAATAACAATGATGCAAAGACTTAGAGACTGTTTTAAGGAACTGTTTCTTATATCAATCAGCCAAAACCAAATTGTAAAAATGAAGAAAAAGATTTTCTTGCTATGCGCCTTATTCCTGCTCACCGCAGGAACCGTTATGTTGAGCTCTTGCGGCTCATCGAAAGAAGTAGTCTATTTTCAGGACCTGAAACCGGGAGAGAGTGAGATAACTTTGCCGGAAGTACAAACCATTACCGTACAGCCGGAAGACAAGATTTCGATTATCGTCAATAGCCGCGACCCGCAACTGACCGACCTCTTCAACCTGCCTTACGTCAGCCGGCAGTTAGGCCAGTCGTTACGTACCAACGGATTGTCTACAGGAACCAATAACGGCGTATCAGGCTATACCGTGGATGCGGAAGGTAACATCGATTTCCCTGTATTGGGCAAGGTGCATGTGGCTGGATTGAAACGTGAAGAGATAGCCGAACATATCAAGAACGAACTGGTTACGAAGAACCTGGTGAAAGACCCTGTGGTAACCGTGGAGTTTATGAACCTCTGTGTATCCGTAATGGGTGAAGTAAACAATCCCGGACGTTTCTCCATCGACCGCGACCGGATAACCATACTCGATGCACTGAGCATGGCGGGCGACCTGACCATCTACGGCAACCGGCAGAAAGTGATGGTGTTGCGTCAGGAGGACGGGCAGCAACGGGTCTATGGTGTCAACCTCACCTCGGGCGAACACGTATATACTTCCCCAGCCTATTATCTGCAACAGAACGACGTGGTGTATGTGGAACCCAACGACGTAAGGTCACGCCAGTCCACCGTCAACGGCAACAACGTGCGGTCCACTTCCTTCTGGATTTCGCTCGCCTCGTTGCTGACCTCCGTTGCCATCCTGATATTCAATTGATAACCGAAATGGAATAGGACACAGAGACACAAAGGCACAGAGCTTTATTTTTTGAGAGAACAGAACTCACAAATCAAATATCTGACTCTGAAAACTTTGCCTTCTCGATATATTTATTAATGAATATCCGCATTTTACCTAATTGACTGTAGGGGCGTATCGCATACGCCCAGATGCGCCAACTTATCTACGTGGACGCTTTCGGGCGTATGCGATACGCCCCTACAAGTTATTGGCAAAATGAGGACATTCAAAAAACTTAAAAACTCAAAAACTTAAAAACTTAAAAACTTAAAAACTCAAAAACTCAATATCCATGTCAACCCTCAGCGATAAAGAAACCGAATTATTTTTGGACGAATTAGAAAAATCAAGCAGCAGCGGAATCAACTTCAAAGACCTGATGTACCTCTGCCTTGCCAAATGGTATTGGTTTGTCATCTCTTTAGTAGTCCTGTTAGGATTTACCGCATTGCATTTGCTCACTACCCCACCGGTCTATACCCGCTCGGCGTCCCTGCTTATCAAAGAAGACAGCAAAGGAAACTCCCTGTCCAATTCCGCGGGTGTATTAGGCGATTTGGATTTGTTCCAGACCAATACTAACGTAAACAATGAAATGCAGTCGTTGCAGTCGCCTGCCGTGATGTACGACGTGGTGAAACGCCTGCACCTGAACATCAACTATTCCACCGACGGCACTTTCTACAAACAGGTGTTGTACGGACAAGCCTGCCCCTACGAAGTGGAGTTCTTCGACCTGCTGGACAACGAGGGAGCTTCGCTCACCATCCTTCCCGTTTCCGGCAACAAAGGCGTGGAACTGACCGACTTTGTACGCGGTGAAGAAGAATCCGGACAAGCCGTCAAAGCCTTGTTCAACGATACCGTATCCACCCCCGTGGGCAGGCTGCTGGTCAAACCTATGGCGGGTGCGGAAACATGGAAGGAGGCGGTCTATGTATCCCGTTCCGGTTTGCAAAGCACCGCTGCTGCCTATTCAGACAAGCTGAACGTGGCGTTGAACGACGAGAAGTCCACCGTCATCAACCTTTCGTTGGAAGACGTGTGCATCCAGCGTGCCGAAGACGTGCTCAATACCCTGATAGCCGTCTACAACGAAAACTGGGTGAAAGACAAGAACCAGATAGCCGTCAGCACCTCCATGTTCATCAACGAGCGTTTGGGAGTCATCGAGCAGGAATTGGGGAACGTAGACGAGAACATCTCTTCTTACAAGAGCGAGAACCTGCTGCCCGACGTGCAGGCAGCCGCCAGCATGTACATGACGCAAAGCAGCGAAACCAGTTCGCAAATCCTCGCCCTGAACACCCAGCTTGCCATGACCCGCTACGTGCGCAACTACCTTACCGGAGGCAACAGCCGCAACCAGCTGCTCCCTGCCAATTCCGGCATTGAAAGTTCCGGCATCGAGAAACAGATAGCAGACTACAACGCCCTGCAACTGCAACGCAACAACCTCGTGGCGAACAGTAGCGAAAGCAACCCGTTGGTAGTAGACCTCGACCAGTCGTTGCAGAACATGCGGCGTGCCATCATTTCCTCCATCGACAACCACATTACTACGCTGAATACCCAACTGCGCGCCTTGCAGCAAAGCGAGCGGCAGACCACGGCAAGGATAGCTGCCAATCCTTCTCAGGGCAAATACCTGCTCTCGGTAGAACGCCAGCAGAAAGTGAAAGAGGCTCTCTACCTGTTCCTCTTGCAGAAACGTGAGGAAAACGAACTGTCACAGGCTTTCACCGCATACAACACCCGCGTCATCATGCCGCCCACTGGCAGCATGGTGCCTACCGCCCCCAATAAAAAGAAATTCCTCCTGATAGCCTTTGCCTTGGGGCTTTTCATCCCCATAGGGGTCATCTTCGCCCGCGAGCAGCTGAATACCAAAGTGCGCGGACGGAAAGACCTGGAATCGCTGTCCTTGCCTTTTGCCGGAGAAATTCCCTTGGCTGGCGGTAAGAAGAAAGGAGACAAAGAGGAAACGGCAAAAACCGTTCTTATCCAACAGGGCAGCCGCGACATCATCAACGAAGCGTTCCGCGTGTTGCGTACCAATCTGGAGTTCATGCTCGATGCAGGCCATACGGGAAAAGCCGATGTCATCCTTTTCACCTCGTTCAATCCCGGCAGCGGAAAAACGTTCCTTGCCATCAATACTGCCGCCAGCTTTTCCCTGAAAGGCAAAAAGATACTGGTAATAGACGGCGACTTGCGCCGTGGCTCCCTTTCGCACTACCTGCGTTCACACGCCAAGGGGCTGAGCGACTATTTAGGCAAACGGGAAGAGAATCCGCAGACGCTGATACAAGAGATGCCCGGCTATCCCGGACTGCACATCCTGCCCGTGGGCACCATCCCGCCCAATCCTACCGAACTGCTTGCCGAACCGCGCCTGAGCACGTTGATAGAACGGATGCGGGACGAATACGACTGCATCTTCATCGACTGTCCGCCCATCGAGATTGTAGCGGACACGCAAATCATCGAGAAACTTGCCGACCGCACCCTCTTCATCGTCCGTGCCGGCTTGCTGGAGCGCGACATGCTGCCCGAACTGCAACGCGCTTACCAAGAGAAACGTTTCAAGAACATGGCAGTCATCCTGAACGGTACCGAAGGAGGCGGCAACCGTTATGGCTACCGATACGGGTATAAGTACGGATACCATTATGGGTACGGGAAAAAGTAACTACTATGTGGCTGTTCCGAAAGAAGCAGACATTGGCAGAAAGCGGGTTCTTCCGTGGCTTCGTTGATTGGCATAGCCACATCCTGCCCGGTGTAGACGATGGGGTGGAAACCCTGGAAGAAGCCCTGCAAATCCTTGCCGCATACGAACAATTTGGGGTGAAAGACGTGTGGCTTACACCGCACATCATGGAAGATATCCCCAATACGACCGCCCGTTTGCGCGAACGCTTCGCCGAACTGCAGGCTGCGTACCCGGGAAATATCACCTTACACCTTGCCGCCGAGAACATGCTGGACAACCTGTTCGAGGAACGCCTGGCAAAGAATGACCTTTTGCCCATGGGCGATAACGGCGACCACCTTTTGATAGAGACCAGCTACTTCAATCCGCCGATGGGCTTACAAAACATCCTGATGCGGATTAAGACCAAAGGCTATTACCCCATACTGGCACATCCCGAACGTTATGTATACATGGAGGAAGCCGAATACCACCGGCTGAAGGCTATGGGCGTAAAGTTTCAGTTGAACCTGCCTTCTTTAGCCAAGATGTATACGGCGGATGCAGGGAAAAAAGCCGGTTGGCTGCTGAAAAACGGTCTGTATGATTTTGTGGGCAGTGACCTGCACCGTCTGACCATTTGGGAAGAAAAAGTTTTTAGCAAACAAATTCCGGAAAACACGTTGCGGATGTTACGGGACATCCCGGCAGCACATCTTCCGGAATAAGATAATAAGAAGCTGTTTTGAATTTATCGTGCGATGATTTGGGATGAGTTTTTGAGGCATTTTCGCTTCTGTGATGAGGAAGATAGCGGGCTATCTGACGAAGAACAGGAGCGAAAAGGACCAAAAAATCGCCCAAAGCACACACGAAAACGGATACATCAAGACAAGAAAAACTTTTTGGAGAAATTCAAAACAGCTTCTAAGATAAAGAGATCAAGGATTCAGGTCACGATACTCCCTCACGGCATCGAAGCACGGACAGGCCTTTTGCGGGTCCAGCTCCCTGTGTCCGACGATCAAGGCGTTAGGGTATCTCCGGTGAAGCTGTTCCAGCAGGCTGCGCAAGGCGGTACGTTGCGCTTCCGTTCTCGTGTCTGTCGGCTTCCCGTCCGCAGACAAGCCGCCGATATAACAGACGCCTATCGAGTACCGGTTGTGGCGTTTGCAATGCGCTCCCACCATTTCTTCCGGCCTGCCGGGTTCAACCGTCCCGTCCGTAGGAATGACGTAGTGATATCCACAACCTATCCAGCCCAGGGAACGGTGGTAGCGGTCAATGTCTGCCATCCGGAGGGCACTGCCCGCCTTGTTGGCGGAACAGTGTACGATAATCAGGGTAATGGGTCTCATAAATTTTTGAGTTCTTAAGTTTTTGCGCACTTGTCACACCGGATTTGCAATCCAGCGTGACATTGGGTTGTCAATTGAAACTACAAATTCGCTGCCATACCACCGGCAACACCGGTTATCAGCAGTTCAACCAGCTTTACGATGTAAAGCAACACTTTTTTCCAACTTGTTTTCATACGTGTAGTCTTTAAATAAATGAACAATATAAATTGCATAAGCTTTGAAGTGAATCCGCCGAGAATGCCGGCAGTTCTCAGCGGATAGGTGGATTAGTCTAAACCACCGGTGCCTTCCGAGGCATCGTTGCCCGTTCCGCTACGCTTGGCTGCTTCCAAGTCTACGGTTGCCTCTCCGGCTTTCTCCGCCTTAACGGTGGCTTTTTGTGCCTTACGGCTCGCCACAAGGTTGAACGTGGCTTTGCCGATCATGTTCTCAAAATCGGGTCCGGGTGTAAAGACCAGGTTCACTGCCTTGATATTGGCGGCGGTAAACTTCTCCATACTATCGGCACTCTCGCAACTGATGGAAGCGTGGAAGGTGCCCAGTTCGCCCAAGGCAATCTTGTTACCGTTCAGCACCTGCTCTACAATGCAGTTGCACAGGTCGCTCACCACCCCCTTGAATGTACCCCGCGTAAAGACGGCATTGTGCGCTGCCAGGTGGTTGATAAACTTGTCGCCGTCCCAATTTTCGCGGATTTGCAGCCGGGCATAGGCTCTTTCGCCGGCTTCGGGTGTCAGGTGGTTGGTCTGCAGGTAAACACTGTAATCTAACATAATACGTTCCTTTCTTTTTTTAATGGTAAAACTTCGGGTTACTTGTCTTTCGTGATGTCTGCGCGCTTCATCCTTTCGACACAACAAAGATAAGGCGCCGGAAGCGCGGTTTGCAAATCCGTTGAAAGGCGTTTATAATCCGTTTAGCATCGGTTGAATTCCGTTGAGGATTCGTTGAACCAAACAAGCAAAAGCCCTATGGAAGACGGCAAACAGATTGTATTCAATATCTATGGAGGCAGCCAGCAGATAAACCCTACGGCTGCCACAGCTATCCAGAATTACTACGGCGACCAGTTCGCCGCCGAGAAGCTGCGCGAGGAATCCCTCAACCTATCCGGCCTTACGCCCGAAGCGCAAGCGTTGGCAGTCCATATCAGCCAGGCTGGAAACCTGCCCCGCTACATCGCTCAGCTCGCGCAATGCGAGTCGGCAAGCGCGCTGGCGGATGTGGCGATGCTCCTGCTGGAACAAGAGGACAAAGTCACGGCAGAGCTGGTGGTCAAGGCTGCATTCATCAAAAAACTCCTTGCCTTATGTCCCCGGCTCACCAAAGGCAACACCATCGACAACCTGCGGGCAGCCATCAACAATGCACTGGCGAAGAGGCCCCGCAAACGAACATAAGTGAAAAGGCTGACTCACTTATGTGAAACGCCCGAGTTACTTATGTGAAACGGCTCACTCACTTATGTTCATCCAAACGCTTTCCTGATATGAACGAAATCGACATGTATGGCGGAAACGCCCAGATAAATCCCTCCGCCACCCAAGCCATACAGAACAACTACTTCGGCACGCCCGTCCCCCTCCATGAGACGGCTTCCGCCCGTACCGTAGTCGTGCTTGGTGCCGGAGTGGATGCAGCCATCGGCTTTTCCGCGCCATGCAGCCTGGTGCCCAAGATAACCGAGTGGCTGGAGACGGAAGAAGGAAAGGCGGTGGACGCGGCACTGCACAAACGGCTCAAAGGCTTGCGTTTCAGTTATGCCAAATTCGTAGACAACGCCATCGAACGACTTGCCCACGACCTCGACCGGGAACGCGAGACCATTTGCGGCAACATCAGCCGGGAACTGGAGCAGAACGATTGCCTCGATGAAGGACAACGTAAGATGGGGCAGCTTATCGTCCGTCTTTTCCATAAGATTACCGAAGTGAAAGTCGGTGCTGCCATCGACGAGGAGACGGAAGCACTGATCCGCGAAGTGACGGGCATCGACCCGACCGAAGAAACCATCATCGACTTCTCGCACGTCAGCTATACCAAGACATTCGAAGGCATCATCAAGTACATCCTGCAAACCAGCCTGCACGACACGGAAAATCCCATCCTGCGCCATGTGTACACCAACCTGCTCGACATCGGGCAACTCCTGGCGCAACATTTCTACGGCTTCTTCGCCAACAAGCAGAGCGAAATCAAGACATACCTGTACATCGCCTGGACGCTGTGGGCATACCTCGTCCACGAAGAACAGACGCTGGCAGTCCCAAACGAGAACGAACCCGCATTCCCGGTATACGGGCAATTGCGTGGCAAAGCACAGATACTGGTCATCACCTTTAATTATACTACGTTGGCAGCATCCGCTTCGCCCACGGCAATCTATTTCAACGGCAACCTGACCGGCTATGTGGACATCGAGAACAAGAACGACCTGCAGGTGGAAAACCTGCACGCCCTCGACCTCGCCCGCTTCTTCCAGGACCGCCTGGCTGGCGAATTGAGCCTGGAAGGCGACCGCATCGCCCTCCCCATCCCGTCGTTCATGCCGCCGCTGAAGCTGAAACCCGTCATCACGGGCAAGTATGTCACGACATGGTACCGCACGGCGGAAGCCCTCGCCCATGCCAAGCGCATCCTCGTCTTAGGGCATTCCCTTCGTGGAGGCGATGCCTTCTTCAACGACATGCTGCGTGCCAACCGCCTTGCGGACATCCTCGTCATCGCCCGCGACATGGAAGCGGCTTGCAAAGACATCTGCGCCACCCTCCAGCAACCGGCAAACCGGTACACCCCCATTACAGTACAGGGGCATCCGGCAAGGAAGTACGACAACCGCATCACGGTAATTGGGGCAGACTTGAAAGAGATAGATTTAAGGGAGTGGTTGGGATAAGAAATTATGAATATCCGCAAACAGCCAATGTAGGGGCGTATTGCATACGCCCAGATGCGCCAACTTATCTACGTGAACGCTTTCGGGCGTATGCGATACGCCCATACAGGTAATTTGGCAAAATGAGGATATTCATATAAGAAATTGTTTCTAAGAAGCTGTTTTGAATTTATCGTGCGATGATTTGGGATGAGTTTTTGTAGAAACGCAAAATCTTGCGTCTTTACTATGAGGAAGGATAGCGGACTATCTGACGAAGAACTCTTATTATGGCAGTGATACCAGAGCCAAAATAACGGTTAAGCATCACAGTGTTATAAGTGCGGTAAAGCTTCACGGCAATCCCGCATGAAATTTCATCGGAACTTTTTTCAAAAATACCTTTAACGGGTGCAGGAACTATGTGAATAGGATGCCTGCCAAAATCACGTTGGCTACCTGCCCATGTTAAATTCAAAGCTAATTAACAAAACTCGTATGGCACTGAAAAGTGCCCATTCAAAGGGGCATTCCCTAAATTAAGTGCTTACCTTCTTTTATAAATACGTTGTTTATGCCATCCTCCACTGCTACGCGTGTCATTAAAAACACAGGATACCTTTATGCCAAGATGGGCATCACGATGTTCATCTCGCTTTACACAACCCGACTGATTCTTAACTCGCTCGGAGCATCCGATTTCGGTATCTTCAACATCGTGGGAGGAGCTATCGCCATGCTGGGTTTCCTGAATGGGGCTATGGCGAGTGCAACCCAACGGTTCATGTCCTATTCGGAGGGAGAAGGAAACAAGGAAAAACAAAAGAGTATCTTCAACGTCAGTCTGATACTACACTTCGGCATTGCTTTCATTGTAGGGATTGCCTTGCTTATAGCCGGTTATTTCTTTTTCAATGGCATATTGAACATTCCTGCCGACCGTACCTTTGCTGCACAAGTGGTGTATGGCTCACTCATTGTCAGCACCATGTTTACGGTAATGACCGTCCCCTACGATGCGGCGATGAATGCCCATGAGAATATGAAGTATTATGCCATTGTGGGGATTTTGGAATCATTTTTGAAACTGGCAGTAGCTTTTGCCTGTGTATATACTTCATACGACAAACTCATAGTGTACGGTTCGCTCATGGCATGCATTCCTTTGATTACGTTGACCATCATGCGGGTGTATTGTCACAAACATTATGAGGAATGCTCCATTCGAATCAAAAAGTATTGGGACAAAAGATTGATGAAAGAAATGACTTCGTTTGCGGGGTGGAACTTTTCCAGCGTAGCAATAATTATGATTAGTGCCCAAGGACAAGGAGTTGTCTTAAATCACTTTTTTGGTACGATATTGAATGCGGCTCAAGGCATTTCCAGTCAAGTAAATGGGCAATTGCAAATTTTATCCTCCAATATGCTTAAAGCCCTAAATCCTATATTGGGAAAAAGCGCGGGAGCAAAGAATGAAGAATTGTTAATCAAATCTACATTATTTGGAGCAAAATATTCTACCGCACTTTATCTACTTGTTGCCATACCTTTTTTTATTGAGACCCCTTATATTTTAAAGATTTGGCTTAAAGAAATACCCGAATGGACTATCATTTTTGTACGCTTTCAATTAATCAAAACCTTTATCGAATTCCAATTTGGTACATTTCCTACTGCCATCTCAGCAACCGGACATATAAGAAAGTACACAATTTGGAGCTGCTTATTCAATTTCTTTCAGTTGCCAGTTATGTATTTGTTGTTTAAAGTTGGAATGCCACCTTATTTTTTGTATATCACAAGCATAATATTTGGGAATGTTTTGGTTTATATTGCAGCTATATTATTTACAAAAAAGTTAGTTGGAATTTCAATTATTCAATATGTGCAAAAAGTAACATTACCATTATATGAAACATTGGCACTAAGTATAATGATTCTATATATGGTAGAGCAATTTATTCAAATAAATTCAATTTTTAAACTATTGATTTTTATCCTACTTGCTGTTATGATATTTTCCATCGCATTCTTCTTTATAGGCTGTGGAAAACAGGAAAAACAGATACTTTATACAATCAAAGCTGAAATATTAAACAAGATTCATAAAAACGTATGATTTCGGTCGTTATCCCTTTGTATAATAAGGCTCATACAATAGCTAATACTTTGACTTCTGTGATGAGCCAAACATATCAAGATTTTGAAGTTGTTATTGTCAACGACGGTTCTACAGACAATGGCGTGGAAGTAATTGACAGACATTTTCATGACCCTCGAATTAGAATTATTAATCAAGAGAATGCAGGTGTCAGTGCAGCACGCAATAAGGGTGTAAAAGAAGCAAAAGGCGATTGGATAGCTTTTCTAGATGCGGATGATGAATGGTTACCAAAATATTTGGAAACATTAATTGACGTATTACAAAAATACCCAACTGCAAACATGATCGGCTGTGCTAGTTATTATAAAGATTTCCAAACAGGAAAAGTATCAGCAAACGCACTCATCGACAAGTATAAAGACAAGGCAGTAGAAATTAACTACTTCATGAATCCTGATAAGATGACTCATATCGGCGCAACCATTATACGTAAGAAGAAGTTCATAAAAGCAGGCGGATTTGATCCGGAACTAAAAAATAATGAAGACTTGCTGCTGCAAGGATCTATTGCAATGAAGGGAAACTTTATCTACATTGGACAATGTCTCCATGTGTACGTAGGGAACGTAGAAGGACAGGCAACAAGCGATATTTCAAAACAGGATAAATATACTAAAGATAAAATTGAAGTTCTGAACAAACTATATCAACTGTATCTGAAACAGGGAAAAAAGAATAAATTAGTGCCCATTTCTATCAAATACCGAGGCAGGCATTTTATTTTAGGGTTACTGAAAAGACAACAATATCACATGCTAAAACTTGCTTACGCAGGATTTAGCGCATCTCTCCAAAAAATGTTCCGAATCCCAATATATCTGTGTGATCACCAAGCCTATTCGATATGTGTCATATACATTTATGTTACAAAACTGCTTTGGAGAATGCACGGTTTCCCAAGAGTAGGTGTCATATCAAAATACAATACCGAATCCGTTCAAAAATATTATATAGCACATGAACAGTAAAACGCTTACCGTCATTGTACCATGCTACAATGTGAAAGGATATTTAAGGAAATGTGTGGAATCGATTGCGAACCAAACCTATAAAGACATTTCTATCCTGCTTATAGACGATGGAAGCACCGATGGCACATCTTCCTTATGTGACGAAATAGCCTCATCCGACAAACGAATAAAAGTAATCCATCAAGAAAATAAAGGTTCTTCATTAACAAGAGAAATTGGCATAAACAATTCTAACTCCGAATTTGTCACATTTGTAGACTCTGATGATTGGATACACCCGGATATGTATCAGCACATGATGGACGCATTGATAAATGAAAATGCTGATATAGCCCAATGCGGTGTATGTGACATGTGGGGGGATACTCCTAAACATCGTTATCAAGATATCTACAATAATATTTATACCACATATAATCATATTGATTCCTTCTGTAAACTTATCGAAGAAAAAGAATGGCGTTCATATTTCTGGAACAAAATTTACAGGAGGCAATTGTTTGAAAACGTACAGTTCCCAGCAGGAAGAGGTTTGGACGATGATACAAGCGTAATGCATCAAGTATTTCACCACGCAAAGTCTACAGTCTATTTCAAAGATGAATACTATTTTTACTTCCACAGACAAGGAAGCATTTGTATGGATGATTCATTAGAGGGGAAATTAAAGAAATATTATGACCGGACAAACGCACGTCTCGAAAGATATCTTTTTGTTGCTCAATATCCGGAATACAAGTCAATCATGCCTTACTTGAAAAGTATAACAATCTCCATGTGCATAGCAAACCTCAGACTTGTAGCTAAATATCCAACCTATTTTCCGAAAAACTATTTCAATTATTTGTCTTCCAATATACTGGCAATACCGTTCAGTAAATCTGAGATGGATCCGGAATGGATTTCAAAAATGAAAAAAATAGAATTGCGGTATTTAAGACTTTCGCCTACATTGTATAAGCATACAATTCCGCTTATTTATAAGTTGCTAAAGTAATTGTCGATTTTTCATTAACGCAATGAAACATGAAGAAAAACACTTTTGAACACTTCATTCTGAAAGTTCTCCGCAAGCTGTACGCAAAAACCTTTGACAGCTACCAACTACCACCGATCCAAAGAGAAGAAAATCCCGATAAAGCTTCGGAAATAATTTTCAATCTGCTTATAGACAACGAGCCTTGTATGATTGCACGGTTCGGAAGTACCGAACTTTCAGCATTGGTAAACTATTTAGGAGTCAATTCTAAACATCATTCCATACTAAAATATATTAGAGGAGAACAACCGGAATGGTGGTGGAACAAAAGCATTATGAATCAGATGCAACAATGGAGCGGTTTCTTTCCTCCCACCCCAGAGAATATGCAACGCTTCGGTGACTTGATGATGCAAGATATGAAAGAATTGGATTTGTTAGGATGTTGGATAAAAAATGAAGCATATTTTACAAAAGAGCTGGAACATATACAGCGAGTACATCTTCGGTTATTGGAACCTTTTTGGGCAGACAAGCCTTGGACACGTTGTTTGAAAAATAAAAATATCGTTGTCGTTCATCCCTTTACAGAAGACATCCTTTCACAATACAACAACCGTACTTTATTATTTAGCAACCCGGATACATTACCTAAATTTGCATCATTACGCACTGTAAAAGCTGTACAAAGCCTTGGAGGTGAAGACAATGGTTTCAAAGACTGGTTTGAAGCATTGAAATGGATGGAAGATGAGATTGATAAAGAAGACTACGATGTATGCCTGATAGGATGCGGTGCGTATGGTTTTCCTTTGGCTGCTCATGTCAAACGGCAAGGAAAAAAAGCTGTTCATTTAGGCGGTGCTTTGCAGCTATTGTTTGGAATAAGAGGCAAGCGATGGGAAAATCCTTCTTATGGAGTTAGAGAATGGGGAATTCCGTATGGAAGCTATTCATCATTAATGAATAAATTTTGGGTACGTCCAGGAGAAAACGAACGTCCAATGAATGCAAATCAAGTAGAAAGCGGATGTTATTGGTAATATTGCATAATAAAGTTTATACAGAATAAGTAACTAATCAAAATTAAGCAGCATTATGTTTAAGTTTAATTCCCAAAGTATCCCCGACAGCCGCCAATGCCCTATTGACGGTATAAAAGAGGTTGTCGCTACTCGCATAATCCTGCGGTCTGATCCATTTGGTTTTCATTATCCTCCACAATGTTTCCGCAAGGTTCAGGTGCGGGGAATACGGCGGAAGATAAAAGAGGAAAAGCCCACGTTTCTCCCACAATGTCCTCAGTTCTCGTACCTTCTTGTTTCGATGTACGCTCGCATTGTCAAGCACGATGAACGTGTCTTTCTTAATGCTCAAGGAAAAGGCGTCGAGGTATTCAACGACCTTGTCCGCGTCAATGCTTTCAGTCGTGGTGAACCCATGATAGCGGTTGTTCCGGTCTATCATGCCGAAGATGTTGACCCTTTGTGCCTTTTGGGATGGGACATACACGTCTTCGTCACGGAATTGCCAGCCGTAAGGCACATAGCCTTCGGTGCATACGTGACTCTCATCGGCGTAATAAAGGTCTATCTTGCCGTCCATGTTCAGTTGTTCAAGTTCTTGCAACTTCTCGGTCTTATACGCATAGAGTTGCGGCGAGGGTACTCCCCTTGGGCGTTTTCTTATTCGCTTATATCTTGCGCCAATGCTGATAAAAAACGCTTGAATGTCTGGTCGCTCGCTTCCTTGCCCGTGGCTTTCTGCCAAGCTTCGCGGGCTTTGCTGACGCTCTGCCTGTCCTGTTCTATGGCTTTGCGGACAACTTCCTCGTCCGTGCAGTCCATGATAGGTTTGCGACCACGCCCGGGGCGGGTATGCAAGCCGCTGATGCCTTCCTGCATGAAACGTTTCACCCAAAAGTTGACGGATACATGCGACATCTCCGTCTGCAAACCTACTTGCTTGCTTGAAAGCCCTGACGATTTGAGCAATACGGCACGGCAACGCATGCGGAAGCAATGGCTGAGTCCCTGACGGAAACCTGTTTCCAACGCCAAGCGTTCGGAGTCCTTTAATATGATTGATTTGACTTTGCCCATAAGTGTATCTTTGAGGTTTATGAGGCAAAGGTATCAAATCTATATGATATAAACTAATTATGAACATCTACTTAAGGAACAGAATTCATAACTATCTGTTATCAGTACCCTAAAACTTTATTCGATATAATATCTAATGATTATGAAAAAGCAACTATTAAATATATTGCCCTATACAATATTGTTAATTAGTATTTCCTCCATTCTTCAATGGTGCAGCCTTCCTATTGGCAATACATTTTTGTGGTGGCTACTACAGAGTACAATACTATTTATTTTTTTTTACTTGTCACCAAAATGCTACTCAATATTCCCCATAAAGATATTCCTGATTTACGTTGCCTTCTCTGCTATTTACGGCGCCATTTACATGACCGAGAATTATTGGGATTGGAAGTTATTGGTTTATAATCTGATGGTTTTTCTATTGCCAATTGCAGTTTACATATTTAGTAACGCCAATCTGTTACAAAAAGTGTTACAATTCTGGTTGAAATATGCATGGATATTATTGATTATATTAACGCCATTTCTATCTTCTGACGCATTTGGCCGTTTTTTAGTTCCTTATTCATTTCTTAGTCTATTCATATTCTTTGTTAACAGAAAGAATAAAATCATTTTAATAATAGCCTATTTAGTAACTATCACTTTTGGATATGCCTCTCGAAGTGATGTCCTTAAATTCACGGTTTGCCTATTAATTGGTGGCACATTGTATTTCCCTATTATTAGAAGATTTTTCTATTCTTTCCAGCGAAAGATATTATATCTATTGTGGCTTACTCCAATCATGCTATTCGTTTTAGGTATTACCGGTATTTTCAATGTATTCCAAATAGAAAAGGAATTAGGATTGGAAGGAAAATTTGAACTAACAAGTTCCACTTCAGACAATAAATATTCGGCCTTAATAGATACACGGACTTTCTTATATCAAGAAGAAATAAAATCCGCCATAAAGCATAATTATGTAATACAAGGAAGAAGTATAGCACGAGGTTATGAATCTTATTCATTCGGTAAATCAATAGACAAAGATTTAGGCATACAACGAGGTGAAAGACAAAGTTGTGAGACATCTATTCTTAACGTGTTTAATTATTTTGGAATCATCGGCGTTATATTATACTTTATAATATTTGTAACCGCCTCTTATAAAGGAGTGACCCAGTCTCATAATTTATTTGTACCCTTAATCGGTATCTATGTCGCTTTCAGGTGGTTGTTTGCATGGATAGAAGATTTTTCACGATTTGACTTGAATTATTTATTCTTATGGATTATGATCGGCATTTGTTATTCACCTCAATTTAGAGGCATGTCAAACAGGGAATTTTATATATGGCTTAGAACATTAACAAAATATTAATATGAACCTTCTTTCGCGATTATTTTATGCCATACCCGGGCTATTAAAGGAGCTTGTGAAAATAGCTAATAACGGTGCACGGAATATAGAAATGAAAAAACGGTTTCCACAATCTATAATTGATAGTGGTTGCTCAGCAACTATTGATGTAAAGATTGGAATACATAGCCATATATATTCTGGATGCATTATTAATCACTCTCAAATAGGGAATTATACGTATATCAGCCGGAATGCATTGATTCAAAATACGACTATTGGAAATTATTGTTCTATTTCACATGAATTGATATGTGGGCTTGGACGCCATCCAATAAATAACTTCTCTACATCGACTATTTTTTATCGCAAACATAATGCCAGCCAAGTAGAAGTTGTCAATGAAGACAGTAACTTTCAAGATTATCTTCCGATCAAAATAGGCCATGATGTTTGGATTGGAGCACGTGTAACCATTCTTGATGGTGTAACTATAGGAAATGGAGCAATAATAGCAGCAGGAGCTGTTGTAACCAAAGATGTTCCACCATACGCTATTGTTGGTGGAGTTCCTGCACGCATTATTCGCTATCGGGAAGTTAAAGAACAATATCGGGAATTTATAGGGACAGATTGGTGGAACGAACAACCGGAAGAAATCTATAAAAGAATCAAGGAAAGGTCTGGAATGATTTGACATCTAAATGCTATAATTAATCCAGCTAAATTCATGTATAAATTAAGCCTATTGAATTACCATGGAATCAATCGCAGTACTGCTCACAGTACATAACCGTAGAGAAAAGACATTGTGCTGCCTACAAAACCTATTCAAACAGGAAATTCCTGTCGATTACCAGATGGATATGTACTTGACGGATGACGGTTGTACGGACAGAACTCCCGAAGCCATACGCACACAATATCCACAAGTGCATATTATAAAAGGAGATGGCAACTTGTTTTGGAACAGAGGAATGTACATTGCATGGGAGGCAGCAGCAAAAAGCCAAGATTACGATTATTACCTTTGGCTGAATGATGACACTTTTGTCTATTTTACAATGTTAACCACACTACTGAAGGTCTCCGAAGAAAAAGGCAATCATGCCATAATCATAGGAGCTACCCAATCATTAAACCATAGCCAACCTACTTATGGAGGACGATTGGGCAATGGAAAAATTCCTATTCCAAATGGAACGGCTGTGGAAGTAACCCACTTCAATGGCAATATTGTATTGGTACCAATGTATGTCTACCATATATTAGGGAACTTGGATTACTATTTCACTCACAGCAAAGGTGATTTTGATTATGGACTTCGTGCAAAAGAAAAAGGAATCAAAATGTATCAGGCAGGAGAATTCCTCGGAGAATGCGATTTACATGAAACCATTGACAGATGGTGCAATCCTGAAATACCATTCAATCAACGATGGAAAGCACTACATCGTCCTACCGGTATGCCTCCGAAAGAAACATTTCATTTAGAAAAAAAGCATTGTGGAGTAATGAAAGCATCTTTCCATTATTGTACGATATATTTAAGATGTCTCTTCCCAAAGTTGTGGAATCGTAGGAATCAGAAATATTTGAAAAGAGTTTAAGATATTTATCTATGACAAACTTCAAAGACCTAAAAATAGCTGTAGCCGGAACAGGCTATGTAGGACTTAGCATCGCTACCTTGCTAAGCCAGCATCATCAGGTGACCGCCGTGGACGTGATACCTGAAAAGGTGGACTTGATAAACCAATGTAAATCGCCCATCCAAGACGAATATATCGAAAAGTATCTTGCAGAAAAGCCGCTGAACCTGACTGCGACCTTGGATGGTGCAACGGCTTACCAAGAAGCGGACTTCGTAGTTATCGCTACTCCCACCAATTATGACCCGGTAAAGAATTACTTCGATACCAGCCATGTGGAGGAAGTTATTGAGATGGTGAAACGGGTGAATCCGAATGCCATTATGGTGATAAAGAGTACGATTCCCGTAGGATATACCGAAAATATCCGCACGAAAATGAATAGCGACAATATCATTTTCTCACCTGAATTTCTCCGTGAAAGCAAAGCTCTGTATGATAACCTCTATCCGAGCCGCATCATTGTCGGTCGTCCTGAAGGAGATGCAAGGTTAGATGAAGCGGCAAAGATGTTTGCTGCCCTTTTGCAAGAAGGTGCCATTAAGGAGAACATCGACACGCTTTTCATGGGATTAACTGAAGCCGAAGCGGTGAAACTCTTCGCCAATACCTACTTGGCGTTGCGTGTGTCTTACTTTAATGAACTGGATACTTATGCCGAAATGAAAGGACTTGACACGAAGGCGATAATCGACGGCGTATGTCTTGATTCACGTATCGGCACGCAATATAACAACCCCAGTTTCGGCTATGGAGGTTACTGCCTGCCCAAAGACACCAAACAACTACTGGCCAACTATGCGGATGTGCCGGAAAACTTGATACAAGCTATTGTGGAAAGCAACCGGACACGCAAGGATTTCATTGCCGACAGAGTTCTCCATAAAGCCGGATACTATGATTATTATAATCGTGGCGATTTCAATCCGACAGAAGAAAAGAAATGCGTGATTAGAGTTTATCGCTTGACCATGAAGTCGAACAGTGATAACTTCCGCCAATCGTCTATTCAAGGCGTAATGAAGCGCATCAAAGCCAAAGGTGCTGAGGTAATTATCTATGAACCGACCTTGACGGATGGTAGCACATTCTTTGGCAGCAAAGTGGTGAATAACTTGGACAGCTTCAAGCAACAAAGCCACGCCATCATTGCCAACCGCTATGATATTTGCTTGGATGATGTAAAAAAGAAAGTTTATACACGAGATATTTTCAGGAGGGATTAAATCTATGCTCAAACAATTAATGAAAAAACATCCATTTCTTATGGATTTTATTGCATTTATCTACAACCTTATCCATAAAAATAATACTTGGAAATACTATCAACACATTATTGCCAAAGGAGCTTTCCTAAAGAATGTAAAATTCTCTATTACAGGCAAAAACAATAAAATAGTAATAGGAAGAAAAGCGAGGCTAAGAGATTGTAAAATAAAAATATACGGAAATAATTGTCTTCTAAAAATTGGAGATGGAAGTACCATAATTTCAAATGCAAGTTTTTGGCTACAAGATGACAATTGCAAAATAATTATTGGAAATAATTTTACGATGGAAGGAGGACATATAGCCTCAACAGAGGGTGAAACTATTACTATTGGAAATGATTGTATGTTTTCCAATGATATTGAAATAAGAAACGGAGATAGCCATTCTATCATCAAAGCCAATACTGATGAACGAATCAATTGGGCAGAATCTGTTACTATTGGAAATCACGTCTGGCTAACTGCTCATGTACGGGTATTGAAAGGAAGTTGTATCGCTGATAATTCAATTATAGCCAATAGCAGTATAGTAACTAATCAATTAAATGTTCCAAACGCTATTTATGGAGGAACGCCAGCCAAAATGCTAAAAACCGATATTAATTGGGATAGAGACCGATATAGATACACACGCTCTAACATTTCAAAATCCTAAAGACTTTTTATGAAATCAATCGCAGTCCTGCTCACGGTTCACAACCGTAAAGAAAAAACATTATGCTGCCTCCAAAACCTGTTCAAACAGGAAGTTCCTGTCGACTACCAAATGGATGTGTACTTAACGGATGACGGTTGTACCGATGGAACACCCGAAGCCATACGTGCACAATATCCGCAAGTGCATATTATAAAAGGAAATGGCAATTTATTTTGGAACAGAGGGATGTACACCGCATGGGAAGTAGCAACAAAAAGCCAGAATTACGATTTTTACCTTTGGTTGAATGATGATACAAATCTTATAGAAGATGCATTAAAAGTTATGATAGAATCTTCCTATAAACAAAACCATCAATCTATTATTGTGGGGACTACAACCTCTAAGCATAAAGATATTGCGACCTATGGCGGATATAAAAATAACAAAATACTTGTCCCCAATGGAGAACTTCAACTGTGCGACACATTTCATGGGAATTGTGTACTGATTCCGAAATCTGTGTATGAAAGGTTGGGAAACTTAGATTGGACATTCAGACATGCTATTGGAGATTTGGATTATGGCTATCGTTCTACGCATGCAGGACTAAAGAACTTCGTGGTACCTTGTTATATAGGATATTGTGAAAATAATCCCAAGCTCCCGGCATGGGCACGTCCGGAAGTTCCCTTGCGAAAAAGAATAAAGAACCTGTATTCACCTTTAGGCTATGCAGAACCTTTGCCTTTTTTTCACTATGAAAGAAAAAATTTCGGACTATTGACGGCCGTCAGGCATTTCATTACTATACATATCAGAGTCTTATTCCCACAACTATGGAAAAGTTAGATAACACTTATGTATTTCAAACAGATTCTGCACTCGTCAGAAGAGTATATGAAACAAACAATAACTATTTGATAGAGTGTTCTAAAAATGGAGATGCTGATACTTGTGTCATTTATTTTAGTAGCAATGACATCTATTATCCAAACTCAGAAGGAATATTCACGAAACGTATTGTTAACAAGGACTTTTACGAGTGGTATCATACACGGATAAACAGGGCAAGCAAACACATCTTTATACGTGATGTATTTAAGCAATGGTACTTAGCCGGCATTAATACCAACATCAATTCCCCCGAAAAGCTTGCAGCATTTCTAAAACAAGAAACACAAGGTTATACAGATGTCATTACTTTGGGAAGTTCGGCAGGAGGTTACGCTGCAATACTTTATGGGTCACTTATCAATGCACAGACTGTATTTGCATTTAATCCTCAATTTGAAATTGGTTCTTTATTGGAACAAAGCTCAGAAACCATCAATCCATTGATATTTAGATTAAGAAATGAAAGAGATAAATACTATGACATTGTCCCATTTATTAATGAGAAGACTGAAATCTACTATTTCTATTCCAAACATTCCCCATGGGATAAGGAACAGCATAAATATATAAAGCCACAACATAACTTATATCAGATACCATTCAGTTCAAATCATCACGGTATTCCGTTCTTAAAAGCAGCTTTGCCTGTCGTACTGAACTCTAATGGGAAAGAATTGAAGAAATGGGCAAATAAATTACATAATCCTATTGCTTTTACTATAAAAAGAATTGGATTATGCAAAACAATAAAAGGCTTTATTTCACAATTATATCAAGCATATAAGAAAAGGGTGTGAATGGGAAGTTATTGAGAGAGAGATTTGATGATTTAACCAGTCATCTTGCTAGGATTTCAAATATTCAGTATGCAGGACAAGTGAGTATGGATTTCGTGAAAGATTTATTAGACTCTAAAGAACAATATAAAAAAGTATGGATAATTGGAGGAATATGGGATTTTCGTCAATTACAACAGGAATACCTGTTTCTATGGCTGTTTTAAGTACTTTGGGTACCCTTAAAGCAAATCCGTTTAGTATAATTTCAATTGGAGGTAGTCTTGTTATAGGAGCAATATGTGCATTTACTGATTTTTATAGAGTAAAAAAGAACAGGAATCCCTCCTATTCATCTTATTTAATAGGCATAGACAAACTTTGCAAAAATATAATAAAGCAAAGTTACATACGCTTAGAAGAGTTTATCAATGACTAAGAGAGCACCTTTGTTCTTTATTAAAGTTGATGTCTGAAAATCCTCGTAGAATAAATTGGTAATTGGCTGTGGTTAGAAGTATTGCTATAGAGGACTAATGCCGTTGTGTCTGCATTCTGTCCATACCCTCTTGAAAGAAAAATAAGCGGTTTGTGAAACTCAAGATTTTACCAACTTCAATAAAAGAAAGAAAAATAATAAAACAATCGCTAAATCCTATCAGCTTTTTAAGAGGAAATCAGTAAGATACTATACAACAGACTCATAAGATGATGCAGTCAATGAAGTTCACCGAAATAAGTATAGTAATATCATGTAAATAAAAAAGAACAATAATGAAATATATCAGACATATAAAAAACGAAGGCAACAATAACAATTTATCAAGATGAATACACTGATTTCGATAATTATCCCTCTTTATAATAAAGCTTCCAGCATTAAAGAAACAGTCCTATCGGTTTTATCTCAAGATTATACAGATTTCGAAATAGTTATTGTTGATGACGGTTCGACTGACAATGGTCCGGATATAGTAAAATCTTTCCAAGATAATCGAATCCGCTTGATAAGCCAAGAAAATCAAGGTGTTTCTAAAGCTCGTAATAAAGGCATTGAGGAAGCCATAGGAGATTGGCTTCTGTTTCTGGATGCAGATGACAAATTGGGAAAGGATTGCTTATCTGTCTTATGGAATTTACACTTGAAATATCCAACTGTAAAAATTTGTGCAGCTAATTATAAAATACAATTTCCAAAAAACAAAATAATAATTGGCTGCTCTTACCAACAAGTAGGGATAATAAACGATCCATTCAAACTACGTTGGTACAAAGTATGGAATCTTAGACTTGGAGCATTTATTGTACAAAAAGCCTCTCTTTCTACAACAATTAGATTTCATCCTATAATATGTAAAGGAGAAGATACCTATTTCACAGATACATTGCTAGAGAGTTTTCAAGTTGCTTATACGCCTATTCCCATTATGTTATACGATAGAGAATATAGTTCTTTAAGCAATATTCATCACGATTATACAAAAAACATATCCAGCTATCTAAGTATATCTGTCACAAATAAATATCATCAATTACTAAATGCTGAAATCATAGGAAAAGGGATTATCCTCTCTCTCTTAAACAAAAGATGGAGTACTACTTCTTTTTTAATAAAAAAGAATATACGCTACGCATACTTAATTATATGGTCTCTTTTTCTTAGAATAATTTCCAAACTTAGAAGCTGTTTTGAATTTATCGTGCGATGATTTGGGATGAGTTTTTGAGGCATTTTCGCTTCTGTGATGAGGAAGATAGCGGGCTATCTGACGAAGAACAGGAGCGAAAAGAACCAAAAAATCGCCCAAAGCACACACGAAAACGGATACATCAAGCCAAGAAAAACTTTTTGGAGAAATTCAAAACAGCTTCTTAATTGTAACCTATATGCCAAGATTAGCTTCTGACAAATACTGCACAGGATGTTTGGCATGCCATGACACATGCAGGCACAATGCCATTCAAGTCATAGAAAAGAACGGGATGACGTATGTAAACGTGGATTCAAAGAACTGCGTGGAATGCGGATTGTGCGAAAAAGCCTGTCCGATTGTTACACCTGTGAGAAAGAACGAATTGGCCCAAGCACATGTGTATGGCGGTTGGGCTAAAGACGAACAAGAAAGGTTGGATGCCGCTTCAGGTGGTGCTTTCACCGGATTAGCCCATAGTTTCTTCCATAGTCACAAGGAAGAGAAAGTAGCTGTAGTCGGAGCTAATCTAACCAACAATCGTGTATCGCATATTATGGTAGAACGTGAGGAAGACATATCATTACTGGCCAATAGTAAATACATTCAAAGCAATACCGCGGGCATATACAAGGATGTAGTCAATAAACTCAAAGCAGGTTATTGGGTTATGTTCTCGGGTTGTCCATGCCAAGTGGCTGCACTTTATGGATTGCTGGGCAGCAAAAGAAACAACGAACGTTTGATTACCGTGGAAGTAGTGTGTCATGGTATTGCCTGTCAGGAAGCACTGGACTTGCATCTGAAATACTATCAGTCACCACGCATTTACTCTTTCAGGGATAAACGCCAAGGCACGCAAGACTGGAAATATTCACAATGCACAACGATTGAAGTGAACGGAAAACCTTGCAAACTATCCAGAGAGAAAGATATGTTTTATGCTATCTATTCAGGTTGGCTACTTGACAGAAGGAGTTGCAGCAATTGCCGTTATGCCAGCATAGAAAGAGTAGCGGACATTACCCTTGCCGACTTTTGGGGGTTATCTATACCCGACTACTACAAACAAGGCGTGTCGCTTATCATGACTAATAATGATAAAGCAAACGATTTCGTTAAATCGGCAGATGATATATATGTATTTGATGAAGCATTGACTACAGCCATTGGCGGTAATCCGCACCTGTTTACAGGATATAAGTTCATTCAGTATCACCCCATGGTATTAGCACCGGGATTGATGAAGAAGCTACTTCCGGACAAGCTTAGATTTGCCATACTGACCAATAGAATGCCACATAAATTGTTTTGGGCTGTGTTCAAAGTAGCCACGATGCTTCATATCAAATACAAACGGACAAAATTAATGAAACGATTGAGTAAAGACCAAAGGCTCCGACATTTGTTAACAAATGCAAATACAGGGGGGGGGTAAAATGGCCTAAACCATCAAATATTTCTTTAATAGAAAAATGATAGTGCTATGAATAAAATAGGAATTATCACTATTGACAAGGTAAACAATTATGGTGCAGAGTTACAGGCATTCGCTTTGCAGAAAAAATTGGAGAAACTGGGATACGCTTGTGAAATCATAGATTACCTCTATTATAAAAACTGGAAATACAAGGATACAAACCAGTCAAAGCCCTTTGTGCCGATGAGCGGAAAAGAACAGTTAGCCTATTGGTTGAAGTACCGTTTTGCCAACTTCTTGCTGGATAAAGTATTTCCTCTGTTTCATCAGGCAACAAGAATACGACTGAAACGGTTTGAGACGTTTCACCGGGATAATACGAAGTTCAGCCAACCCTATAATTCGATGGCAAAACTTTACCGAACGAACCTTGACTATAACACTTACATCGTAGGAAGTGACCAAGTGTGGAACCCTTCAGCCAATTCTTCCATCGAGCCCTATTTTCTTACTTTTGCTCCTAAAGAAGCAAAAAAGATATCGTATGCTTCAAGTTTTGGTGTCTCGCACATCGCTCCGGAATTACAGGAACGGTTCAAGAAACTGCTGAGCAATATAGATGTGATTTCGGTCAGGGAGGCATCCGGAGTGGAATTGGTAAAGCAACTTACAGGAAGAAATGCGGAGTTGGTGGTTGACCCGACCTTGCTATTAAACAAGCAGGAATGGATGCCTTACATGAAAGTATATCCCGACATGCCTAAACGATATGTGCTGATTTACCAACTTTCGGATTCGGATGCTATCGTCAAATTGGCAAAACAAATAGGAATAGAAAGAAATATTCCTATATACCGCATTTGCAAACGGGCTTTCCACGTAAAGAAGGACACGGGAGTTATCAACATTCTCGATGCAGGTCCGGCAGAATTTCTGTTCTTAATAGCTCATGCCGAATATGTGATAACCAATTCTTTCCACGGCACAGCCTTTTCTGTCAATTTCAGTGTCCCTTTTTATACTGTAGTTTCTTCTGCCAAGAAAAACAATTCGAGAATGGAATCGTTATTGGCATCAACAGGTTTACTGAACAGATTGTTGTCTGATAACATAGACATAAATACCGTTAACATTAACATGCCAGATTTCAAAGAAGCACAAAAGAAACTCCAACAAGTTCGGGAACAATCAATAGCTTTCTTGAAAACCAATATTTAAGCTCCTGATATAAATACTTATCATGCTTTCCATCCTCATCAACGCCTATGCCTGCTCTCCTAACATGGGCAGCGAACCCGGCATGGCTTGGAACTGGTGCGTAAACCTTGCCAAGCATTGCGAACTGCATATCATCACTGAAGGTGAATTCCAGGACAAAATAGAAGCGGTTGTCCCTACGCTACCCCAAGGTAAGAACATGCACTTCTATTACAATCCCGTATCGGACGAAATCAGGAAGATGTGCTGGAATCAAGGGGACTGGCGTTTCTATAAATATTATAAGGAGTGGCAAGGGAAAACTTACGAAATGGCAAGGGATATTTGCCGGCATACACACATTGACATTCTGCACCAACTGAACATGATCGGTTTCCGTGAGCCGGGGTATTTGTGGAAGATTTCTGATGTTCCTTTCGTATGGGGACCTGTAGACGCGAAAGAAAAGTTTCCTGTTGCCTATTTAGCAGGAGCCGGACTAAAAATACAACTGTTCATGAAACTGAAAAACTTCCTGACAGGCATCCAATTACGATACTCCCAACGTGTACACCAAGCTGTAGAAAGAGCATCTGTCGTTGTCTCTGCATCTTCAAACTCACAGCAAGCATTTAAAAAGTTCTTCCACATAGATTCTCCACTGCTAAACGAAACAGGTTGCTACGTGCAAGAACACCCCATAATAGACAAAACCCAAAAAGATACATTAGATGTATTATGGGTGGGAAAAATGGATTTCAGAAAACAATTAGGTTTAGCTATTCAAAGTATAGCTAAAACAGCGAATCCCAGAATCAAGCTACATATAGTGGGTGGAGGTGACAGCGTACCCTACCAAACATTAGCTAAAGAACTGAATATAGACAAGCAATGCAAATGGCATGGAACGATTACACACAATGAAGTGCTGCGCATCATGCAAAAAAGCGATGTATTCCTTTTTACCAGTGTGGCAGAAGGAACACCTCACGTAGTATTGGAAGCCATCGGAAATAATCTGCCTGTATTATGTTTTAATACATGTGGACAAGGTGATTCAGTAAATGAAAAAGTCGGTCACAAAATCGAACTAACTAATCCGCAACAATCCATCAAGGATTTTGCAGAAGCCTTGAACCGTTTTGAAAACAACAGAAACCTGTTAAAAACTTATTCCATCAACTGCAAAGCCAGACAACTGGAACTTTCGTGGGATAACAAAGCCAAACAGATGGTGGAACTGTATACTAAAATCATATTTTTTGAAAAAGCAACGCCTGCAAAAAAAGACAACGGACAAAATATATAACCATAGAATTAAATTATTATAATCCCGAAGATTTGAATTTACAAACCGTTTGAGTATTTTTGTCCAAGCAAACAAAACTCAAAGATATGAGCAATCACTTTAAAGAAATAACCATTACGAATTTCAGAGGTTTCGACTCGCTGGACATCAATAACCTGCGAAAACTCAACGTTTTTGTAGGAGCGAACAATGTGGGCAAGACATCCATACTGGAAGCCGCATTTATGCTAAGCGGTATGTCGAATCCGCTCATTTCCAATCGGGTAAATTACCTCAGAGGGGTTATATTCAACAACATAGACAACAGCAGGTATTTGTTTCATAACGTAGATTTCAACAACAAGCCTTTACTGAAAGGAGTGATGACAAATAAAGAGATGAGGAGACTGACTTTCTCACCCATAACCGCTTATGATGAAACAAATGCATCAACAGGCAATTCGACCAATCAATCGGTTATCAAACAGCTGAATTTCGATTTCGACAAAGAAGACGAAAAAGGGTTTGCCTATCATTCGAAAATCATCGTCGGGAAAGACGGAAACCTGCAACAAGAAACCGACAATAATTATAATGAAAGCTTGAATGCGCTATTCATACCGGTTGACAAAAACGACACGAACGCCACGACCCATTTTTCCACGCTGGTAAAACGCAACAGAAAACAAATCGTAATCAATGCCCTGCATGATTTTGACCCTGCTATTGAATCCGTAGAAGCATTGCCTGACGGATTGTATTTAAGAATAAAAGGACTAAAGGAACTTCTACCCATCAGCATGGCAGGAGATGGAGCAAGACGCATGATAAATATTTTGTCAACCATCACCAGTGAAGATTTCAACATCGTATTCATTGATGAAATAGACAACGGCATGCATTATAGTGCACACAAACTGATATGGAAAACCATCTTAAGATTTATCCAAGTACACGATATCCAACTCTTCGTCACAACTCATAACTTGGATTGTCTGATGGGACTTGAAAATGCCATGTATGAATCGAAAGATTTGCAAAACCTAACAAACGTATATAACGTAGCTAAAACAAAACAACGTGGTTTCCAAGTGTACCGCTATGGTTACAATGAATTGAAAGAAGCTATTGACAATGAAATTGAAATCAGAAGATGAAAGAAATCTATCGAATTTTCGTGGAAGGTCCCGCCGACAAACGATTCATTGAACAACTTATGGAATTTGTTTTCAATGAAAAAATCCCTTCGGACAACATCATATCAACTAACGGCTACACAAACCTAACCGCTACAGACAAAGAAGGTACATTTATTAATGAAATGCAACGGACAACTGACGACGGTGGCATCAACCTCGTGATATTTGATGCTGATGACGATTGCAAAATACGCCGAACAGAATTATTGGATTGGAAAAGACGAACCCAAACAAACTTTGAATTATTCCTATTTCCAAACAACAAAGACGAAGGCGAATTGGAAAATTTATTGGAACAAATCATCAATCCGGAAAACAAACAAATCATGGAATGTTGGGATAATTATGAGCAATCATTAAAAGAAATCCACTTGCCGTGGAGAAACGGTATCCCGTTAACTATTCCAGCCAAAAAAACCAGAATATACGCTTACCTTGAAGCACTGCTGGGTACATCAAGGTCGGAAAAAGAAAAAATAAAAGAAAAAAACAGAGATTACCAAAATAAAAAACATTGGAATTTAAACGCTGAAGCTTTATCTGAACTTACAAAGTTCTTGAAAAGTTCTCTATCCCAATGAATCATAGTAAAACAAAATTGGTTTGCGAAAAAAATAGTGAGGGTGTGTCAAAATATAAATCAACTTTCATTTTGTCATCCTGAGCACTGGCAAAGAATCTCGAAAATGGATGCTGATGGATACGAAATGCTTCACTTCGTTCCCTTAGACATTGCTTTTTGATAGTCAAATTCTATTTCGACATATCCTCACAAGAACATGACAAAAGATTTTTCGCAATTCATTTCTGATTGACTATAACATGGATGTTTTCAGGCAGGCAGACCCTGCCCCTACAAGTCATTTGGTTAAATACGAATATTCATATAAAAAAGTATCCTAGGATAAACGACCAAGTATCCTATAATAAATGCTGAAGTATCCTAGGATACTTTGGCAAGTAACCAATGATATTCCCAAAAACAGCCCGGCATATCGTCTTGCACCGATAAACCATACTGCCATCGGCCAACCATTCGCTGCCCAGCTGTTCGGACTAACCCTTTATCTTATGACATTTTCGTACAAACGGACATGGTTCTGCTTGTTGCTCCTGCTATCGTTCGGAAGCGTTGCGGGAAAAGCACAAGACAGCATCCGAACGGGATATGTGGATATCTTTATGGGAGTGGATTTCCACTACCGGGACATTTTTCACAACAAAGTGTATGAAGCACTCATCAACCTGACCCCCAGTGTGAAATGGTATGGACGTAACGGATGGCAGGCTGCCGCCCAAATCTACGTCCCTGTGTATAACGACTATGGAGACTATTACAAACGGGTACGGGTGAATATGGCGGTAATCTCGAAAGAAAATTCATGGAAAGAGAAGTATTTCCTGAAAATAAGCGGCGGATGGTTCGGAAATGAACGCTACGGACTGGACATCAAAACAATGTGCATCCTGAATGATTGGCTGGCACTGGAAGCTCAGTTGGGATGGACAGGCTTTTGTTCGATGGCAGCCGGCTGGCGTGCCAGTACGCCCGAACGATGGACCGCATTGATAGGGGCGGACGCATACCTGAACCGTTATAATACACAGTTCCGCCTTCGGGGAGGACGCTACGTATACAAAGATTATGGCGCACAACTGGAAATCATGCGGCATTTCAAGCATTGCACCGTTGGTATATATGCCGAATATAGCGACCAATGGGAAGAAAATGCCGGATTCAAGGTGGTAATGATGATTCCGCCCTACAAACGAAAATACCGGAAAGTAAACTTCCGACCGACATCCAACTTCCGATTGACCAACAATTTCAATGCAGAACCATACTCCAACCAGATGTACACAACCGACCCGGAAGAGAACGAACGGGAAGGCTGGTTTGACCGTCATGCATTCCAGTGGGGAGTCAACCGAATGACAACGGATTTTTACGACAAGGGAGGAGGCAAACAATGAAAAAATCCCTCATTATCCTCACAATTTCCCTGCTTATCGGAATAATCCGTCTGCAAGCACAAGAATATACAGGCATATCTGGACTAATCCATGTACCATCGGCAGAAATGAACCCGACAGGTACGGCACGTATCGGGACATTTTTCCTCAACAAAGAATTCTTACCGGACGTCATGCAATACACACAAGACGGGGTGCAGCATAAATTCCACAGTTTCAACCATTTCCTGTCCATTGTCCCGTTCAGCTGGATTGAACTCGCCTATACATGTACGCTGCTGAAAGGAATAAAAGACGGGAAACCGAAATATTTCATGAAAGACCGGTATCTCTCTGTCAAAATACGGATATTGAAAGAACGAAAATACATACCGGCAATTGCCATCGGGACAAACGACCCTTATCATATCGTCAGCAACGATTTGCCAAGTTATTACCAGAATTTCTATGCAGCCGCCACGAAACATTTCGACCTGCACGGACACGAATTGGGAGTGCATCTTGCTTACCGGTGGTACAAAGAAACGACAAACAAGAAATGGCAAGGCATCGTAGGGGGCATCACTTACCGGCCAGCCTTTGAAAAGAACCTGAGGGGTATCGTGGAATATACCGGAAACGATATCAATATCGGCGTGGATTATTACCTCTGGAAACTGCTGTTCGTACAAGCCAACTTGCAAAACGGAAAATATTTTTCGGGAGGCATTATGCTACAGATACAACTATAAAAAACCTTTGCTTGCCACGAACCTTATACTTGAAAACGACACAAAAATCAATAATTTGTTTAATTTTTAAAACTTAAAAAATGAGATTTTCTATGAGAAAAGGAGCTTTCATGCTCCTTGCTGCAAGCCTGACATTCGGGATGGCAGCATGTAGTGACGACGATCCGGACTACAGCAATGTAACTCCTCCGACCGTAGCCGTAGCGTCAAACACATTGACGGGAATTATCAGCAACATGGACGGAAGCGCCATTCAAGGAGCTACCGTAACACTGAGCGGAACAAGCACTGCCACTTCTCAAACAGACAGCAACGGTATGTATGTATTCGAAGATGTAAAAGCAGGAAGTTACACCCTGAAAGCTGAAGCTGACGGAAAACAATCCCAAGAAACCAGCCTGACCGTAACGGATACAGGCAAGACGCAAAACCTGACATGGAATACCGTACTTCCGAACGAAGTAAAAACTGAAATCACGGTATCCACAACAGAGTCGACCTCGGGAAATGTAACCACAGAACATCTGACAGGAAATGACCACGCCGCCATCGTAGTAGACGCTGTGGTACCTGCCAATGCGGTAGAAGGGGAGAACGTGACTATCGAAATCACCCCGATATACACAGCCAACAGCGACCTGTTGAGCCGTGCAGAAGAAACCAGCAATACATTACTGACCGGAGCATCCTTGAGTTGTAGTGACAGTAATGCTACCTTAAGCGAACCGATTGAACTGGGATTTACCCTGGATGAAGAACTGGCAGGAGAAGCACAAGCTAAAGAATACGTCAACGGTCAATGGGTAAACATAGACCCCAGCCGTATCAGTGTAGAGAACGGAAAAGTGACAATCGAAGCAACCGAATTTACTTCATACGCCATGTTCCTTGACGTAACAGTTTCGGTTTCAAATTCTTCAGAGCCTATCGTGTTCACGCAAGACACCTGGGATAACCTGTATGGTTCTGCCGACATGACCGTAGGGGACGCTACTTATACCTACCGGATAGGTACAGAAATAACAACCAGCGGAACCAATGTGCTGACCGCCTTGCTGATAGAAAAATTAGCACAAATGTTCGGTGCCGGTTCAACAACCGTGAACGGTTCTTATCCGCTGAACGTAACTTTGCCTATCGGAACATTGCTCACTATCAGTGGTACGCAAGAGATTCAACAAATCTCCGTCAGTGCCCGTAACCGTTCTGTCAGCGGTACACACTATGGTACCGTCACTATAGGAACTTATACGGCAAACCGTCAACATACTGGAGGAAGCAATTAATTATCGAATATCCCCAAAGAACCAGTAATTAAACGGAGTCAGAGGAACTAGGAATTAGGTACAGATACTAGGTAACTAGGAACCAGGTACTAGGAACTAGGTTCTGAATAGTTTGGCAAACATCCACAAAACTATCTAAAACCTAGTCAACTAGTACCTAGTACCTAGTCAACTAAAAAAAATACCTCTACCGTATACCTCGATAACCACCTCCTTACGAGATGACAAAGCCAACATTGTAATCTGCCAATTCTCCCGTACCTGTTCATCACGTGCTTTCACACTACTTTTCTATATGTCATTACGGTGAAAGCTCACGCGGGAGACTATCTGTTGAAGGTCAAGACAATACCTACACAAAATACAACTTTTTTTTCGGTAATCATGTTAAAACTAAAATCTTTGTCCATCGTGGAAAACATGGACACACTAAAAGCATTGCCTAAAGGAAAAGTCCTGATAAACACCATCAATGCCTATTCGTATAACATGGCTCAAAACGACAAACTATTTGCCGAAGCCCTGGAAAACGGAGATGCACTGATACCGGATGGGGCAAGCATTGTAAAGGCTTGCAAATGGCTGAACGCACTGTCAAAACCGACAGAACGGATAGCCGGATGGGACTTGTTTATGATGGAAATGAAAAGGCTGAACGCCCACGGAGGAAAATGTTTCTTCATGGGAAGCAGCGAAAAAGTGCTGGAGTTGATAAAACGGCGATGTGCTACAGACTTCCCGAAAATCGTAGTAGAGACGTTCTCGCCACCTTACAAAGCACGGTTTTCGGAAGAGGACAACCGGAAAATGATAGAAGTGGTGAACAGAGCTAAACCGGACTTGCTATGGATAGGAATGACAGCCCCTAAACAGGAAAAATGGACATATCAGCATTGGAACGAACTGAACATCAACTGCCACACGGGTACCATCGGAGCCGTATTTGATTTCTTCGCCGGAACTGTACACAGGGCACCTCTCGCCTGGCAAAAAAACGGACTGGAATGGCTATACCGGTTATTAAGGGAACCCAAGCGTATGTGGAAACGCTACATCTTAGGAAACATTCAGTTCTTATGGCTAATCAGCAAAGAAAAGTTCACATAAGACACTATCAGGCTAGGTGTTATTCAGTTGACAAGGTACCAGGTACTAGTTGACTAGGTTTTAGATACCATTGACAAAACTATTCAAGACCTCGTCAACTCGTCAACCTGTCAACTCGTCAACTTGTTACCTAAAAAAACTCAAAAACTTAAAAACTCAAAAATATCTACATGAAAAAGAAAGCATTAATCACTGGAATCACCGGGCAAGACGGTTCGTATCTTGCCGAATTTTTGCTGGAAAAAGGATATGACGTGCATGGTACCATCCGCCGTTCCTCTGTGGACTATCGTGAACGTATCGCACATCTGGAAGGACTTCCACATTTCCACCTGCACTATGCCGACCTGGGCGACTCGATGAGTATCTTGCAAGTAATGAAAAAAGTGAAACCCGACGAAGTATACAACCTTGCCGCCCAAAGCCATGTGCAAGTATCATTTGATTCACCAGAATTTACGGCAGACGTAGACGCAACCGGTGTATTGCGTATCTTGGAAGCAGTACGCCAGTGCGACCTGACAAATACATGCCGCATCTACCAGGCATCAACGTCGGAACTGTATGGCAAGGTGGAAGAAGTGCCGCAAAACGAGCATACGCCTTTCCATCCCTACAGCCCGTATGCGGTAGCGAAACTGTACGGCTACTGGATTGTGAAAGAATATCGCGAAGCGTATAATATGTTCTGCTGTTCGGGCATCTTGTTCAACCATGAATCGGAACGACGCGGAGAAACTTTCGTGACACGCAAAATCACCTTAGCTGCCGCACGCATCGCACAAGGCAAACAGGAGAAACTGTATCTGGGAAATCTTTCGAGCCTACGCGACTGGGGATATGCCAAAGACTACGTGGAATGTATGTGGCTGATTCTACAAAACGACAAACCGGAAGACTTTGTCATTGCCACAGGCGTACAGCACAGCGTACGGGAATTCTGCCAGCTTGCTTTCCACCACGTGGGCATCGAGCTGCGTTTCGAAGGCGAAGGGGAAAACGAAAAAGGCATCGATATCCAAACCGGCAAAGTGCTGGTGGAAGTGTCGCCTGACTTCTACCGGCCGACCGATGTAGTGAACCTGTGGGGAGACCCGACCAAGGCAAAGAAGGAACTGGGCTGGAATCCGCAGAAGACTACGTTTGAGGAACTGGTGAAGCTGATGGTGGATGCCGACATGGCAAAGGTAGCCGTGGAACGTGCCGGAGAACGGGTACGAACCAATCTGGAAGAGTATCTGGAGAAGGGAGTCGTTAAGTAATTGACAATTAATAATTAATAATTAACAATTGACAATTGAGAATTTTGTAATATGGAGAAAGATTCGAAGATATACGTGGCAGGACACCGGGGCATGGTGGGCTCTGCCATCGTGCGGGAACTGCAACGGCAAGGATATACGAATATAATCGTGCGTACCCATAAGGAACTGGATCTGACCCGGCAGGAAGCGGTGGAGAAGTTCTTCGCCGAAGAAAAGCCGGAATACGTGTTTCTTGCCGCCGCGAAGGTAGGCGGCATCGTTGCCAACGAATCGGCACTGGCAGACTTCATGTACGAAAACATGATACTGGAAATGAACGTCATCCATTCGGCATGGAAAAACGGATGCAAGAAACTGGAGTTTCTCGGCTCGTCGTGCATCTACCCGCGCATGGCACCGCAGCCTATGACGGAGGATTGCCTGCTGACCGGTCCGCTGGAGAAAACCAACGAGGCGTATGCCTTAGCCAAAATATCGGGACTGAAATATTGCGAATTCCTGAACCGGCAGTACGGTACGGACTACATCAGCGTAATGCCTACCAACCTGTACGGTCCCAATGACAATTACCATCCCGAACACAGCCACGTGCTTCCGGCACTGATCCGCCGCTTTCATGAGGCAAAGGAACAAGGACTGCCCTACGTGACCTGCTGGGGCGACGGAAGCCCCTTGCGCGAGTTCCTTTATGTGAACGACCTTGCCAACCTGTGCGTGTTCCTGATGAACAACTATTCAGGCAACGAAACGGTGAATGCAGGTACCGGCAAAGAACTGACCATCAAGCAGCTCACGGAACTGGTGGCTAAAGTTGTAGGCTATGAAGGCGAGATACACTGGGATAAGACCCGACCCAACGGTACCCCCAGAAAACTGCTCGACGTGTCGAAAGCCTTTGCTTTGGGATGGACCTACAAGACGGAACTGGAAGACGGTATACGCCTCGCCTACGATGATTTTCTGAATAATCCCATGAGGGCAGAACGGTGATATAAAGGTGATGATAACCGCAAGAAAACACCTTTTCCCATCAAGCATCTGACGGTACCCGTCAGGTGCTTTTTTATTTTTCAAACATACACAACCAAAGAGTTTTAATAAAGATTCTATTCACCGGATACATCCTAATAGAATTTCTAACTCGCAATGGACACTCTTGCTTTGGGCTGTATGATTCCCGCTATTAGGGCTCATTAGGGACTTGCACCCGTTAGCTAATACTCATGCCGAGCGTACTACTAAAAAAGGGACATACCCAAAAGCATATCCCTTTTTCTGATATAAAGAAGAAATTATTTATTGTTCTTTCCTTCCAACTGTTCCTTCAATGCTGCCAAAGCATCGATATCACCCAAAGTAGTAGAAGCAGCCTGGTTCTGAATCATCGGAGTTTCTTCTTTCTTAGCTGCACGCTTAGCTTTCTTTTCTGCCTTTTCTTCTGCTTTCTGAGCATCTTCGAAGATACGGCTGTGAGACAAGATAATGCGTTTAGCGTCCTTATTGAATTCGATGACCTTGAACGGAAGCTTTTCATCGAGCTGAGCTTGAGATCCGTCTTCTTTTACCAGGTGTTTCGGAGTTGCGAAACCTTCTACACCGTAAGGCAATGCGATAACGGCACCCTTATCCAGCATTTCGATGATGCGTCCTTCGTGTACCGAACCTACTGTAAATACGGTTTCGAATACATCCCACGGATTTTCTTCCAATTGCTTGTGACCCAAGCTCAGGCGACGGTTTTCCTTGTCGATTTCCAGAACTACTACATCGATGTCTGCACCGATCTGAGTGAATTCTGACGGATGTTTGATTTTCTTCGTCCAAGACAGGTCAGAGATGTGAATCAATCCGTCTACACCTTCTTCGATTTCTACGAATACGCCGAAGTTGGTGAAGTTGCGTACCTTAGCCGTGTGCTTAGAACCTACGGGGTATTTCTCTTCAATCGTTTCCCATGGATCCGGTTTCAGCTGCTTGATACCCAAAGACATCTTGCGTTCGTCGCGGTCGAGTGTCAGGATAACGGCTTCGATTTCATCGCCTACCTTCATGAAGTCCTGAGCCGAACGCAAGTGTTGCGACCAAGACATTTCTGATACGTGAATCAGTCCTTCTACGCCCGGAGCGATTTCAACGAATGCTCCGTAATCAGCCATAACGACAACTTTGCCTTTCACATGGTCGCCTACCTTCAAGTTCGGATCGAGGCTGTCCCATGGATGCGGAGTCAGTTGCTTCAAGCCCAAAGCGATGCGTTTCTTTTCGTCATCGAAGTCGAGGATAACTACATTCAGTTTCTGATCCAACTGAACGACTTCATGCGGATCGCTTACACGGCCCCACGACAAATCGGTGATGTGGATCAAACCGTCTACGCCGCCCAAGTCGATGAATACGCCGTAAGAAGTGATATTCTTGACAGTACCTTCCAGTACCTGGCCTTTTTCGAGCTTGCTGATAATTTCTTTCTTCTGTTGTTCCAGTTCGGCTTCGATAAGCGCCTTGTGCGAAACAACCACATTCTTGAATTCCTGATTGATTTTTACAACCTTGAATTCCATCGTCTTGCCTACGAACACATCGTAGTCGCGGATAGGTTTCACATCAATTTGCGAACCCGGCAAGAATGCTTCGATGCCGAATACGTCTACAATCATACCGCCTTTCGTACGGCACTTGATGTAACCCTTGATAATTTCTTCGTTTTCGAGCGCTGCGTTGACACGGTCCCAAGAGCGTGTAGCACGTGCTTTCTTGTGCGACAAGATCAGCTGGCCTTTCTTGTCTTCCTGGTTTTCGATGTACACTTCTACAGTGTCGCCCACCTTCAGGTCGGGATTGTAGCGGAATTCGCTCAGCGGGATGATACCGTCTGACTTGTAGCCGATGTTCACTACAACCTCACGTTTGTTCATTGCGATTACGGTACCGTCAACCACCTCATGGTCGCCTACCTTGTTCAAGGTGTTGTCATAAGCCTTTTCTTGTTCTTCTTTGCTTATGCTTGATGCTGACTCACCGCTCTCATAAGCATCCCAATTGAAATCTTCAATGGGCTTTACGTCTTTTAAGTTTTCCATTAAGTTTAAATAATTGTTTTGTAAATAACTAATTGTGTTAGACTTTATATTGATCTAAATCGGGTGCAAAGGTATAACAAATTCCTGAAAGTGAAAACTTTTAACCGTTTTTTTAATCCTCCAGCGAATATTCTATTGTCGTAACCACCCGCACTTTCTTTATATAAGGAGTATTGGCATCGCGGTCGCTGATGCTGAACTGTCCCTGACTGGCATGTCTGATCTTGCCCAGTTCGCTTTCTGAATCTTTGGCAAACTTTTCGGCTGCCTCACGGGCATTCTTGGTAGCTTCTTCTATCATGCCCGGCTTGATTTTGTTCAGACTGGTATATTCGTATGACACATTATACCGATAGTCGCCTCCCGTGATGGCAATCCCACGTTTCAGTAATTCTCCCTGTTCGCTGATAAGCTTACGCACCAGGTCCACCTTCATCGAAGTAACGGTGATAACCGAAGTCACATTATAACGGTACGGTGTATCATTATTATTACTATACCGTTCCGCCTTCAGGTCGATGATTTCAGGAGCATTGACACTGATTTCCGTTTCGGCAAGTCCTTTTTCCTTCAGAAATTCCAAAATCGTCTGGTTCGAGCGTTTGATGTCATCATACAATGCTCCCAAGTCATTCCCCAAGCTCTTGTATACCAGAGGCCACGTCACCTTGTCGGCTGGAACCTCCATTTCGGCTAGTCCTTTCACGTTTACACTGCGGTCTTTTTGAGCAAATTCGCTAAATCCGTTTTTAATAAACACTCCCAACAAAAGCATACCTACAGCCAGTATAATGGCTTCCATTCTCCAGTTTTTCATACTCTTTCCTTTTAATTAAACGTTTGGTCTCTATACTGATTAAGAACAGGCAAGATACTAATAAATATGCAATATTCAAGTATCTTGCCTGTTAAATAAAACAATCAGAAGAAGAGAAATGTTCGCCCTACACCTTTACTCCGTACACATTCCGATAAATTTCGTCACGTATCTGCGGATAATATGAGTCTATCTCGTCGGCACCTGCATACATCAAGTAAAGCGGCAACCCTTTTCCTCCTGCCCGATAAGGGGGCTGATAATAATCCTGCATACATAAGTTAAAGCCGCAACGTTGGTAGAAACCGATACGACGCCGGCTCATCTCGTCATCAGGTCTTTCCACTTCCAAGACAATGACACTCCCTGCAAACTGCATCTTCAGTGCCTCCATAACCTGACGCCCATAACCACGGTTACGAATCTGGGGCGAAGTGGCAAGATGCTCGGCGTAATAAAAACCGTCCAGTTTCCATACGGTAATCACACCGATAAGTTCTTCTTTTCCGTTCTCATCCTTATCAGTCAGCAGATAACAATGAAACCGTTCGTTATAGTCCGTGTTCCAGCGTTGCCCCTCATCGTCACGGCGTTCTTCTTCGGGAAAAGACAGATGCAGCAATTTTTCTACAAAAGGGTAATGAGGATGCTGGGTGTTTATACGTGTAAAAACAAGCATAAGATTTTAAGTTTGTGAGTTTATAAGTTTGTGAGTTTATAAGTTTGTGAGTTTATAAGTTTGTGAGTTTTTAAGTTTGTGAGTTTTTAAGTTTGTGAGTTTTTTACATCATGCGCGGTATATCTCTACTATGATGACATCCACAAATACACAATGCCACGAAACGTGTGATTGTCCTCTTTATTCAGTATAAAAACGGATCAGACGTTCGAGTGCCCGTTCGCATACCGGACAGAAACAGGGAGCTTCGTTGATTTTCATCCGGCACTCAGTGGTAGAACGGTAAATGCCTTTTTTCGTATATCCGGCACCTTCGTAAACACCTACCTTGGTATAAATCTTTGCCGGATCGGTTTCCACCGGTGTAGGCACCGGAATACCTTCAGGCACCAGGTCTTTCCATTTGCTTCCGAAATCGACCAAGGTCGTGATATTAGGCTCCCACGGTTCTACCTCATAGGGATAAAGCGGACTGGGAGCCTCATCGTAGGCATACTCATCGGCAAGCCCTCCAAAACTATGCCCGAACTCATGCACCACCACGGGCTTGAACATAGCGTGATGAGCCGTCGTAAGCAAATAGGCGTTATAGATACCTCCGCCTCCATAGGTATCGGTATTGGCTAATATAATAATGTGTTCGTAAGGGATGCCGGCAAGCCAGTTATGCATTGCCTTCACCGAACGGGTCGTCAAGTAGCGGTCGGAATAAAAAGTATCGAAGTGCGAACTGACTGCCGTATTCTTCCACTCGTTCTTCCGAGGAATGCTGACCCCACTATCTTGTGAAACCGATTCTACCGCGACAACATTGAATTTATGTTTCAGCCGCTTGAATGGCTCGTGAGAAAAAATAGCCTCGCAAGCGTCTTGCGCATCCTTATAAAAAAGCTCCATCTCATCCGATGTATAGCCTTCGGCAAGGATAGCGATATCGATACACGCATCCGAAGCTCCATTCTGAAGCAAATAACGGTGTGGCGTGATTTGAGAAGTACCTCTCTGGTGGATAAGAATGTCTTCCGGATTGACTTCATGCTTCAGCACGGCACAAGGCTGATGCCGGACATCCTTCAGACGGACGGTCACAATAGCCGGATATTTAGGATATGGCAACAAGAAGGTATTCTCAAAACCACGTGTAAGCAGCTGTGCCTCTTTCTCACCCAGCCATTCCTGAAACAAACTGGAAAAGGAAGTACGGTAAATCACTTTGCCACTCGCCTTGTCAACCATCGTGATATCTCCATTCCCTTCCAAGGGAAGACGATCGAGCGCATGTCTCCTCCCCGCCCATCCGGGAAGCGAAACCAATTCATCAAGGCTGATGACCTGCTTGCTGGCATCTCCATTGAACAAATAATCAACACGAAGTGTTTTGTCGATGAAATAGTCATCGAAACTTTGGGCCTCTGCTCCATTCCACCAAAAGAGCAAAGCCAAGAGTGTAAACATAATTCTTTTTCTCATGACGCATCTGTTTTTAGTACGCAAAGATAAGACTATCTGGCAAATTCATGCTAAAAACTTGAGAAAAGTTAGTCACATATAGGCATTTGAAAGAAAAATCATTATATTTGTATCAAACTAAAATAAAATAAATGGGACATCATCAATTAGACAAATTAGACGAACAGATTCTGCGATTAATAGCAGATAATGCACGTATTCCGTTTTTAGAGGTCGCCCGAGCTTGCAATGTATCGGGTGCAGCCATTCATCAGCGCATTCAAAAGCTGACCAATCTAGGTATCCTGAAAGGTTCCGAGTTTATTATAGATCCAGAAAAAATAGGTTACGAAACATGTGCCTATATCGGTCTGTATCTGAAAGACCCTGAACAATTCGATTCAGTAACGGAAGCGTTGAAACTCATTCCCGAAGTTGTGGAATGCCACTTTACAACCGGACAATATGATTTGTTTATTAAGATTTATGCAAAAAACAACCACCATCTCCTTAACATCATCCATGACAAGCTACAGCCTTTAGGGCTTTCGCGCTCGGAAACCATCATCTCGTTCCGCGAAGCCATCAAACGGCAAATGCCTATCCAGGATCTGGTAGAAGAAGAATAAAATGAAAAATGAAGAATGAAGAATTCTCCTCCGCAGGTATTCTTCATTCTTCATTTATCTTTGATTTCCTCAAAATCAATGTATTCCCCCTCATCGCTATCAAAAACCTTCTTACGGCGCCGGGAATCCTTATCCGAATATTGCGATTCGTCATCACGATGTGTATCTTCTGCATAGGTCGTACGTTGCCGATAAGTGTCTTCGGCGGTACCGCTCCGTGTCATCTTACGTCCAAATCCGAATATCGTGCGGACAATTTTAGACAATAATACCAGCCCGATAATCAAGATTACCAGAACGAAGAAAAACAAAAATCCTAAAATATGAAACATAAGCTATTGGCTTTTGGTTTGTTTTTATCGTACAACAACCGTGCCACCGATTGTCTCTTTATGATTTTTTACGGAAAAGCAAAGACAAGATAACATACCAGATGATAACAGCTGCAAAACCACTCCACTGGAAAATCAAGAATAAAGGTATGCAGCCAATCAAAAAGATATAACTCACCTTATTATGTTGCCATGACAAATCTTTAAACTTAAGTGAAAACATCGGCAATTCAGCTACCAGCAGAAGTGACATTACCACAACCAGTACAAACAAATACACGGCATTAAAATGAGGCGAAGTAAGAAAGGCATGCTCGCCTGTCACCAGCGAACCCCAGAACAAAGCATTGGCAGGAGTAGGCATACCGATAAACGAACTGGCCTGGCGTGTATCAATATTGAATTTAGCCAAACGTAGCCCCGAGAATACAGCAACCAGAAATGCCGTATAAGGCAATACCGGACGCAGGCTCTGGATAAAATCGGGATAATGCACCTCCTGAAACAAGGCAAAAGCAATAGCTGCAGGCGCCAGACCGAAAGTAATATCATCGGCCAGCGAATCCAATTCTTTACCGATAGGAGACGAAACATGCAGTAAACGTGCCACCATACCATCGAAAAAGTCAAAAGCCGCACCGATGATAATGAAAACAAACGCCCATACATAATTGCCCTGAAAAGCCATGCATGAGGCAATGCAACCCGAAAACAAGTTGCAACAAGTCAGTGTATTCGGAATGTTCCGAATCATTGCATTGGCCATTTCTGTTCCTCCTTCCTTTAATTCTTTATTTCAGTTTGGCGATAACCGTCTGATTACCGACCGTTTTCTGCCCCATCCGCACACAGATTTCTGTACCTAAAGGCAAATAGACATCCACCCGGGAACCAAACTTGATGAATCCCATATGCTCGTCTATATAACATTCTTCTCCCACTTCAGCATACGTAACGATACGTCGCGCCACAGCTCCTGCTATCTGGCGTGCCATGACCGTATGTCCTTCAGGTGTTTCAATCACAATGGTCGAGCGTTCGTTTTCGGTACTTGCCTTCGGGAGCCATGCTTTCATAAACCGTCCTTTCTGATGGGAAACATGCTTCACGGTTCCATCTACAGGATACCAGTTGGCATGTACATTAGTGATACTCATAAAAATAGAAACCATCAGCCGGCGGTCGTGAAAATATTCATGCTCGTCCACCTCTTCTACCACCACCACCTTTCCATCGGCAGGTGCAACGACAATTTTCTCCGTATCCTTATTGAAAAGACGTATCGGACAACGGAAAAAGTTGACCATCATCGAATACAAAAAAAGACTGGCTAAAGCCACGATATAAAAAGGCCATTTACACTCCAGCCCCCAATAAAGAGCTATATTTATAATAAGGAGTATGATGGCAGCGCTCACCAAGATATGGGTTCCTTCCTGATGCAGCCTAATCTTCTTTATCTTTTTTCTTATCTTATTCATACTTGAAACAATGGGTCACACTTTTATTTATCGTGCAAAAATAAAGTTAATTTATCTACCCTGCAAATAAACAACGTTCAGAATTGTGACTTTCTTTCTTTTTTTCATAAAATTCTGCCTTCTTTACAACTTTGTCTTTTGATTCTTCGCATAAACTCGGTATCTTTGGGCTGATTTTACCATATAAACTGAATTATGCAGGATTTTGTTCATTTACATGTTCACACTCAATATTCTATTCTGGACGGGCAAGCATCCATTACCCGCCTGGTAGACAAAGCCATCGGAAATGGTATGAAAGGTATTGCCATTACTGACCATGGTGATATGTTCGGTATCAAAGAGTTTTTCAATTATGTAAATAAGAAAAACGGAGCCACAAACGGAGAAATAAAAGACTTGAAGAAAAAAATAGCCGGACTGGAAAGCGGAAAGACAGAATCGGAAAACGTAGAAGCCGATTTGGCAACCTGCCGCGAACAACTGGAAGCTGCCCAAAAAAGATTGTTCAAACCAATTATCGGATGCGAAATGTATGTCGCACGCAACCGGCTGAGCGATAAAAACGGTAAACCCGACCAAAGTGGTTATCACCTGATTGTACTTGCCAAAAACCTGCAAGGTTATCACAACCTTATCAAACTGGTATCGAAAGCCTGGACAGAAGGATTCTATATGCGCCCCCGCACCGACCGGGCAGAACTTGAAAAATATCATGAAGGACTGATTGTTTGTTCTGCCTGTCTGGGAGGAGAAGTACCACGACGCATCACTGCAGGACAGTTTGCCGAAGCAGAAGAAGCTATGCAATGGTACAAGAATCTGTTTGGCGATGATTATTATCTGGAGTTGCAACGCCATAAAGCTACTGTGCCACGCGCCAATCACGAAGTCTATAAATTGCAGGAAACGGTCAACAAGAAACTTATCGAGTATGCAAAAAAATACGATATCAAGCTGGTCTGCACCAACGACGTACATTTTGTTGACGAAGAAAATGCTGAAGCACACGACCGGTTGATATGCCTGAGCACAGGCAAAGACCTGGACGACCCTAAACGCATGCTTTACACCAAACAAGAGTGGATGAAGACGCGCGAAGAGATGAACGCCATCTTCAGCGATGTGCCCGAAGCACTGGCCAACACCTGTGAAGTATGCGATAAGGTTGAATTTTATTCAATAGACCATGCTCCGATTATGCCGACTTTTGCCATTCCGGAAGATTTCGGCACAGAAGAAGAGTATCGTAAAAAATATACTGAAAAAGACCTGTTCGACGAATTCACGCAAGACGAAAACGGGAACATTGTCATGAGTGAAGCCGATGCCAAAGCAAAAATAGACCGACTGGGAGGTTACGAAAAATTATACCGTATCAAACTGGAAGCAGACTATCTGGCAAAACTTGCTTACGAAGGTGCCCGCCGACGCTACGGTGACGAGCTGAGTGAAGAAGTAAAGGAACGTATCAAATTCGAACTGCACATCATGAAAACCATGGGTTTCCCCGGATACTTTCTGATTGTGCAAGACTTCATTTCGGCCGCACGTAATCTGCTGGATGTTTCCGTAGGACCCGGACGTGGTTCAGCGGCAGGTTCGGCTGTAGCATACTGTCTGGGCATTACACAGATTGACCCTATCAAATATGACTTGCTGTTTGAACGTTTCTTAAATCCTGACCGAATCTCATTGCCTGATATTGACGTCGATTTTGACGATGATGGTCGAGGACGCGTTTTAAACTGGGTAACAGAAAAATACGGACAAGAGAAAGTAGCACATATCATCACTTATGGAACCATGGCTACCAAACTTGCCATCAAAGATGTTGCACGAGTGCAAAAGCTTCCTCTTTCCGAGTCTGACAGGCTATGTAAACTGATACCCGACAAGATTCCAGACAAAAAGCTGAATCTCCCGAATGCCATTGCTTATGTCCCCGAACTGCAGGAGGCAGAGGTTTCTCCGAACCCAATCCTGCGTGACACAATCAAATATGCAAAGATGCTGGAAGGCAATGTACGCAATACAGGGGTACATGCATGTGGTACAATCATCTGCCGCGATGACATCACCGACTGGGTGCCAGTAAGTACAGCTGATGATAAAGAAACCGGCGAGAAGATGCTGGTGACTCAATACGAAGGGTCTGTTATCGAAGAAACAGGACTAATCAAGATGGACTTCTTAGGTCTGAAAACCCTGTCTATCATCAAAGAAGCCCTTGAAAACATCCGTCACAGCAAGGGAATACAACTGAATATAGACGAAATTCCGATTGACGACCCTGCTACCTATAAATTATATAGCGACGGACGGACCATCGGTACATTCCAGTTCGAGTCCGCCGGTATGCAGAAATATCTCCGTGAACTTCAGCCTTCCACTTTTGAAGACTTGATTGCCATGAATGCCCTGTATCGTCCGGGACCGATGGATTATATTCCAGACTTCATCGACCGGAAACACGGACGGAAGCCAATAGAATATGACATTCCTATCATGGAAAAGTACCTGAAAGATACTTATGGCATTACAGTATACCAAGAGCAGGTGATGCTGCTCTCACGCCTGCTTGCTGATTTTACACGAGGCGAATCGGATGCCCTGCGTAAAGCGATGGGAAAGAAATTGCGTGACAAGCTGGATCACATGAAACCCAAATTTATCGAAGGGGGAAAGAAAAACGGACACGACCCGAAGACCCTTGAAAAGATTTGGGCTGACTGGGAGAAATTCGCTTCGTATGCATTCAACAAATCGCACGCTACATGCTACTCGTGGGTAGCCTACCAGACAGCTTATCTGAAAGCCAATTATCCGTCTGAGTACATGGCTGCAACCATGAGCCGGAACATTTCAAATATCACCGAAATTACCAAACTGATGGATGAATGTAAGGCTACAGGCATCAATGTACTGGGACCGGATGTAAATGAAAGTAACCTGAAATTCTCGGTAAACTACCACGGAGACATCCGGTTCGGACTAGGTGCCATCAAAGGAGTAGGCGAATCAGCTGTACAAAGCATTTTGTCAGAACGGGAAAAAAACGGACCGTTCAAAAACATCTTCGATTTCGTGCAACGTGTCAACCTGTCGGCTTGCAACCGCAAAAACATTGAAAACCTGGCATTGGCAGGCGGATTTGATAGCTTTACAGGTATCAAACGTGAAGATTTCTTTATGAAAAACGCCAAAGAAGAAACGTTCACCGAAGTACTGGTACGTTATGGTAACCGGTACCAGCTGGACAAAGCAGCTACGGCCAATTCTCTGTTTGGTGGTACCGAAGAAATAGAAATAGCAACTCCGGAAATCATTTCCGCACCGACATGGAGCGATTTGGAACGCTTGAATAAAGAACGTGAACTGGTAGGTATCTACCTTTCCGCCCATCCGCTTGACGAATATGCTGTCATACTGGAAGATGTATGCAATACGCACATGATACAACTGGCAGACCTGACACCACTGCAAAATCATGACCTGACCATGGGAGGTATCGTTACTGGTGTACGCGAAGGATATACCCGTACAGGAAAACCCTATGGCATAGCCAAAATAGAAGACTACTCAGGAACAGGTGAATTTGCATTTTTCGGCAACGAATGGGTAGATAAAAAGAACTTTTTTGTAGAAGGTATGTTCCTTTATCTAAAAGGTAAATGCCAGCCCAAGCAATGGAAACCTGACGAATGGGAAATAAAAGTCAACACCATTGAACTGCTACCAGACGTAAAAGACCGGCTGATAGAAAAACTGACCGTAACAGCTCCACTGTCTGCTATCAATGACGAAATGATTATGGAATTGGGGTCTATGGTAAAAGACAGTCCGGGAAATACCGAATTATACTTCTTCATCCGCGATGAAGACGGACAAATGTTTGTCAACTTGCTTTCACGCACATTGAAGATTGAAGTACATAAAAACCTAGTAAATTATTTAAAAACCCAACCTTTGTTGGACTATAAAATAAATTAGTATATATTTGCGTAGATATTTTGATAACAATAAACATTTGAATTATGGCACTGACAATTAAAGATGACAATTTTGATGCAATCGTAGCAGAAGGAAAACCAGTAGTATTGGACTTTTGGGCAACATGGTGTGGACCTTGCCGCCAGATTGCCCCGTATATTGAAGAACTGGCCGAAGAATACAAAGACACTGTAAACATCGGTAAATGTGATGTGGACGAAAATTCAGACCTGCCCGGACAGTTTGGAGTTCGTAATATTCCAACCGTACTTTTCATCAAAGATGGTAAAGTCGTTGACAAACAAGTAGGAGCTACTACAAAAGCCGCTCTGAAAGAAAAAGTAGAAGCTTTGTTGAAGTAATTTCTTCAAGTAAATATCATTAATCTTAAATATGAATATCCGCAATCTGCCCCATTCTGAAACAAAGGCTAAAGTTGTATTTATCCTACAAAAGATACAAGGCTAATACCAAATAGCACCTGACAGATTGACAAAATGCGGATATTCATTCTAAAAAAAGAACTGAACTATGGGAATGGATGACAATTTCTTGTTGGAAGATGAAGACGATGAAAAGACCATCGCATTCATCAAGAATTATTTGCCGCAAGATTTAAAAGGCAAATTCTCGGATGACGAACTGTATTATATGCTCGACTTGATAGTAGATTACTATACAACCAGCGGCTGTTTGGATGCTCAACCCGATGAAGAAGGATACATCAACATCGACCAGGATGAAATTGTAAACTACATAGTCGGTGAAGCCAAGAAAGACGGAATGGGTCCTTTCGACCCAGATGATGTATTTTTCGTGGTGCAAGGCGAAATGGAATACGGCAACTCATTGGGAGAAGTAGAATAAACACTTATCCCTTACCTCTTATAAATCCACAAAGACATACACCAATGTCTTTGTGGATTTTTTATTCACCATTCACTTTATTTCCTACAAAATGTTGCTCGTTCTGCTTTTTTTGTTACTTTTGCACAATTAGTTCAATATTAAGACAACATTAAACACACAAAAGACTGTATGAAAAAAGCACTTTTAAAAATCTTTTTTCTGCTGGCAGGGAGCTGTATATGGACAGCCTGCTCTGATGATACGCCCGACCAGACACCAGAAACGACAACAATAAGCAATGAAATCTATTATGCCAACAAATTAGGCAAAGACATCTTGAGTACATATTATTATTGGAATAAAAATATCAACGATGACCTGGAAGCATGGAATATCGAAACCAATGAAGACCCTATTGAAACTGTAGATAAAATCAGATACCACGAAGGCGACAAGTATATCGACAAATGGACCATGATGACCGATGATATGGATTCGTTTACCAGCAGCGTAGGCGGTGTGTCCACAACATTCGGATGGAACCTGACCGTTTACCTGGTGTCTGACGACAACCAATGTATCGGTGTAATCAATTATGTATCAGCAGGAAGCCCTGCAGAAAAAGCCGGACTGAAACGGGGAGACATCCTTTTATGGATAAACGGACAAAACATTACAACAGACAATTATCAAGAACTTTATTACGCTTCCTCGCTGACCGTTGCACTTGCAGAAATAGATTGGGAAAGCAATTCGATTGCCGCTTCGGGCAAAGAAGTAGAACTGACAGCCACAACCCTGTATGAAAATCCGATATTATGCGATACGGTCTACGAATTCAACGGCAAAAAAGTGGGCTACCTGGCTTATGCCAGTTTCGACCTGATTGCTATCCCTGAACTGGTAGAAATCGGCAAGAAATTCAAAAGCGAAAACATTTCCGAACTGATACTTGACCTGAGATATAACGGCGGAGGATATGTCATAACCGAAAACGTCCTGGCATCAATGTTTGCCCCACAAGCTGATGTAGAAGCGAAAAAAATATTCGAAAAAGAAACTTACAATGATTATCTGACAGAAATATACCGCCAAGAAGGCATCAGCCTGGAAACACGCTTCACCACAGAATATAACTATGATGATATTAACCTGCACATAAGTACCAAAGACGCCAACATCGGGTTAAAGAAAATATACGGAATCATTTCTTCCGGCACAGCCTCAGCATCCGAAGCTCTGCTAAGCGGACTAATGCCTTATATGGACATAGAACTGATAGGTACGGCCTCACATGGCAAGTATTGTACCGGATTGATGCTAAGTGGTGAAGATACATACCAACGCTGTCCGGAAGAAATCAAAAATTGGGGCGTATATATTATGGTCAGCATTTACCAAAACGCCAATGGAGAAACGCCCTGTATGCCCGACGGACTACAACCCGATGTAACGGTAGAAGACAATCCGATGCTTCCTTACCAGCTAGGCGATGTAAACGAACCTTTGCTGCAAGCAGCATTACTCCGTGCCGGACGTAAATACGAAAACCTCTCAACAAGAAGCCACAGCCAACTTCCTTTGTATCCAAGTTTGCCTATGCCTCAAAAAGCCACATTCGGGAAACGGATTCTCCTTCCTCCGGCGGCTATAAAACATTCCGACACGATAATGCCCGATATACAATAAGCAGACATCTGCCGCTTTCGTCAAGTCTTGACGAAAGCGGTGGGGGTCTGTCCATATTGACGGACAAAAACCCTGGTAAAATATTTCGGATCGTTAAAACCAACCTTATAAGCTACCTCAGACACAATTACATTACTACTATTTTCCAACAACAACTTCGCTTTCTGCAAACGGTAAACCTGCAGGAAACGTACAGGCGAAAGCCCTGTCAACGAAACCATTTTCTTATAGATGACTGCATAACTGACATGCAACATCTCCATCCACTCCTTTACGCCAAAATCAGAGTCAGCATAATTACGCTCCAATACTGCCAAAACTTCATTCATAAAAACCTTGTCTGGCTGGGCAAGGTCTTTCAACTCCGGCATAAATTCCTGCTCAACATCCGACCTACGTCGCTGTATCTCACGGTTTTTTATTACAGACTGAAGACAGGCCGACAAAACAGCCTCATCAAAAGGTTTGGTCAGATACCCATCAACGCCACTACCAAAACTTTCGGTCTGTGCTTCAGCGTCCGAATTGGCCGAAAGCAAAACAAAAGGAATATGTTTCAATGAACGGTCTGCACGTATTTTCCGACAAAAGGCAATACCGTCACATATCGGCATCATCAAATCGGAAAGAATCAAATCGGGTACCAGTTTGCATGCTAAATCATACCCCTGATTGCCGTCACTGGCCTCTGCCACATTATAAAACTTTTCAAGTATCACTTTTAAATAACACCGCATATCCGGATTATCCTCAACCAACAATAAAAGCGGCTTACTTCCATCTACCGGTACATAAGTTTCAGCATCATTACCCAATAATACAGGCTGCTGATGCATTACGGCATCCGGTTCTTTTTCGGCATCTGCCAATGTAACCGGGAAATAAAGCCGGAAAGCCACCCCTCGCCTATCCGAACTTTTAACTTTAATGACTCCACCCAACAAATTTACAATTTCTTTTACAATGTGAAGTCCGATTCCCGTATTCCGCTGCCCATATACCGAATAACGTTCTTGCCCTTTAATACTATAAAAACGATGAAATATGCGCTCGGTCTCTTCAGGCGGGATGTTACTCCCCGTATTTAAAACTGATAAATACAGCAACATCTTTCCCTCCTTATTCCTAAACTGGCAAGCATACAACGTAATCATTCCTCTTTCGGGAGTATGCTTGACTGCATTAGACAACAAATTGAACAGCACCTTGTGCAAATGCTCTTTATCGGAAGAAATAAAATCTGCCTTCAGACGAACCTTACAAGAAAAAATCAGATGATGCTCTTTCATCAATCCGGAAAAATCGGTTACAACAGCATTCAAAAAACGCCTGAAGTCAAAACATTCATAATTCAAGGTCAATTTCTTTGTATCAATCTTACGCAAATCTATCAGTTGTTCGACCAATGACAACAAATAACGGGCATTACGTAAGATAATTTGCAAACTTTCCTTTTGCTCTTTTCCGACAAGCTGACCTTCCAGTTGCTGGGCTGGTCCCTGAATCAATGTCAAAGGTGTCTTGAACTCATGTGCCATATTAGTAAAGTATGACAACTTCTCCCGATTTATCTCATCCATTTGTTTGGACATCGACACTATTTCATCCCGTTGCCGGATAATGGTTTCTCTCGAAGTCGTCAACTCGGTTATGGTCTGATGCAACTCTTGTGTACGTTCATCTATTTTCCTTTTCAATAGACGCTGAACATATTTTTGCCGGGAATTATATGCATAAACGGTATATCCCAATGCCAATATAGCGACCAATGCCAGCAACGTATAAAACCATCCGGTACGGTAAAAAGGAGGATGAACTATTATCTTTAGCCGGGTCAGTTGCGATGACCACGTATTATCATGATTCGTACAGCGCATCTCCAACGTATAGGTTCCAGGAGACAGATTGGTATACCTTGCAATCCGGTTCATCAATCCGATATTGGGGGTTTTATCCAATTCAAGAATACGGTAAGTATAAAAAACCTTTTCCGGTTCCAAATACTCCAGACAACTGAAAGTCACTTCAAACGAATTCTGGGGCGGATACAGATGCAATTCTTGGGCATTGACAATACTCGATAAAAGATTGGTCTCATCCAGATAAGGCACCAAAGACCGTCCTCCAAAAGAAACATTGGTCAGCACCACCTTACGCTGCTCTGGCACTGGAAAGTTCATAACCGGACAAAAGACCACCAACCCATCGGTAGTACCTAACAGCAAACGGTCATCCGAGGTCTTGCATCCTGAACGCCGATAAAACTGAGGCACCAACAATCCGTCTTCCTGATCAAACTTAAAAGCCCTCCGAGTAAGAATATCAAAAAAATAAACGCCTTTCAATGTACAAATCCACAAGTTTCCACTATCATCTGCGAATATACTTGAAATGCTTGTATCCGACAATCCACATCTCACATCGTAATTTTTAAACTTACACGCCGACAAAAGCCTTGCATCCTCCAATAAATAAATACCATTACCCTGACTACCCAAATAAATATCACCGTTCTGTGCCTCGAATATACATGTTACCCTCTCACTGACTGCATGCTCTGAAGCATCCAGCTTATACCGATAATAAAAACATTCATAAGTATCCTGCGGATTTGCCAAATCAATAACCCCCACTCCATTGCCACCTATCCACAAGCGGGAATGCGAATCTACGAGTATGGTATGCATATTATACATTTCCTCTCCCGTATGGGTATAATAATGCAACTGACTGATAGCTCCCGAAGAAAAGTCTAACAGATAAATGTAATTATTGCAGCAAATCCATAGCGAATTGCGTAGACTATCCAAAGCGATATCGTAAACATCATTCGACGGCAACTGAGTGGTAGATACATCATAATGTTCGAACACAGGAGCATCCAGACATTCTTTTGGCAACCGGTCAATTCCGCCACCTATGGTTGCTATCCAATAATTCCCTTCAAAATCCTGCACAATGCGTGATATATTATCATGCGACAAAGAACGGGAATCTCCAGGAACATGCCTGTAAAAACGAAAAGACCGGCTTCCTCTTCTACGGATAGCCAAGCCTCCATCGACCAGGCCAGCCAGAATATTTCCTTCATCGTCTTCTATCACCGTACTGATAACATTCGGACTGCCTTTTTCATACCCACGCAAAAAATAAGTGAATGAAATCCGTACCGGTGACAAAATATTGACTCCACCAAATTCTGTACCTACCCAAAATACATTATCGTCATCTACCCAGACCCGATTAATCAAATTATCATTCAACGACTGAGGAGCATCTCCCTTACCATACCTAGCAAAATGCCCACCCTGCCTGAGCACATTCAAACCATTGCGTGTACCTATCACCATATCGCCCGAAGTATTCCGGGTGATATCTGTTACAAAATCAGAAGACAAGCTTTCCGGGTCATCAGATGCATGACGATAAGAAACAAACTTCATATTCTGTGTGTCACAACAATACAATCCACTCTGAGTGCCCAGCCACAAATAATCTCCATAAGCATAAGCACTGGTGAAAATCAGCTTCGAGACATCAAGTCCAGTCCACAAAGACGTCAATGCATAATACTGGGTTCCGGAAGAAGCAAAACGGAAGAGACACCCGTATCCGCCAGCCCATACCTCGTTACCGTGCTGGACCAATACACGGATATCTACATCCGATTTCAGAATCTGCACATCCTGGATATGCCGAAACTTATCCAGCCTGACATACACCAACCCGTCACTTTTCCCAATCCACAAATTCTCGAACTCATCAATTAAAATCGTCTGGACCGGCGAATGAAGTATCTCCTGATGTTCACCTGCATAATCCCGAAACGATTCAACCTGCTCACTTTCCAAATCAATGAACATTACTCCTGCCTCGGTGGCTACCCACAAATGCCCACTATTATCTTCGGTAATGTCATTAATATAATTGCTTTCAATAACCCTTTCTTCCCAACCGGAAGATACAGAATAATGTTTGAATTCATAACCGTCATAACGGTCCAATCCGTTTGAAGTCCCTAACCATACAAAGTGGAAACGGTCTTGGTGAATGGCACGGATGGTATTGTCGCATAAACCTTCGTGCATCGTTACATAACGGTAATTAAAAGATGCAGAATTACTTTGGGCACATAAAATACCCCCAAAGGCTTCACCCAACAAACCAAGCACAACCAGCAACAAGGCAAGCGGCTTCATCCTATTCCTTTTATATATCATTCGAAACGTATCCAATCAACTTGCACATTTCTTCCCGACGACAAAGAAACACACAAATTATGAACCCCTTCTTGCAACCCGGTCAACGGCACCGTCAACGTCTGCCAACGTCCTACAGTAACAGGCACTTCTATATCAGCTATCACATGTCCATCGGCACAGACCTGTAACGTTCCACCCATCTCCGAACTTACCCGGGCGCTCACCTTTTGCAACTTTCCATCGCCAAAATCCACCCGATGAAAAGTAACCCATGCACCTTCATGACTGAAAAATGTCTTCCACCCTTCGAATTTATCATCCTGATTCACATAATCAATAAAAACTCCTTCTTCACTTTTTGTGCTATAACGGTCTATCTGAATCAGGCTACGGGCATCCGCAATCCCGACTCCACGCAAGGTAGGAACCACTTGCCGGATAGTCCCGTCAGCATTAAAAAACAACGAGTCAATACATACCGAACGATTCTTGTCGAAATCCGGGCTATAATCATTATGGTGATAAAACAAATACCATTGTCCCTTATACTCCAACAACGAATGATGATTGGTCCAGCATCCTGTAGGCGACTGGTCCATGATGATGCCCTTATATTCAAACGGTCCCATCGGAGAATCACTCATTGCATAAGCCAGACACTCCGTTTTATCTTTTACCCATGGATAAGTCAGATAATACTTACCATTGCGTTCGAAAGCAAAAGGCCCTTCTTTAAACCCATCTTTCACATCGGCCACAAGTACTGGAGCCGAATCCAGTTCTGTCAGGTTATCCTTCAGACGAGCTACATTCAATCCTCTTCCCGACCAATACAGATAAGCCTGTCCGTCTTTATCCAATAACACACAAGGGTCAATCCCCTGTACCCCAGCTATCGGCTCGGCCAAAGGCTTGAATGGCCCAAACGGAGTATCGGACGTAGCTACACCGATACGGAAGCCTTTCTCACCCTTTGGACTGGCAGGGAAAAAGAAATAATACGTTCCGTTCTTATACACACAATCGGGAGCCCACATCGAATAAGAGCCGGCATCACCCCATGGCACATCTGACTGGGAAAGTACAACCCCATGGTCTGTCCACTTCACCAGATCCTCTGATGAAAACACATGATAATCTTCCATACAAAACCATTCCTGCAAACGTTCTACAGGACTAGGAATATCGTGCGAAGGATAAAGATACACTTTCCCTTCGAATACCCGGGCTGTGGGATCAGCCGTAAACTGTCCGGAAATAATCGGATTTTGCGCTACAAGTCCAGAGAATGCCCCCAGACACAGCAATAAGACAAACAACACTCTTTTATTCATAATACTAAACCCAACAATTCTAAATGATTCAACAAAGATACACAAATACCTATAATTATCATTCTTTTATCCGAACGAAAATCTTTCTATTCCGAATAAAAAAAACGGGAATTTGTTTAAGAAATTGTTTTGAATTTATCGTGTATTGATTGGGGATGAGTTTTTGAGGCATTTCCGCTTGTGTAATGAGGAGGATAACGGGCTATCAGACGAATAAAACCGGAAAAACGAACCGGAAACAGATGCAAAAACTGAGATGTAATAATACTTTAATTGAATATCCGCTATCAGCCCATCCCGATGAGTTGAAAACGCAGTAGTACTGCATTCGCTGATGAAGATATATTCAACTGCTGATGAAGATATATTCAACCGCGGATGGAGATATATTCAACCGCGGATGCAGTATATATTCATTTTTCAGGGGTATATATTGGCTGTTGGCAGACATGCATTTATTTAAAAAGCATCCCATGTAGGGGGCAAAATGCGGATATCCATATTTATTTATCATCGCCTTCGGTACCTGTTTTTGCAGGTTGCATAAAACAGGCTCTTATCCAATATAGCTTTCGATTAATGCTCTCACTTCCGGCTTTTTCGATTTCAAACAAGTTGAGAGTTGTTTATGGATAAATTTCGCATTCGCATCAGACTGCTCTGCATATTTGCGTAAGGCAAGCGCGGCTGCCCGCTGTACTACAAGATATTCGCTTTCAACAGAGGTAAAAGCCTGGTCGATGAACTCTGCTTCGGCACGTTCGTTCAATACAAGTCCCCGCGACAGCAGGCGTGCCATCAGCAAGAAACCACACAAAAGGAAGTATTCGCGCTCATCTGCCATCCAGTGGAACACGACTTCCGCAGCATAAGGCAAACGCTGGAAAAGGTTCATCACTGTGTACTCTGCCAACTCGGGATAACGCATGTCTTCTATCCAGATATCGGCAATTTCAGGATAAAAAGTTTCCGTCGGCTGAAGCAACCCTGCCATAATCTTGCACTCCCGAATGTCTTCCTTCCACAAGGCTTGTGCCAAATCGTGGTCGGGAGTATATTCTGCCGCTATCTCCTTAATACGTGGGTACTCAATCCCGAAGTTAACTTTGTAATTCATCCCTTTCTCCCGCATGCTTTGCGATATGGGACCGTTCATAAACAAACGGAATTTTGATTTGATTTCTTTAAGTGTTTCGTGTAAGTCCATATTTCTTTTTTTGAATGTCGGCATTTAGCCACAAAAAAGTTATAGTAGCACAAAAATGATTTGCGAAAAATCATTTGTCATGCTGAGTAGAGAGTGTATCAAAATCGGAATCAACTTTCATTTTGTCATCCTGAGTGCCTATTTCCTGCGGAAAACCCATTCGATTATGACATTACTTTTTGACAGTCGTTTTTTCTTTTGATACAGCCTCCCTCAGGACAACAAAATAAAAGCCGTTTTATCTTTTGATATCCACCTTGAATGATATACCATGCGCTTCGTAATGGAATTTCTATTATTTCACATTCGCATACTCCCGGGCATAACGTAACATCTGTTCTGCATATCCCTCGGTATAAGATACCAGTACATCGGTCACCTTGCCTTCGGCATCGGTCTGTAAGGTATAAACGGGATTGACAAAACCTTTGTAAGGAGCCAAGTGCAGACGTTTGTAACGGCGTAACACCTCGGCATGGAGAATCGGGTCTACCTGTACTCCATACGTTTCCACCAACAGACGTGCCGCTTCGTAGTCGCCTTCGCTTTTAATGCGCTGCACTTCGGCAAGCAAGCGTCCGAAGAGTGTACGCAGATGGAGATAGTCGTTAATGCGTACATAGGTCTTTCCTTCGCGCACCACCATTTCGACCACCTTGTCTGTCTTTCCTTGTTCAAGTACCCAACGGGCTATCAGCTGACGATTCCGCATGTGTGCTTCTTCTACCGTATGACCAGGTTCTATCCGTACCAGCTGAGTCATCAGACCGTTCATCATATACGAATAATACGCAGCCTTATAGGCTTCGGCATCGGGTAGCAGTCCCAGTTCCAGCAGTTTGCTGTCGGCAAGGTAATACAGGCCGAACAAGTCGGCACGCGCCTCTTCAACCGTTGATCCATATGCTTTCAAGGCATCGGCATCCACGCCCGGAAGCAGCTTGCCCGAACCATGCCCCAAGCATTCGTGCAGGTCGGTGTGCAAGTCGTCTGTAATGTCGGCATACTTGTCAAGCAGAGCCAGTTCGGTATCGCCATATACAAATTCCTCACGGAAACCGTTTCCTCTGGCGGCACGATTGTATGCTTCGGTCAGGTTGCCGATAGTGACAGACTTTGAGCCATGCACGCTCCGTATCCAGTTCGAGTTAGGCAGGTTAATGCCAATAGCTGTTGACGGATACAAATCACCTCCCAAAATAGCAGCAGTAACGACTTTTGCCGAAACACCTTTTACGGATTTCTTTTTAAAACGCACATCAACAGGCGAATGATCTTCAAACCATTGTGCTTCGCCACTAATCAGTTCGGTGCGCCGTGTAGCCTCCAAATCCTTGAAGTCGACAATCGACTCCCAGCTTGCCTTCATCCCTAACGGGTCGCCATAACTCTCGATGAATCCGTTGACGAAATCCACCCGCGAACTAGTGTCCTTCAGCCATGCAATGGAATATTCATCGAATGTATGCAGACTGCCCGTACGGTAAAACTCTATCAGCAGACGGATGACCTGGATTTGTTTTTCATTTTCTGCCACGGTCTCGGCTTTTTCCAGCCAGTCGATGATACGCTCTATAGCTTCGGAATACATCCCGCCCACCTTCCAGACCTGTTCGGTAATCTGACCTTGTTCTTTCACCAACTTGCTATTCATTCCATACATTACCGGTTCATCGGTACTTCCCAATGCTTTTTGTCTTGCATAGAAAGTTTCCGCCTCACTTTGCGTTACTCCTTCATAATAGTTCGCGGCAGAGGTCTGAACCAAATCTTCTCCATCTGTCTGATTAACCCGTTTAGGCATCACATCCGGAGAAAAAATTACCGGAAAGAGTTTATTGCACATAGCCTGTACATCTTCCTCTCCTGCAAGTGGCAATACCGACGGACTTACAGCATCAATAAGCATGGAAAGATAATCGGGTGAAAATCCCGGTACAAACTTGTCGCATGCATAATGATGATGAATTCCATTCGAGAACCATACGCGTTTCAGGTAAATTTCGAACAAACGGAATTCTTCCGTATCACGGTTTCCGTTGAAATGTACGTAGAGTGTTTCGAGCAAACGACGGATTTGCAAATTGTATTTCCCGTTTTGGTCGAACAAGATGTCACGTCCCTCCAATGCTGCCTCTGAAAGATAATACACCAGCATTTTCTGTCTCAAAGACAACTGTTCGAACCCAGGTACCCGGTAACGCAAGATTTGTAAATCCGCAAATTGCTCTACCGTATAAGAGAATGTTTCTTCCATGAATACATTTTTAGTTTCTTAAACTCCCCGTTTACGTTTTCGGTAGCCATTCGGTGTCTCTCCTGTATTCTTATAAAAAGCTGCATAAAACGACTGCCGGTTCGAAAAGCCTACCATTGCGCTGATTTCTTCTACATTTTTATCTGCATAGCGCTTGTCTACCAGCAAATGCAATGCTTCTTTAATCCGGTATTCGTTCACCAGACACGAATAATTCATACCAAAACGGGAATTAATTACTGCCGATAAATAACGGGTGTTGGTCTTTAATTCCTTTGCCAAGTCTTTTGCCGAATAATTGGGGTCTTTGTACTTTTTCTGTACGACCAAAATATTCAGAACCTTATCATACAATTCATCCGCAAGTTCTGCCCGGATCATATCGCGATAGGCAGCTTCCTTAATCTTGCGTTCACGCACATTGTAAGGCTTCCTCACGGAGACTTCTTCTTTACGTTCTACTTCTTCTAGTTGATTATTTTCCCTCATCTGTCTTTTAAAATAATAAGTGTAATTTTATTGAATAGTTGCAATTATACAAATTACGTAAGTTTTTTTCTATTCTACAACATATTTAGCTGCTTATTTTTGAATTATGCCATTTTTTTTATTTATTTATGCCAATCGGGAGTAAAAAGGGAGTCAGAAGAAGTTATCGCCCGCCGGGCAGCTGGAAGTTAGAAGCTAATACTTCGGGGTTCGGTTTCAGAAGCAGGACTATTGACCTTTCTAGTAGTACCAAATTGACTTGCAAAAAAACTCTGAGGTCTTGCCATCTAAGGAAAGGTTGTGAAAAATCTCGTGTACATCCATGTGAACGTTTCCGGGATACTTTACTTCGTTACCAATGACAAATGATTTTTTGCTATTCATGATGTTCCTATCCGACACACCGGAAAAACGGCTTGTAAACATGAAAGTGAAAAAATAATCAGCAATTCCGCGCATTCCGACTTCAAATTCGCTTAACTTTGTACCCTGATATGAATACAGAAATGCTTAAGACACTCAAATCTTATTTCGGATATACCAGTTTCCGACCGTTGCAAGAAGATATCATCAACTGCATCCTGCAAAAAAAAGATACCTTGGTACTGATGCCTACCGGCGGCGGTAAATCACTCTGCTACCAGATACCGGCATTGCTGATGGAAGGAACCGCCATCGTAGTCTCTCCGCTAATCTCCTTGATGAAAGACCAGGTAGAAGCCTTACAGAACAACGGTATCATTGCACGTGCCTTGAATAGCACCAACGATGAAACCAGCAATGCCAATATCCGTTTCGAGTGCCGGCAAGGCAGGGTAAAGCTGCTCTACATCTCTCCCGAACGGCTGTTGACGGAAATCAACTACCTGCTGAAAGACATCCGTATCTCACTTTTCGCCATTGATGAAGCCCACTGCATTTCACAGTGGGGACATGATTTCCGTCCTGAATATACCCAACTGAAAACATTGCGTGAACAATTTCCGCAAATACCTGTGGTAGCACTGACTGCTACTGCCGACAAAATAACACGGCAAGACATCGTGAAGCAACTGGCAATGCGTGACCCACAGATATTCATATCATCTTTCGACCGTCCGAACCTAAGTCTTGACGTAAAACGGGGCTATCAGCAGAAAGAGAAGATACGTACCATCGTAGACTTCATCAGCCGCCATGCCGGAGAAAGCGGCATCATCTATTGCATGAGCCGGAACACAACTGAAAAAGTAGCAGAAATCTTGGAAGGATACGGCATATCCACTACTGTCTACCATGCCGGATTGAGTGCAGCTACACGCGATGCGGCTCAAGAGGATTTCATCAACGACCGTATACAGGTGGTATGCGCTACCATTGCATTCGGAATGGGCATTGACAAATCAAACGTACGCTGGGTCATCCATTACAATCTTCCGAAAAGTATCGAAAGTTTTTATCAGGAAATAGGACGTGCCGGACGTGACGGACTGCCCAGTGACACTTTACTGTTTTATTCTTTAGCAGACATTGTGCTACTTTCACGTTTTGCCTCAGAAAGCGGACAACAAGAGTTGAACATGGAAAAATTGAAACGTATGCAACAGTATGCCGAAGCGGACATTTGCCGCCGGCGTATTCTGCTGAACTATTTCGGCGAAAGCATGGACCACGATTGTGGAAATTGTGATGTATGCCGCAATCCTCCTCAGCGTTTCGACGGAACCATCTTGGTGCAAAAGGCACTAAGCGCCATAGCCCGTACTGACCAACAGGTGGGTACAAGTACCTTAATAGACATACTGAAAGGGGCTGCAACAGCAGATATCATCGAACGCGGATACGACAAGCTGAAAACCTATGGAGCCGGACGAGATGTACCGGCACGCGACTGGCAAGACTATCTGTTACAAATGTTGAACCTGGGATATTTTGAAGTGGCCTACAACGAAAAAAATCATCTCAAAATAACAGAGACAGGAAAAAAAGTATTGTTCGGGCACGAACGTGCACAATTAGTAGTTATCAAACGAGAAGAATTCCTCTCTCACGAGAAGCGTAAAAGGAAGAAAACGGCGTCACACATTACTCCCGTACAACCGGAACCTACAATGTTTGAAGATGAAAACCTCCAGCTGTTCGAAGCCTTGCGGGCACTTCGCAAAAAACTTGCCGACCAACAGGCTATCCCTGCCTACATTGTCCTGTCGGATAAGGTACTTCATTTGCTAGCCTCTTCCAGACCTACTACCATCGATGCCTTTGGAGAAATAAGCGGCATTGGCGAATACAAGAAAGAACGTTATGGGAAAGAATTTATCGAAGTAATCCGACGGTTTAGCTGATAACGTTTTAGAAGCTGTTTTGAATTTATCGTGCGATGATTTGGGATGAGTTTTTGAGGCATTTTCGCTTCTGTGATGAGGAAGATAGCGGGCTATCTGACGAAGAACAGGAGCGAAAAGGACCCAAAAATCGCCCAAAGCACACACGAAAACGGATACATCAAGCCAAGAAAAACTTTTTGGAGAAATTCAAAACAGCTTCTTAATAAGAGCCCGATTTCTATCCCTACTGCCAAACAAAAAATGCGGAAGCACTCCGACACCCGATTAACGATAATCTTTGTGTCACCGTGCTTCCGCATTCTATTTATTGCGTATAAAGCTGCAGCTTATTTGCAATTACCGGTACAACGTGGTTTGATTTGTTTAAAGAAATCATTTCCCTTGTTATCCACCAGAATAAATGCCGGGAAGTCTTCTACTTCAATCTTCCAAATAGCTTCCATACCCAGTTCTGGATATTCCACACACTCGATGCTCTTGATGTTGTTCTGTGCCAGGATAGCAGCAGGACCACCGATAGAACCCAAATAAAAACCTCCGTGTTTCTTGCAGGCATCGGTTACAGCCTGGCTACGGTTTCCTTTAGCAAGCATAATCATACTACCTCCATGACTCTGGAACAAGTCCACATACGGGTCCATACGTCCTGCTGTAGTCGGTCCCATTGAGCCACAAGCCATTCCTTTCGGGGTCTTTGCCGGACCAGCATAATAAATCGGATGGTCTTTGATGTATTGCGGAAGGTCTTCACCTCTATCCAGACGTTCTTTCAACTTGGCATGAGCGATATCACGTCCTACGATAATCGTACCGTTCAATGACAGGCGGGTTGCTACCGGATATTTGTCAAGTTCGGCAAGAATTTCTTTCATCGGACGGTTCAAATCTATTTTAACCGCATTTCCTTCTCCTGCCTGACGCAATTCTTCCGGAATCAGTTCGCCTGGATTCGAATCCAGCTTTTCAATCCAGATACCGTCTTTGTTGATTTTACACTTGATGTTACGGTCGGCCGAACAAGACACTCCCAAGCCTACCGGACAAGAAGCACCATGACGAGGCAAACGGATAATGCGTATATCGTGTGCATAATACTTACCACCGAACTGTGCACCCAATCCAATATTATGAGCTTCTTCCAATACTTTCTTTTCCAACTCCACATCGCGGAAAGCGCGTCCGTATTCATTGCCCGTAGTAGGCAGGTTGTCGTAATAATGGGTAGAAGCCAATTTCACCGTAAGCAAATTCTTTTCGGCAGAAGTACCGCCAATGACAAAAGCGATATGATAAGGAGGACAAGCCGCGGTACCCAGCGTTTTCATCTTTTCTACCAGGAACGGAACCAACGTAGCAGGATTCAGAATTGCCTTGGTTTCCTGATACAAATAGGTTTTATTGGCAGAACCTCCACCTTTGGTTACGCACAAGAATTCATATTCCATACCTTCGGTAGCCTCAATATCGATTTGCGCCGGAAGATTGCAACGGGTATTCACTTCTTCATACATGCTGAGTGGCGCATTTTGCGAATAACGCAAGTTGTTTTCGGTATAAGTCTTATACACTCCCAGTGACAATGCTTCTTCGTCGCAATAACCGGTCCATACCTGCTGGCCTTTTTCTCCGTGAATGATTGCCGTACCGGTATCCTGGCAGAAAGGCAATACACCTTTGGCTGCCACTTCGGCATTGCGCAAGAATGTCAGTGCTACATACTTGTCGTTTTCGCTTGCCTCGGGGTCGTGCAAGATTTTTGCCACTTGCTCGTTGTGTGAACGGCGCAACATAAATGAAACATCGTGGAAAGCGGCATTTGCCATAGCTGTCAGACCTTCCTTTTCCACTTTCAGAACAGGTTTTCCCTCAAACTCGCTTACAGAAACATAATCTTTTGTAAGCAGATAGTATTCAGTAGTATCCTTACCTTTTTCGAACATCGGCTGATACTTGAATTCTGGAGTTGTTGCCATAATCGATAAGATATTAATTGTTAGTTATTACGTGTGAGCAAAGTTACAAAGTATTATTGAAATATTTCCTTAAATAAACGAGTTTTTCAAGTTTCTACAAAAAGTTTTTCTCGTCTTGATGTTTCCGTTTTCAAAAGAGTTTCTGAAATTCACTCGCTTGCCCGAAGCAAGTCTTTCATCAGCACATCGGTTCCTGGGAAACCGGTGTATTGGTCTTGCAGCTTGCCATCATAGCTGATTACCAGATAACCCGGTATGGCTTTTATGCCATACGTCTGACACAGGTAATCCCATTGTTCTTTTTTCAGGCGATAATGTACTCCTTTGATATCCGTAATAGCCGTCTTCCACTCAGCTTCAGGTGAAGAAGGTCCGGTCAGATAGATATACACGATATCTTTCGATGCCAGTTTTTTCTTTAAATCGCGAATGGCAAACATGCTCTTCCGGCACGGTCCGCACCATGTTGCCCAAAAGTCTATCAAGACAGCTTGTCCCCGGTAAGAAGAAATGATAGACGGCAGAATATCCGCCCCCGATACATTCTTGTCCAGTTCGGCTATCACAAAACTCTTGTTCGATTGTGCCAAAGCAGCTTGCGCTTCAAGAGCCTCAGCCCTTTCCTTGACATATTTCTGAATTTCAGGCTGAGTTATGGTTTTCATCAGCTCCTTGTCATCGGAAGAGAACCTATGTTCTTTCACAAAGTTCTGATATACCTCACGTGCTTTCTTCACATCTTCCCACAAGTCTACCACCTGTCCTTTATCGCGCTCCATATATTCCAGGTATGTGGTATAGTCGTATCCGTAACGGAAATAGGGCGACTTCACGATACCCGGCATCGCTCCTTTTTTCCCCAGTACTACCAGTTCATTCATTTTCAAGTTCAACAAGACATACTGACGATAAGCTTCTCCCACTTTTTTATCATCCTGTAAATTACGCTCATACCTGTCGTAATGTCCTTTTACGAATTCATTGAACTTGTCTGCCGACTGCTCAGAAGCCATGAACTTAAAATCCGGGTCTTCTTCCATTGATAACGGATAGCCCCACGTAGCCAACTCATCATTCAGGTTCGCCATACTTCCATCGAACCATGCCTTTTGCTGTTGTCCGTACTTTTCCTTCAACAGGTGGGAAGCCGACATGCTCAACCGAGGCAGATGGATATATACCGTAGTTTCTTCGCCCGGCACAAGGAACATATCCAGTTGTGCTTTGTTTATCTGCAATTTGGCTCCCCCTGCCAACAACAAGTCGGTTTCGATATGGAAAGAACCATCCTGACGTATACGCACGGTTTGCCCCCACTCATTATAAAACAACCAGTCGGAATGCCGAAAGACAACTTCCAATTCCATCGAGGGGTTGTAACCCAAGATATAACCGTTGATAACCGCCTTGCCCGATTTCAATTGAGGTTGAGGCAAAGTGCGGCTTTGTTCGAAACGTCGAGTCTGTAAGAAACTGGGTACGTATACATACGGCTCTATTCCCGTCAGCTGTACTCCATAGATGGTCCACCCCTCGTCTTTTTCCACAAAATCTACTGTATGTATACCCTGGGGTATCGGAGCAAACGACAAGATAATATCCATTTTTCCAGAATCCGGAATCCGTTCGGGAACCGTTTTCCCATCGATAGACACATGAGCAGCCTCGCGCAAAGGAAACTCTTGCTTGCCACTCCGCAAACAGGTATTCGATGAAATGACCGCCACTTCACCCGGCCTGCCATACAAAACAGCATCTACCTGTGTCTGTTCATCGGTCTGAATGATTTTCTTGATTTCTATCTTCGACGTGGTAGCAGTCACAAAACAGGGATTGGTAACATCTCTTTTCCGATAATTTTCAGCCTGTGCCGTCAAGGCAATACAGCCCAACAAACACAATATCCAGACATACTTTTTCATAATACACTCCTCCTTATCTTTATTCATACATCACGCTTCATTTTCATTCAACAGCCCCTTGAGCCTGTCAATCAATTCATTGCCCAAGGCTGTCTTAACCTTGATGTGTTCCAGAACCGCCGTTACAAACGGATTGCTTTCGAACACCCCCCTCACTTGTTCAAAGTCGAGCTGTTGTTCCGTCTTGCTTCCATCGGCACCGAAGCCTGTCATCGAAGTCAATGAAAACTCCTTTTGGGCATCTTCGTATACCATCCGGTCCAGCCACACCACAGACTCTTGCCATTGCCGTACGATAGCCACAATATCCCGGGCAGTCACCTTGTCGGCCTCCAGATGATAAAAGTCCAACATTTTCTCGTAAGCCCATGTCCATTCATACGTATAATAACAAGCATGCATTTCGGCAAAACGCTCGTGCATCTGCTTCACCGTGCACAATGTTCCAGCCTCGATTTCACTCATCACCCGTTCTATCTCGCTCTTAGGTGCTATCAGTCCCGAGACGTCCACCCATTCGCCCTTTCCTATGGATGTATCGGGCACAAGACGTTGACGAATTTCCTCGTCGCTCCGGAAACGAATGTTTTCAAGCCGCTTGATGACCGAATTTCCCAAGAACTTATGAATGGCAGTTTCGTAAAACCTGATTCCCTTGTTCAAGGCCGAGTTCTTGATTTTGGCACTTTGGTATGCATAAGTTTCCGATGTTTCGCCCGATACTCTTTCCAGTTCTTTCAGGATTTCACGCCCCTTCATCATTTTCTGAATGGTGTACGGGCTGAGCAAGTTGTAATTAATCTGGTCCAGCTTCATCGGGTCTTTGCGCAAATCACGTTTCGGCCACTTCTGCGCATCGCGAATGGTTCCTACACTCCGTAAGTTAACTCCAGGAACCAGATAAGTCGTATTCTTGTCCTCTATCAGATAAGAGAAAGGAAGATTGGACGTATCCGGATGATTGACATGGCGACCCATTACCAAAGAAAAGGCTCCGATGCGTGCCGGCCACAAGACATACGAATCGGAAGTGGTTTTTGCACCACGCTCCAAAGCACCTTGGTGAATCGGTCCCAGCTTATACATGTGATTGCTCTGGTTAGACCCAGAGCCTGCATTCATAAACGAAAACATTCCTGCTATCAACAGGGTCGACTTATGATGTGTCACCGTAAACGGTCCGGCAAAAATGGCACATGCTTCGCCGTTTTCTTCTTGACAATTGCTGAAGAAAAGTGAGTCGGATGCCGAATAGTTGTGCCCCATCCGGCAGGCTTGCCCCACAAAACAACGGGTTATCATCGTACCGTCTTCGATGTGGGCACCGCTCGACACGATGAAATCATCACATACCACACCATATCCGATATGTACCGGGTCAACAGCATTGCTATTGATGGAACCATTTTTCAACCGCCCGGCCCCTTCTATTTCACAACAATCACCGATACGTACATTCTTAATGTACCCAGCATTGACAATTGTCACATGGTTTCCGATGGTTCCCCGCTCGGAGGCATGTTCTTCAGCGTATCCCTCTATTACCGCTTTCATACGCTCTATCAACAACGGCCGGTGCCGGTACAATGCCATAATATATGCCTGATGTGCGGAAAGATGGTCGTGTATCACCACCTCACGCCCTCCAGTTTCATTCAGTACAGAAACCTCCACGCCATTGCCGAAGCGCGATTTCTTGTCCACCAAAATGATGTCGACATTCTCGATAAACGTCGATTCTCCGATATCATAATTGGCTATATAATTCTTTACGTTCTCTATCAGGCAATTGTCGCCTACCGTTACATTGTGCAATACCACGTACGACAGTCCGGCATGCTTGCGTACCCCTCCAGCCAACTGGAACTCACCCTCGAACACTCCCAGGCGTATCTTCCCCGAGAAACGGGCGTGATGTACATGTGCGGTAGTAAATCTTTCCGCCACCTGCACCTCGTTCCAGTCAGCAGCTGTACAAGCCTGTACTTCCAGCCTGCCGATTTCTTCTTTTGTCAGCGAACGATAGGTATTCATAAGCTGCTCTCCTCATCGTAAGTCTGGTAAAGAAAATCATTGTACGGATACTTCTGCACATGCAGTTCCCTTACCTTGTTATATAATATTTTCTTCAACTCCTCCAGATTGGTCTTGTTTCTGGCAGAAATGAAAATACAGTTATCATTCAGTTTTGCCATCCAGGTATGCATCAGTTCATCCAGTGTAATATTCTCCTTGGTTTTCGGGGTCAGGTCGTCTTCGGCTTTCTGTACATACGTATAGGCATCTATCTTGTTGAACACAATCATCGTAGGCTTACCGCCTGCCCCCAGTTCGGCTATCGTCTTGTCCACCACCTGTATCTGTTCCTCGAAGTCGGGATGCGAGATATCCACCACATGTACCAGCAAGTCGGCTTCGCGCACTTCATCCAACGTCGACTTGAACGAATCGACCAAATCGGTAGGCAATTTACGGATAAACCCTACGGTATCCGAAAGCAAGAAAGGCAAATTATCAATAATCACTTTGCGCACAGTCGTGTCCAGCGTTGCAAAAAGTTTGTTTTCGGCAAACACTTCACTCTTGGCAAGCAGGTTCATCAGCGTAGATTTACCCACGTTGGTATATCCTACCAACGCGACCCGAATCAGCCTGCCGCGGTTCTTGCGCTGGGTAGACTTCTGTGTATCAATCTCCGCCAGACGCTGTTTCAGCAGCGACATACGGTTCAAGATGATACGGCGGTCCATTTCCAGCTGCGTTTCACCCGGTCCGCGCAGCCCTACCGAGCCTTTACCTCCTCCTGCACCGGAACCACCCCCCTGGCGTTCCAAGTGTGTCCATAACCGTTGCAGGCGTGGAAGCATATATTTGTATTGTGCCAGTTCCACCTGTGTCTTGGCATTGGCTGTCTGCGCCCGCATAGCAAAGATATCCAGAATCAGCGAAGTGCGGTCCAAGATTTTCACTTTCAATTCATTCTCGATATTCCTTATCTGTTTGGCAGACAACTCGTCATCGAATATGACCATCCCGATTTCGGTCTCTTCGTTTTCGTTCTGTTCTTGCAAATACGCCTGTATTTCCTGTAGTTTTCCTTTTCCAACGTAAGTTACCGAATTGGGCGTGTCTAGCTTCTGCGTGAAACGTTTTACCACTTCCGCACCTGCCGTTTCGGCAAGAAAAGCCAGTTCGTCCAGGTATTCATTGGTTTTTCGCTCGTCTTGCGACTGGGTTATCAAACCCACCAGCACAGCCTTTTCGGTCTGTGCTTCAGATATTACAAATTCTTTCATCCAGCTTCTTATTTCAATCAACGCAAATATAAAGAGATTTTCTATATAAACAAAGTACTGACGGAACCTTATCAAGACAAAATTCTTTTATTTTAGAAACTGTTTTGAATTTCTACAAAAAGTTTTTCTTGGCTTGATGTGTTCGTTTCGTGTGTGCACGATAAATTCAAAACAGTTTATTGCCTGACGAAATTTCGTAAATATTCGAACCAATGCCTACTGACTACCGCCTTTCCGGATAGTATCATTGCAAGATGCAGCCGGTTGCAGAAGCCTGCGGATAGAGGTGCGTCGGCAAACGCATATAGGTTCATCCGCTGTAAGATTATTAATCTTCAGGCTGCAAGATTATTAATCTTACAAGCGGAAGATTATTAATCTTACACCAGACGAAGCTATCTGAGTTGAGAAAAGAAGAAAATAACAACAGCCTTTTAAATCATCTGAATATGATAAAATACAGTTTATACTTTGCGCGGTATAAGTGCCAGCATTACCGGCCTATGCCCGATTATTCCTCTGCAGAGAGCAACAACTGACAATCGACAATATCAAGCCAGCGACCGAACTTAAATCCGACCTCCTGAAAACGTGATACCTGTACGAAACCCAGATGCTCGTGCAGGAGAAGACTGGGATGATTGTCGGCTGTAATACAAGCTATCAGCGAGTGAATGCCGGCTTGTCTGCAGTCGTCAATAAGACGGTTCATCAGGCGTGTGCCGATGCCTTTGCGCTCTTCACCCGGAGCAACATAAACCGTAGTTTCGAGGGTACGGGCATAGGCTGCCCTTTCTTTCCACAGATGGGCATAACAATATCCTGTGACTTGCCCGCCAGACTCTTCGACATAATAGGGATAACGGGAAGAGATGGAGAGAATGCGATTGCGTATTTCTTCCTCGCTTACAGGTTCCAGTTCGAAAGTAGAGGTAGTATGCTCGATATAATAATTATAAATGCCGGCTATGGCACGTGCATCTTGAAGGGTAACTTTTCTCATCTGTAGGTTATTGTTTATTGCTGATTATATAAAGAAAGCGATAAATCTTCTCTTTTTCTATGCAAAGGTAGTGCTTTTTATTTATTTTTGTACAGAAAAGAGAATAATGCTTATGAAGACATTCCGGAACCTGATATTAGGGTTTATTTTACTTTCCGTGCTTTCATGCGGGAGAAAACAACAACCTGTATTACCCCGACAGGAGATGGCAGAACGCCTGTTAATGGAAGCAGACAGCCTGATGCGTGCAGACTCGGCTTTCTGGTTGGCCGCTGTAAATCGTACTCATCCGGCCATATGCCGATACGACTCAGCAATCAGGAAGAAACTGGACAACGCAATGCTGATGTGTCCGGCACTGAAAAAGGTATATCTGACGAAATTGGTCTACCTGGTGCGCAGCTGGAAACCAGACGAGATATTATTGCTTTTGCGGAAGATGGCAACCAATGTGCCCGACTCTATAGCTGCAGATATGTGGAGTTTGAAGGCTGTCCTGGAAGACAGGGCAGGCTTCCGCGACACGGCAAAGCATGATTTCCGGAAAGCAGATTCGATTTATGAACTGACATTGCGACATTATGCTAAAGAGCAGCGTGACACTATGCAATATTCGGCAATCCGTGTAATGAAAGCATTGAATCTTTCTTTGCTGTATGATAACTTCCAGCTTTTACAACACGAATTGGAATTATACAGACGGGTGTACGAAACGCCCTTGGATGGTTGGGAAGTTTTATATACAATAGAAAGCAAAGAACAGTACTACCGGTTTGTGTTTGGAAACTGAGAGCCTGTTTATACCATGCACGATATGAAATGGTGCATTCCGCGCAAAGTATACAGAGAATGCCTTGCGCGGAATGATATTCTCATCAGTATCCGAAGATTTCTTCGGTAGTCAGACGTTTGACAGGACCGATTTTCTCAAGTGATTTGATATCCAGTTCTTTTTCGTTCCCCAGAATGATGTAGCGGTAAGGTTTGCCTGCCATCGTTTCCTGTTCGAAACGGACTATGTCATCCATTGTGAGCGAAGGAACGGTATTGTAAATCTTTTCATTGATATCATAGTCGATGCCCTTGTCTGTGGCGTTGAGGTAAGCATTGATGATATTCATCTTGGTGGTACGCGCAGTAGCAAGACGTTTCAGAAGTGCCTGCTTGGCAAGGTCGAATGCCTTACCTGCTTGCGGTATTGTATCGATAATCTGATTGAATGTGCGTATGCAGTCCATCATCTTATCATTTTGCGAAATGATGAATGTCGTGGCATATTCAGGTTTATCCTTATAAGCAGGAGTAACATAGCTGGCTCCTGCGCTATAGGCCAGCCCGCGTGCTTCGCGTAATTCCTGGAATACGATTGTGTTCATGCCACCTCCGAAATATTCATTAAACAACGCGATGACAGGTTGCCGGTCAGCATTCCACGGATGGTTCTCGTTATGATATTGCATCATATAGATGTTTTTCGCATCGTATGGAGCAATGAAAACTTCGTTAGCCGGAGTCGGCTGCAATGTGTAAGGCTTTCCAACGGGAGCATCAGCAAGGATTGCTGCGGTTTTATGATAGCGGTCAACGGATACAGTCACCTCGTCAAGATTCATCGGACCGTAATAAAGCACAGTATGTTTGTAGTTGCTGAGGTTTCGAATCAAGTCAACCAGTTCTTGCGGGTCGATTTGTTCAAACTCCTGTGCAGAAGGGATGTTACGTACCGGATTGTAGGCACCATATACACTGTATGCCTGAAGTGCACTGAAATTATTCTGCTGGTCGAGTTTATTGTCGGCACGTCCTTTCATCTCCAGAGCCGCATACTGGGTAAATGCTGCTGTATCCACCTGTGCATGAGCGATGAAGTCTTCCATCAACGCCATGGCTTTTGTCATGTTTTCGGAAAGGCCACGCAAAGCGATGCTGCTTTTTTTAGAACCTATGCTGATATCGAAGTCACATGCCAGTTGATAAAATTTCTGTTTGAGTTGTTCGGCACTTAGCTTGTCGGTCCCCAGGTAATCCAGGTAATCGGCAGCATAAGGCAACCATTTGTTCCATTCTTCTCCACAATCGAAATAATAATTAAGTGAAAAACGTCCGTTTTCATTATTCTTCACATAGAGTACAGGCAAGCCATTAGACGTCATTCCTTTGGTCAGGTCTTTGTCGAAGTTGACAAATTTGGGCTGTATCGGTGCTGTTTCCGCATTTACAATCTCAGTCACGAATGCACTTTGCATATCCCGGTTGGTAGGAATGGGCGTGATTTGCGGTTTGTCTATTTTCTTGATAGTAGAATCGTTTCCGATACGTTTGTACACAGTTACATAATTGTCACGGAAATGACGGTTGGCAAAATCGATTATCTGTTGTTTGGTTATTTTCGAGATGCGATCCATTTTACCAGTCACATCACTCCATTTCTGGTGGTTGATAAATGCGTTGACAAACAGGTCAGCACGTCCTTCGTTGCTTTCAAGGGTAGTATAGAAAGAAAGTTTTTTATTGTTCACCACGGCTTGAATCAAGTCTTCATCGAAGTCGCCTTTCTTCAGCTTGCCGATTTCATCAAGGAGTAAAGCTTTTACTTCATCAAGCGATTGTCCTTCCTTGGGAAATCCGGCTACGACAAAGCCTGAATACTCGGCAAGCGGAAGGGTAAAGGCACCTCCTCCCAGCCATTTCATCTGCTGGTCGAGGTTGAGGTCCATCAATCCTGCCTTGCCATTACTGAGCATGTCAGCTATTACATCAAGAGTGTCGTTTTGAAACGAAGCAGCCTTATCAAACTTCCATGCCATATAGACGCGTTCGGCTTCTTGTCCTACAACTGTTGTATCTTTCGGCATAGTGCGGTCGGGTATCGGGGCATACTGGGGTTGAGAAAGGGACGGATTAGGCTGCCAAGTACCGAAATATTTATCAAGAGTAGCGATTACCTGATCGGGGTCGAAGTCTCCCGCCATACAGATAGCTACGTTATTGGGCACATAGTAACGGCGGAAATAGTTCTTGATGTTTGTGATTGAAGGATTTTTCAGATGCTCTTGTGTACCGATAGTGGTTTGCGTCCCATAAGGATGCCCCGGAAAGAGCAGGGCCATCAGTGCATTGAACAATTTATCCGTGTCACTTCCCAAACCTATGTTATACTCTTCGTATACAGCTTCCAGCTCTGTATGAAATCCACGGATAACCATATTCTGGAAACGGTCTGCCTGAATACGCGCCCAGTTTTCCACTTCATTTGCCGGAATGTCTTCTATGTAACAAGTCACATCGTTGCTGGTATAGGCATTAGTCCCCACGGCTCCAATGGCAGACATCAGCTTATCATATTCGTTGGGAATAAAGTACCGGGCTGCAAGTTGTGAGATACTGTCTATCTCGTGGTAATATGCACGGCGCTGATCCGGGTCTTTCAAGGTTCGGTATACTTCGAAATGTTTTTCTATAGCATCAAGAAGAGGAGCTTCTTTATCTATGTCAGAAGTGCCGAATTGGCGGGTTCCCTTGAACATCAGATGTTCCAGGTAATGGGCAAGTCCCGTGGTTTCAGGCGGATCATTCCGGCTTCCTGTACGTACGGCAATGTAGGTTTGAATACGTGGTTTCTCGTCGTTGACCGACAGATAGACTTTCAGCCCGTTGTCCAAAGTATAGATACGGGCATTCATCAGATCGCCTTCCACAGTCTGATACTGGTATTCCTTTGCCATAATAGGCAGCCCGAAGGCAAGCAGGAATACCCCAAGCACTGATTTGAATTTGTTCATACTTAAATAGATTTAATAGTTCTGTTTGCTTTGATTTTAAGAAACTGTTTCGGATTTCTTCAAAATAGTTTCTAAATGTTTCTGCTGTCCACTCCCCACATCATCTTTTCCCGAAGTGTGTTGAAAAATGAATGATGACACCGTTTGACAATGCGTACGAAATAGTCGGCACGACGAATACGCAAACGGGTGCCCTCACGACAAGTTTCACTCCGTCCGTCTACCGAAATAAGGAAGTTATGGTTCCGGCTTTCCACATCGAGTATGATTTCCCACTCGTCACGTATCACAATGGGGCGGATATTCAAACTATGCGGAGCTACGGCTGTAAGACTGATGGTACCGCTTTGTGGAACAAGAATAGGGCCTCCCACGCTGAGAGAATATCCGGTAGAGCCGGTAGGAGTAGCTACGACCAGCCCATCTGCCTGATAGGTACATAACAGTTCATTATTGATATAAGCGTGTATGGTAATCATTGACGAACTGTCTTGTTTAAGTACGGCAATTTCGTTTAAGCCGAAAGGATACCCTTTCAGGACATAATTGTCAGTATGGAGCTGCAATACTCTTCGTGGTTCGGCAAGGTATTTCCCTGCATAGATTTCATCGAAGGCTTCCTCCATCTGGTCGGGTGATACATCGGCAAGAAACCCCAGCCTTCCGGTGTTGATTCCCAAAATAGGGATTTCTTTTTTACCTACCCGGCTTGCCGCACGCAGAAAAGTCCCATCACCTCCGATACTAAGCACCATATCGGCATTGAAATCATTTCCTTGAAATACCTGCAGGCCTTTCAGATTGGCTTTTGTATGTTGCTTGAGAAAATCGAAAAAGTCATTACTGATGCATATTTCGGCTTTTTTGCTCCGTAAAATGTCGAGCAGGTGTGTGACATGTGCCGATTTATGCTCTTGGTATGTATTCCCGAAAAGGGCGAATCTAAGAGTCCGTTGCATATCTTGTAGCTTTTTATCAATCTTTATTCAGTAAAGTAAGCAGGTTGTCCGTATTTTCTGCTAACTTTGCACTTTGTTGACGCAAAGATAGAAAAATAAATTGAAAACAATTAATATTATGGTAACTATGACATTGTTGGCGGCGGCACAAGCCGTTGCAGACACATTGGCGGGAGCGAATCCGGTACTTACCCCAGTTGCATCGGGAGAACCGGAAATGAATTTATGGGATATGGCCTGCAAAGGCGGATGGATAATGATTGTATTGGCAGTGATGTCGGTAATAGCCTTCTATGTATTTTTCGAGCGGGCTTTTGCTATCCGAAAGGCATCAAAAGACGACCCATTGTTTATGGACCGTATCCGGGATTATATCAAAACCGGTGAAATAAAATCTGCAATCAACTATTGCCGGATGGTAAACACACCTTCGGCACGGATGATAGAAAAAGGTATTACGCGCATGGGACGTCCGGTTTCGGATGTACAGGCAGCTATCGAAAATACAGGCAACATCGAAGTAGCCAAACTGGAAAATGGCCTGGCGATTATTGCTACCGTGTCGAGTGGGGCTCCGATGTTAGGCTTTTTAGGAACAGTAACAGGTATGGTACGTGCATTCTGGAATATGGCTAATGCTGGTAATAACATTGATATCACTCTGCTGTCAGGCGGTATCTACGAAGCAATGATTACTACAGTAGGAGGTCTGATTGTGGGTATTGCAGCGATGTTTGCCTACAATCATTTGGTCTATCGGGTAGACAAAGTGGTCAGTCAGATGGAAGCCCGCACGATGGCCTTTATGGATCTATTGAACGAACCCGACGAAAACCGATAGGCTTATGGCACTGAAAAGAAGACAGAAAATATCACCCAGCTTCAGTATGTCATCCATGACCGACCTTATCTTCCTGTTGCTGATATTTTTTATGATTACTTCTACGATGGTATCACCCAATGCTATTAAGGTCTTGTTGCCTCAAGGATCTGAGCAGACTTCGGCAAAACCGATGGTACGGGTGATTATCGACAAGGATCTGAATTATTACGGAGCATTCGGCAATGATGACGAAATGCCTTTATCACTTGATGAGGTACCTTCGTTTTTGCAAGAATGTGCTTCTAAAGAACCGGATATGTATGTGGCTTTGTATGCCGATGAATCAATCCCTTACCGTGAAATTGTACGGGTATTGAACATTGCTAATGAAAATCATTACAAAATGGTGCTCGCTACACGGAGACCAGATAAAGAATGAATTACAGGAAACAAGGCGACAAGGTGACAAGGCAACATGGTGACAAGGTTTGAACGGCTTTACTAAGGTATTTAAGACTTTGCCAACCCGTCAACTTGTTAACTTGTCAACTCGTCAAACTTGTCAACTTAAAACAACAGAATCGTGAAACGAAGCAAGTTAATCGGACTTATAGGAACAGTGGTGTTGCACGTGGCAATCCTTGTATTCTTGTACCTGTACGTGCTGACGCTTCCTCCCAAACAAGAAGAGGGAGGAGTGCCCGTTATGCTGGGCAATACTGAGACAGGAGAAGGAGATGCCGACCCTTATACCCTGACAGAGGTAGACTTGTTGCCGCAGCCCGAAACAGCAGAACAGGAAGCATCTTTACCTGATGGTGGAGATGACTCTCCGTTGATAACCCAAGCCGATGAGCCTTCCTTGCAAGTGAAAAAGGAAGAGCCCCGTCAGGAGCAGAAACAAAAAGAAACATCTGACGTAAAACCCAAAAAAACTACAGAACATCCAAAGCCGAAAGAAAAAACCGAAGCAGAGAAGCGTGCCGAAGCAGAACGCGCTGCGGCACAGGCGGCTTCCAGTAAAGTGGCCGGAGCTTTCGGAAAAGGCTCCAAGATGGGAAGTACCGGCAATGGTAGTGGTGAAGGAATGCAAGGAAGCCCTACAGGGAATGGAAAAGAAGGAAAGACTTCGGGCGTAGGTGCCTCAGGAGTATTCGATTTAAACGGCCGGTCACTGGGGACTGAAGGATTGCCTTTACCGGCTTACAATGTACAGGACGAAGGACGTGTAGTGGTTACAATAGTCGTTAACCCGGCAGGAAAGGTTATCAGTACACAAATCAACAAGCGTACCAATACTGTAAATCCTACTTTACGCCGTGCCGCGGAAGAAGCTGCACGACGGGCACAATTCAACCGGGTAGACGGTGTAAATAATCAGTCAGGAACAATAACTTATTACTTTAAATTGAAATAAGCGTATGAAATCGATTTGTATTTTTTTAGCTGAGGGCTTTGAAGAAGTGGAAGCTCTTTTCCCGCTCGATATTTTGCGTCGTGGCGGTCTGAATGTAAAAACCGTATCTATAATGGGAGAACCGACGGTAAAAGGTGCCCATGGTGTACCTGTAGTTGCCGATTGCCTGATAGAAGATTTGAAAGAAGAAGATATTGAGATGATTGTATTGCCGGGAGGACTTCCTGGTGCCACTAACCTTGATGCACATGCAGGAATAGACAAACTGGTCCGTAATTTTGCTACAGCCAGCAAACCACTGGCAGCTATTTGTGCAGCTCCGATGGTATACGGAAACCGAGGCTTACTGAAAGGGAAAAAGGCAACTTGTTATCCGGGCTTCGACAAATACCTGGACGGTGCTGAGTATACCGGCAATATGGTAGAAATCGCCGACAACTTCATTTTGGGAAAAGGCCCTGCCGCTGCATCAGCTTTCGGATTTGCCATTCTTGAAAAAATGGCCGGAGCAGCCAAAGTGGCAGAAGTAAAAAATGGAATGCTTTTCGCTGAATGAAAAAATACATAATAATTGTTGCCGGAGGAAAAGGTTTGCGCATGGGAGGAGAAATCCCCAAACAATTTCTTCCTATTAAAGGGAAGCCTGTATTGATGCGTACGCTGGAAACCTTTTCCACTTGCGATGAGACTATCGAACGGATTGTAGTGCTTCCGGTAGACCAACAGGACTACTGGAGGCATTTGTGTAAAATCTATGGATTTACACTTTCTCATCGTATTGCCAATGGCGGAGAAACCCGTTTCCATTCAGTTAAAAACGGGTTGGCACTGGTAGAAGATAATGCATTAGTCGGTGTACACGACGGAGTACGCCCTTTTGTGTCATCCAAGGTCATATCGGAGTGTTACCGTATGGCAGAAGTATCAGGAGCAGCAATACCTGTAACCGATGTTGTAGAAACACTGCGTCAGGTTACAGAAAATGGAAATAGCCAGACAGTTCCACGCAACTGCTATAAGCTGGTTCAGACCCCTCAGGTTTTTCTTTCTTCGTTATTGAAACAAGCTTATTCCCAACCTTACACATCGTGTTTCACGGATGATGCTTCGGTGGTAGAAGCTTGGGGACATCGGGTAGAACTGGTGGAAGGAAACCGGGAAAACGTTAAGCTGACAACTCCGTTTGACCTGAAACTGGCAGAAATGATATTAAGTTGACAAGATTTTATACAATGTACGGTCGGATTTTTGCATTTTCATGACACATTGCATAGATCTTTGTCAACGTGCAGACTTGTGACCTAAAAATGAAAGAATATGCTTGATTTGTCTACGCGTGATATCAAGTTCTTGCAAGGGGTGGGTCCCCAGCGGGCAACTTTGTTGAATAAGGAGTTGAATATCTGTTCCTTTAAAGACTTATTGTATTATTTCCCGTACAAATACGTAGACCGCAGCCGTTTGTATTACATTCACGAGATAGACGGAAACATGCCCTATATCCAGTTGCGTGGACAAATCTTGAGTTTCGAAATCTTAGGTGAAGGAAGGCAACGACGTCTGGTCGGACATTTTTCCGACGGTACAGGTGTCGTAGATTTGATATGGTTTCAAGGTCTGAAATATGTTGAAGGCAAATACAAAGCACACGAGCCTTACATCGTGTTCGGCAAACCAACCGTATTCAACGGGCGCGTTAATATCGCTCATCCCGACATCGACCCTGCCGATGAGTTAACTTTATCCACAATGGGACTTCAGCCATATTACAATACGACTGAAAAGATGAAACGGAGCAACCTTAATTCGCATGCGATAGAAAAGTTGATGAAAAACCTGTTTGCCGTACTTCGGCATGAGGAATTTGAAGAAACCTTGAGCTCCCGGCTGATAGAACAACACCGTCTGATGCCGTTGACAGAAGCTTTGCACAACATTCATTTTCCGCAAAATCCAGAATTGCTCCGCCGGGCACAATATCGTTTGAAATTCGAAGAGCTCTTTTATGTACAACTGAATATCTTACGCTATACGCAAGAACGACGAAACAAATTCCGTGGACTGATATTCGGCAAAGTAGGTGATATCTTCAACACCTTTTATGCCCAAAATCTTCCATTTCAACTTACTGGTGCACAAAAGCGGGTCATTAAGGAAATGCGCCGCGACATGAAAAGCGGCAGACAGATGAACCGTCTGCTTCAAGGTGATGTGGGAAGCGGGAAAACCTTAGTAGCACTGATGATAATGTTGATAGCCCTTGATAACGGTTATCAGGCATGCATGATGGCACCTACTGAAATTCTTGCCAACCAACACTATGAAACCATTACCCGTTTTCTGCAAGGAATGTCCGTCCGGGTAGAATTACTCACGGGAAATGTAAAAGGGAAACGCAGGGAAACGATTTTACGCGATTTAGTGACAGGCGACATACAGATACTTATCGGTACACACGCTGTAATAGAAGACACAGTAAACTTTTCTTCATTAGGGCTGATAGTCATTGACGAACAGCATCGCTTCGGAGTAGCACAGCGCGCCAAGTTGTGGCGAAAGAACCTGTGCCCGCCTCATGTACTGGTAATGACCGCCACTCCGATACCCCGTACACTTGCCATGACCCTTTATGGTGACCTTGACGTATCGGTCATTGATGAACTGCCTCCCGGTCGCAAACCCATACAGACTATTCATCAGTTCGATAACCGGCGGGCTTCGATGTATACTTTCATCCGCAAGCAATTGCAGGAAGGCAGACAGGCATATATCGTTTATCCCTTGATTCAGGAAAGTGAAAAAATGGACATCAAGAATTTGGAAGATGGCTACCTCCACGTGTGTGAAGCATTTCCCGAATATAAGGTAAGCAAAGTACACGGTAAAATGAAAGTAGCAGAAAAGGAGGAAGAAATGCAACGTTTTGTAAATCACGAAACGCATATTCTGGTAGCAACGACGGTTATCGAAGTAGGTGTAAACGTTCCGAATGCTTCGGTAATGGTCATCGAGAATGCCGAACGTTTCGGTTTATCCCAATTACATCAGTTAAGAGGACGGGTAGGACGTGGTGCCGACCAATCATATTGCATCCTGGTAACCGGTTATAAACTGACAGAAGATACCCGAAAACGTATCCAGATAATGGTGGATACGAATGATGGTTTCGAGATAGCAGAAGCCGACCTGAAGTTGCGGGGACCAGGCGATTTGGAAGGGACACAGCAAAGTGGAGTAGCATTCGATTTAAAAATAGCCGATATTGCCCGAGACGGCCAGCTCCTTCAGTATGTACGCGAAGTGGCAGGACACCTGCTTGAAGAAGACCCGCAAGGCATACACCCTGAAAACGCTATCGTATGGCAACACCTGAAAGAACTCCGGAGTAAAAATGTAAACTGGTCGGTAATTTCATAATAAAAGTGTCCGGGACCGACAGCTTTTCGGGCCGATTTACCTGTTATTCCCAAATTCTAAAGAAACCCGTAAAAGCCCTGCCACAAAATTATGCTTGTTATGATGAATAATGTGTAAAGCAGGCTGAACAGAAAGCCAGGGAGTCAGGTGACAGTGAAGAGTACATTCAATGTCTGTTTCATCACCTCCGGAAAAGAGAAGACGATTGAACACAATACCGGCAGTCATATCGTTCCTGGCAATGCGGTTCATCACCAGTCCGCCTCCCCAATATCCGTTACAGGGAACGTAACGCCGGGTCATAGCTGCCCCTTGTCCTAACAGGACCAATTGCGATTTGCCCACCATCAGCAAAGGCTGCTCCAGCAAAGCCCAGAAACCAGTTTCCCGCTCGTGCACGCTTCTGTCTTCAGAAGGTGTTTTCCCATATACATACCCTATTGTATAGTTTGCAGCCTGCTCGCCTTTCGAAGGTATTTCGTATGAAATGCTTCCCATGGTAAATATACCATCGCCAGACGGACAAAAACGGAACTGACGGTCGAAATCATCACTCGCCACACCATTATAAACACTCGCTTTCAACGTTAACCGACTGACAGGAAGATACTCCAGATGAACACCCATAGCTCCTAACGGAAATGTAGCAAGCGGATAATTCAATGAAAGAATGGGATAATCGGCATCTGCAGCTCCTGTAAACAAACCGGTAGCAGGTGTAGTGAAATAATCGGCATCAACGTTACGTAAACCTATAGAGACAAAAAAGCATTCGCCAAAGGACTGACGCAGAGAAGCCTGCATCAAACGAAAAGGACGGTTCTCATCGGTATAGATATTCGACAAACCTAAGTTATCATCATCTACAGCACCGCCTGTTTGCCAAGTTGCAATTGCCATACCTTCGAATGAGGCACCTTTCCAAAGTCCGACATCCACTCCCACTTCCAAATAATTCACCCATGACGTGTTTCCACTCGTCATATTCCATTCACCTTCAGTCATGGCAGTCAAATTCCAACCGACACGAGAAGAAACCGGTGTTTGAGCCCGGACACCAATCACACACAAGCAGGCTGCCAGCCCACATAAGAATCGATACATAGGTTCTTTTTTAAAGTTGATCAACTATTATCCCCTGTAGAATAACACCAATCGACACATTTTGTTCAATGAATTCCTCATATTTTCAAAAAACAGAGATAATCTTCTTTCCGATATCTGTACTACGCTGTAATAACTCCTTATTGCCAATCAATACGGAATTCATATTTTGTTTTTTCTTGCGGTGCAAAGATAATGAATTTATTCGTATTTTTGCAACATCATGATAGATCAAGCCACCATAGACAAAATAATGGATGCCGCCCAAATAGTAGACGTGGTATCTGAATTCGTCACACTCCGGCGCCGGGGAGTGAACTACATCGGACTGTGTCCTTTCCACAACGAAAAGACACCATCGTTCAGCGTATCGCCCAGCAAAGGAGTATGCAAATGCTTCAGCTGCGGAAAAGGAGGAAATGTGGTGCATTTCATCATGGAACATGAACAACTCTCCTATTACGAAGCATTGAAATGGCTGGCAAAAAAATACAATATCGAAATCAAAGAACGTGAGCTGACTGACGAAGAAAAACAGGCACACAGCTTACGCGAAAGTTTATTTGTAGTCAACCAGTTTGCTTCCGAATACTTTCAAGACATTTTATATAATAACATTGACGGGCAGCGCATCGGCATGACCTACCTGCGAGGACGTGGATTCCGTGATGACATCATCAAGAAATTCCAACTTGGCTATAGCACCGACAACCGGGATGCGCTGGCACGTGCTGCACTGCAAAAAGGATACAAGGAAGACTTCCTGGTAAAAACCGGACTGTGTTACCGCAAGGAAGACGGTACCTTACGCGACCGCTTTTGGGGACGTGTCATTTTCCCTGTACATACGATTTCCGGAAAAATCGTAGCTTTTGGCGGACGCGTACTCAGCGCCGCCACCAAAAATGTACAGATGAAATATGTCAACTCGCCTGAGTCAGAAATCTATCACAAAAGCAAAGAACTGTACGGCATCTTTTTTGCCAAGCAGGCTATCGTGCGCCAAGACCGCTGTTTCCTGGTAGAAGGCTATACCGATGTTATTTCCATGCATCAAAGCGGCATTGAAAATGTGGTAGCCTCATCGGGCACGGCACTTACATCCGACCAAATCCGATTGATTCACCGTTTTACGAACAACATTACTGTCCTTTATGACGGTGACGGAGCCGGCATAAAGGCTAGTATCAGAGGTATTGACATGCTGCTGGAGGAAGGGATGAATATCAAAGTATGTTTGTTGCCGGACGGAGATGACCCTGATAGTTTTGCACGCAAGCACAATGCTACCGACTATCAAGCATACATTAACGACCATGAAGTAGACTTCATCCGTTTCAAGACCAACCTACTGCTGGAAGAAGCCGGAAAAGACCCTATCAAGCGCGCTGCATTGATTTCAAGCATTGTAAAAAGCATTTCGGTCATTCCCGATGCGATTGTACGTTCTGTATATATCCGCGAATGCAGCCAATTGCTGCAGATGGAAGAAAAGATACTTATCGAAGCCACTTCAAAACTGATAGAACAGGCACGCGAAACAAAATTCAAGGAACAACAACGTAAAAAGGAGCGCGAACAGCGGATGACTGAAACTCCTGCGGTTCAGCCTTCTGTTCCTGATACACCGACAAACGAACCACAGGCAACAGATACAACTCCTGACCTAAACAACAGTACCCCTCTTCCACCCGAACCAACTCCCGCAAATACGTACACTTCGTACATTCCGGCAGAAGGCAACGAGCAAAAAGTATTCTATGCCAAAGAAGAAGACCTGGTACGGATGCTTATCCGCTATGGCGAAAAAACAATGTGCTATATAGAAAACAATGAAGGTGAACAAGTTCCTTATACGGTCATTGAATGCATTGCGACAGGATTGAAGGAAGACGAACTGCAATTCCATGACCCCATACACCGGCAGATTTTACAAGAATGTGAAGCACACCAACACGACCCTAACTTCATAGCCGAGCGACATTTTATCGCCCATCCTGACCCGAATGTCAGCAAATTGGCGGCAGACTTGGTGAACGACCGTTATCAATTGAGCAAATACCACTCGAAAGGACAAAAAATCGTAACGGATGAAGAACGTCTCTACGAATTGATACCCCGTTTGTTGCTTGACTTCAAGCTTTCCATTATAGAAGAAGAAATGAAAAATACCCTGCAGGCACTGACCGATCCCATCGTAGCCCAGGATTCGCAACGTTGCATGGAAATCATGAAACACTATAAGGAACTGCAAGAAACTCAAAGCATAATGGCGCAACAGGCAGGCGACCGTGTAGTGCTGAAATTATAAACTTAAAGCAGCATTCATAAAAAAAGATATCCTCATGTGCCAATTTATAAACTCTAATGACGTATTCGCAAATCCGGACAACAAGGATTATATCTGCTACAACGAGGCATTTTGCACAGCATTATCAGGGTACAGGTATTTAGAAGCTGTTTTGAATTTCTCCAAAAAGTTTTTCTTGGCTTGATGTATCCGTTTTCGTGTGTGCTTTGGGCGATTTTTTGGTCTTTTTCGCTCCTGTTCTTCGTCAGATAGCCCGCTATCTTCCTCATCACAGAAGCGAAAATGCCTCAAAAACTCATCCCAAATCATCGCACGATAAATTCAAAACAGCTTCTACAAAGTATAAGATGAATGTCCGCAAACAGCCAATATATACCCCTGAAAAATGAATATATACTGCATACGCGGTTGAATATATACTGCATACGCCTACGGATATATACTTCATCAGCAAACGCAGTAGTACTGCGTTTGCAACTCAGCCGAATCGGCTAATTGCGGAATTCATAAAGTATAATAAAATAAGGAATGAAGCAGAAAAGGATGCCCCTTCTTGCTTCATTCCCTAATTTATATCCCCTTGCTATAATTCTTCTTTATTTTTCAAAATCCAGCCAATTCCAGCAAGCGGTCTACAGCAGCATTCAGTCCATCGGAATTCTTTCCACCGGCTGTAGCGAAATGCGGCTGGCCACCTCCCCCACCTTGAATAAGCTTGGCAGCCTCGCGCACCAGTTTTCCGGCATTCAAACCTGCTTTTACCTGATCATCACTCAACATCACCGTAAGCATGGGTTTGCCATCGCGCTCACTTCCGATAGCAACAAAAAGGTTTTCAGGGAATTGACCTTTCAGCTGGAAAGCAATGTTTTTCACCGAATCGGCAGGCAGAGGAAGTACCGCCTTGATGACTTTCACTCCATGGATTTCTTTCGCTCCTTCTATCAGCTTGGCTTTCACCTGAGCTTCTTTTTCTTTTATAAATTCTTCCATCTGCTTTTTCAGACCGGCATTTTCATCAATGTAGCGTGCGATGGCTGTTTTCAAGTCGGGAGCATTGTTGAAGAGGGCTTTCAGGTCATTGAGCGTGTCTTGCACGGTATCAAGCATTTCCTCCACTTTAGCTCCGGTAATAGCCTCGATACGGCGCACACCAGCTGCCACCGAACTTTCGGAAATAATCTTCACCATGCCAATTTTCCCTGTGGCAGACACATGAGTACCGCCACAGAACTCAATAGATGACCCGAACTGGACAACACGTACTTCATCGCCATATTTTTCACCAAAGAGAGCGATAGCCCCCAGTTCGCGTGCCTTCTCGATGGGAAGGTTACGATATTCGGTCAAGGGGATATCGGCACGGATTTTAGCATTAACCAGGTGTTCTACCTCACGTAACTGTTCGGGAGTGACTTTCTGGAAATGAGAGAAGTCAAAACGCAGCGATTCGGGTGTAACAAGCGAACCTTTCTGCTCTACATGAGTACCCAGTACCTGCCGCAAAGCTTCATCAAGCAGATGTGTACACGAGTGATTAGCAGCACAAGCAGCACGCTTGTCAGTATCAACACATGCCATCATCGGTGCGTCAAGGTGTTCGGGAAGTTGCTTGGCTATATGAATGGGGAGGTTATTCTCCTTCTTGGTATCGATGATATCAATCGTTTCGAACTCGCTAACCAACACGCCAGTGTCTCCCACCTGTCCTCCGCTTTCGGCATAGAAAGGAGTTTCATTCAATACAATCTGGTAAAGAGTCTGGTTTTTCTGCTTAATCTGACGATAGCGCAAGATACGGGTTTCATACTCGGTATAATCGTAGCCCACGAAATGTGTCTCACCTTCTTCCAGTACCACCCAGTCACCGGTTTCAACAGCTGCGGCATTGCGTGCACGCTGTTTCTGCTTTTGCATTTCGGTATTGAATTCTTCTTCATTTACCGTCATTCCGTTTTCGCGCAAGATGAGTTCGGTCAGGTCAAGAGGGAATCCGAAGGTATCGTAGAGCGTGAAAGCATCCACACCACTGATTTCGGTCTTTCCTGCTGCTTTTGTATCAGTCATTACTTTATCCAAAAGACGGATACCAGTTTCGAGCGTGCGGAGAAAAGCTTCTTCTTCTTCCTTGATAACCTTCTCAATAAGAGACTGCTGAGCTTTCAGTTCCGGATAGGCCTGTCCCATATTTTCGATGAGCACAGGTACCAGTTTGAACATAAAGGCCTGCTTCTGACCTAAAAAGGTATAGGCGTAACGTACGGCACGGCGCAAGATGCGACGTATGACGTAACCTGCTTTGGCGTTGGAAGGAAGTTGTCCATCGGTGATAGAGAAAGCAATAGTACGTATGTGATCGGCCACCACACGCATAGCAACATCCACTTTCGGATCGGTACCATAGGTCATTCCAGCCAGGTTACCGATGGCTTTGATAATGGGTTGGAACACATCCGTGTCATAATTCGACTTTTTGCCTTGCAACACCATACAAAGACGCTCGAACCCCATTCCGGTATCAATGACTTTGGCGGGCAAAGCTTCAAGCGATCCGTCTGCCTTGCGGTTGTATTGCATGAATACAAGGTTCCAGATTTCGATAACCAACGGGTTGTCTTGGTTCACCAGCTCACGTCCGGGCACTTTTGCCTTTTCTTCGTCTGGACGCAAGTCAATGTGGATTTCAGAACAAGGTCCACAAGGTCCGGTATCACCCATTTCCCAAAAGTTGTCGTGTTTGTTTCCGTTAATAATGTGATCTTTAGGAAGAAATTGTTCCCAGTATCCGGCAGCTTCGTTGTCGCGTTCAAGTCCTTCTTCCGGACTACCTTCGAACACGGTAGCATAAAGGTCGGCAGGGTTGATTTTCAATACACCCACCAAGTATTCCCATGCCCAACCGATAACTTCTTTCTTGAAGTAATCGCCGAATGACCAGTTGCCAAGCATTTCGAACATAGTGTGATGATAGGTGTCATGTCCTACTTCTTCCAAGTCATTGTGCTTGCCGCTCACGCGCAAACATTTTTGCGAGTCAGTCACACGTTTATATTTTGCCGGATGGTTTCCCAAGATGATGTCCTTAAACTGGTTCATGCCGGCGTTGGTGAACATCAGCGTGGGGTCATCTTTGATGACCATCGGTGCCGATGGCACAATCTGATGTCCTTTCGACTCAAAGAATTTTACGAATGAGTCGCGGATTTCGTTTGCTGTCAACATATAAGTCTTATTATCTTGTCGTTAATATTCTAAAAATCGATTTGCAAAGATAATCTGTTTTATTATTTTTGTCGCTACGTTTGGAGGAAAATTTTTGGAATTGAAGAGTTATCGTTCGCAAAGCAGGGCCAGTGATGAAGAAATATCCAGGAAGTCTCCCCGCTTTGATATGTAGAAGTATGACCAGCTGCCTGCATGCAGCACGTGATTTTGGAGAAGCAGGCTTTCTCCTTTTCTGCGGGACAATAGACGAGCAAATATTACCGGTAAAGCGTATCCATGACTTCTTCGACTCCTTTTATAAATAGAAAAATTTATGCGAAAAGTCTATTATATATATAATCCGAAAACACGGACTTACGACCGTATTTATCCTACAGTACGGCAGCGTATGATGAGCTACCTGCGCAATTTGTTTGTAGGTATGGGTCTGGGAGCAGGATGTTTTATCCTGTTATTACTGATTTTCGGTTCGCCTTCCGAAAAAGACCTGCGGGTGGAAAACTCACGTCTGCTGGCACAATATCACATTCTCTCGACACGGTTGGACGAAGCACTGGACGTAATGCAACACCTCCAGCAAAGGGACGATAACTTATATCGGGTAATTCTGCAGGCAGATCCTGTTCCGTCGGCTATACGAAATGCCAACTATGGGAAAACAAACCGCTATGAAGAATTGACAGAGTTGGCGAATGCAAAACTGGTGGTGAATACCACACAAAAGATGGATGTACTGGCAAGGCAGGTGTACATTCAGTCAAGGTCGTTCGATGAGGTGCTCGACTTGTGCAAGCGACATGATGAGATGCTGATGTGTGTACCAGCCATTCAGCCTGTATCAAACAAAAACTTAAAGCAGACCGCTTCCGGATATGGCACACGTATAGACCCCATATACAAGACAGTAAAATTTCATGCCGGAATGGACTTTTCAGCGAACGTAGGCACACCTGTATATGCTACAGGAAACGGAACAGTGAAAACTGCCGGTTGGGAGGGCTTATATGGAAAGTGCATCACCATTGACCACGGATTCGGTTACGTGACACGTTATGCACATCTAAACCAAATCAAGGTACATCCCGGCCAGAAAGTAGTGCGCGGAGAAACCATTGGCGAAGTGGGAACTACGGGAAAGAGCACAGGCCCGCACCTGCATTATGAAGTACACTTAAAAGGACAAATAATGAATCCTGTCAATTATTATTTCATGGACTTGGATGCTGATGATTATGACAAGATGATTCAAATAGCCGCTAACCACGGCAAGGTATTCGATTAACAACCAATGTATAGGAAAAAGAAGCATGGCCCTGAAACAAGATAAGCAATTGAAATTATATTATTCCATCCGTGAGGTGGCTGAGATGTTCGGCGTAAACGAATCATTAATACGATACTGGGAAAAGGAATTTCCGGATATTGCACCGAAACGCGCTGGAGGAAAAATCCGCCAATACACGAAAGAAGATGTTGAAAGCATCCGTCAGGTTTATTATCTGGTGAAAGAAAAAGGAATGACACTGGCCGGAGCCAAACAACAGATGAAGCAAAACAAAGAGGGAGTTCGCAATACTACCGAACTGGTGAAACGCCTCAAGCAAATCCGTGATGAGTTGGTAAGCATTCGCAAAGAACTGGACTATTTGACATAGTGAATTGATAGTGGATAATTTGCTTAAGCATAACTATCCACTATCTCGGTCATCTACCTTACTCCGCATTGTCGTCAAAATCATCAATACGGGTTATTTTTTTAATATTGTTGATTTTCTTCAAATTGTTGCAGATGGTGTTTACATCATTCACATCGTGTACGTAGAGCTGGATGCGTGCTTCGAAGATGCCGTCTTCCGACTCGATGTACAGTTTATGAATATTGACATTCAGCTGTTGGGATATCACTTCGGTTACTTTATTCAGCACACCGATTTCGTCTATACCTTTTATATATACATTGACAGGGAAAACCAACGCTTTTCCTGTCTGCCATTGCACAGCTATCAGTCTGTTACCGAAACTGGTTTTCAGTTGAGTGGCAATAGGGCATTGGCGTTTATGTATGACAATACGGTTATTGTCGTCAATGTATCCCAATACGTCATCTCCCGGTATAGGCTTACAGCAATCAGCCAGGATATAATTTTTCTGGATAGCATCGGGAGTGAGTTTGACAATTTCTTTCTTGTCGATGTTGAGCGGCTGCTTTTCAGATTCTCCTTTATTTTCCTGTTGTTTTTGTTTGTTACCACCAAAAGCAAAGCTGATATATTTTTTCCAGTTTGTAGTATTCGGCTTTTCTTTCAGCTCATTTTTATCAGGCTCACCCAGTGTAAATACACCTTGCCCCACAGCCAATGCCAGTTCTTCGTAAGTCTTTACCTGATGCTTATCACATAACTTACGGATGTTTTCGTCAGTATTGGGCAGACCTTCCTGTTGGAAAAATTGAACTATCAGGTCTTCTCCCCGTTGTTGCTGTTCGCGTCTTTCACGTTTTAAGATAGCCTGTATCTTAGCTTTTGCTTTGGCTGTAGTAGCAAAATTAATCCATGAAGGTTGCACTTTTTGCGATTTGGAAGTGAGGATTTCCACCTGATCTCCACTTTGCAACTTGTGACTGAGCGGAACCAGTTTATGATTGACTTTTGCACCGATACAATGGCTCCCCAAGAAAGTATGGATAGAGAAGGCGAAATCGAGTGCGGTACAGTTTTGTGGCATCGTCTTGATTTCTCCTTTCGGAGTAAATACGAATATTTCGGACGCAAAGAGATTCAGTTTAATAGTGTCAAGAAAGTCAAGAGCATCAGGTTGCGGGTCATCCAGGATTTCTTTGATAGTCTTAAGCCATTTGCTCAGTTCTCCTTCGTCTTCGCTTCCTCCGCCCTCTTTGTATTTCCAATGTGCGGCGAACCCCTGTTCAGCTACATCGTTCATCCGTTCACTACGTATCTGCACTTCAATCCATTGTCCTTTGTTGCTCATCAAAGTAACATGAAGAGCCTGGTAGCCGTTAGCTTTCGGATGACTTACCCAATCGCGCAAACGGTCGGGATGCGGTTTGTAGATACGCGAGATGGCCACATAAATATCGAAGCAGTCGTTCAATTCTTCCTCCTGATTACGAGGCGTAAAAATAATCCGTACAGCAAGAATGTCGTATATTTCCTCGAACGTGATGTGTTTAGCCTGCATCTTATTCCAGATAGAGTAAGGCGACTTCACACGCGCAATAATGCGATAGGGAATCCCCATCTTGTCAAGTTGTTCGCGAATAGGTGCTGTAAATTCGGCAAATAATGTGTCACGTTCCGCCTGAGTGGCTTGCAACTTGTTTTGGATTTCTTGATAAGTCTCAGGATGCTCGTACTTGAAACTCAAATCTTCCAACTCTGTCTTAATACGGTTCAGCCCCAGACGGTTGGCAAGCGGAGCATAAATGTACAAGGTCTCACCCGCAATTTTATATTGCTTGCTCGGAAGCATTGAGCCCAGTGTGCGCATATTATGCAGGCGGTCGGCTATCTTAATCAGGATGACACGTATGTCATCGTTCATTGTAAGAAGTAACTTTTTAAAGTTTTCTGCTTGCGCTGATGCACGGTCGCCAAAAATACCTCCCGATATTTTAGTAAGCCCATCAACTATTTGCGCGATTTTAGGCCCGAATAAATTCTCAATGTCTTCTACGGTATAATCGGTATCTTCTACGACATCGTGCAATAGAGCGGCACAGATGGAAGTAGAACCCAAGCCAATTTCCACGCAGGCGATGCGTGCAACGGCGATGGGGTGTAGAATATATGGTTCACCCGACCGGCGTCTTACTCCTTTATGCGCTTGTCGGGCGAAGTTGAAAGCCTTTGTAATTATTTCTACTTTTTTGCGGTGTCTGCTTTCTAAATATCGGTCCAACAATTCCTGGAAAGCATCGTCTATCAGCTTCCCGTCAGCTTGTTCCTGAGTCAATTTTTCGTCCGTCATGGTAGTCCATCTTAAATCAATAGTGCAAAATTAGGAAAAATCAGTAATTTTGCAAGAAATATGGACATTTTTTCTTCACCTATCGGATACGGATAGATTTTCCTGCACGGATATTGCTTCCTCGGATACCATTCAAGCGCCGTATCTGCGATACGCTGACACCATATTTACGTGCAATTCCTCCCAATGTTTCCCCATTACGGATACGGTGATACACGGCTTTGGGTTCAGGAATATCCACGGTGGAACGCCGGGTAAGATAAGTTTCCGGTTTATAATTATAAATGCTATCTTCATGATCGATGAAATAACTCATCGTCTTGCTTGGAAGCCGTAAAGCATAAGGCTGTTCGTTGCCTGGCACCACATCTTTCTTAAATTCCGGATTCAAGGCACGCAACTCGTCAATATTGATGTTGCACACCTCTGCCACTTGTTGCAAATGGAGCGGACGTGAAATATGAATGGTGTCCGTCCCTTCAGGCAACTTCATTTCCATCGGACTAATATTGTGCTCGCAATAGTAAGTCATAATGTAATTGGCTGCGATGAAGGCCGGTACATATCCGCGAGTTTCTTTAGGCAAGTAATTATACAGTTGCCAGAAATCTTTTTCCCCGTCGGCACGGCGAATAGCCTTATTTATAGTACCGGGTCCACAATTGTATGCAGCAAGTACCAAGTTCCAGTCATGATAAATGTCGTACAAATCTTTCAAGTAACGGGCGGCGGCACGAGTCGACTTGATAGGGTCACGACGTTCGTCTACAAAGCTGGTCACCTTCAGTCCATAGATTTTTCCGGTGTTCAGCATGAACTGCCATAAGCCTACAGCTCCTTGACGAGATGCAGCCATCGGGTTCAACGCCGATTCGATGACGGGCAGGTACTTCAGTTCCAGCGGCAGGTTATAGAGATCGAGTGCTTCTTCGAAGATGGGCATGTAGAAGTTATTTGCGCTCAACATGAATGCCACTTTCTGACGCAAGCGAGTCGCATACATGTCGATAAATTTACGCACAACTTCGTTATACGGCATTTCGATGATAGCAGGAATGCGTTGCAGCCGATCGATATAGACGGAGTCGCTCACATCCGGATTCCCGGCATTCATCTCACAGTTTTCACCGATGTTGATGTAGTTTTTCGATATCCAGTCGAGATACAAGCTATCAGTTTCCGACAACATGCCTTCGGGTAATCCGATAACTTCTTCCGTCCCCGACTCCGAGCGGACGGTTATACTGTTTTCGTCCGTCTGTTGCGCATAAAGGGCCGATGCCCCTAACATACTTAGTATACCAATACACAGTTTTTTCATCATATCTTAAAAATTAATACTGCATCGCAAGCCTATGCCTTGTGGTAGCCCACGGTGCGGGTCATTAAATATAGCAGGTTGCCATGTCATGCTCAAGTCGTTGGAGATGTCGAAGTTTGACAATTCAGCATCCACGTATGCATCGACCACCGATAGCAGGTACACGCCGATAAAGGCGAAAATACTAAGGTCTCGCTGGCGCCGGTATACGTCTTTCCGTCGCTGGAACAGGTCTTGAAAATAGCTTAACTGATTGAAGACATCTTCTTGGGTGTATCCCAGCGGTAAGAAATCCATATAGCTATCATTGGCAGGATTGTCACTCATGATGTCCTGATATGCCTGAGAGTAATCTTTATACATTTGTCCATTCCACGTCAAGGCATAGATACATCCTACGAAACCGCCGTAGATGATGGGCAGTTTCCAATATTTATGGTTATAAATTTGTCCTGCTCCCGGTATGGCAAGCGAAAGCCAAATGGCACTATTGGCATTGGGAGTCCATTTTTTCTTCTGGATTTCCATCTTCGGCATCTGCTGCTGGATAGAGTCGTTCTTACGGGCAAGCAAGGCAGTATCTACCGGTGCTTCCAGTGCCTCAATGCGTTGCCTTTGCCAAGCCAGCGTGTCAAGCAAAGCAAGGCTGTCTGCCCGGTTCTGAGCACGTATAGAGTCTGCTTTTAATATTCCTTCACGATGCTTGCGGGCACGCTGGGCATATACATCCGTACTTTCTCCAAATAAGAAGCAAAACAAAAATACAAGGGTTGTCAGGTATGTCAATGGTTGCTTTTCCAAAACAGTCTGCTTTTATTCTTTAGGTTGTAACGAATCCAATATCTCCATAATCCGTTCCAGGTCGGCTTCACTATTGAAGGGAATACTGATTTTTCCTTTTCCTTTGTTGCTGCACGAAAGTTGCACCTTGGTTCCAAAGAAAGAACACAAGTGATTTTGCAAGAGGGTATATTCTTCAGATAGTTTGGCTCCTTTAGGGGTTATTTTCTTTCCGCCCGACTCTACACTTTCGCCCACGGAGAGTGCCTTGACGATTTCTTCTACTTTCCGCACCGAATAACCTTGCGAAATGATTTCATTGAAGATGCGTATCTGAGTCTTGGGATCGTCTAATGCCAGCAAGGCACGGGCATGTCCCATATCTATTTCCTTGTTCTTCAATGCCACCTGGATAGGGGCAGGCAATTTGAGCAGACGCAGGTAATTGGCAATGGTAGCGCGTTTCTTTCCCACGCGGTCGCTCAGTCTTTCCTGGGTCAGTCCGTATTGCTCGATGAGGTGCTGGTAGGCAAGGGCGATTTCCAGCGAGTTAAGGTCCTCGCGCTGGATGTTCTCTATCAGTGCCATTTCCATCACATTTTCATCATCAGCCGTCCGGATGTAGGCAGGTATGGTTTTCAGTCCAGCCTGTACAGCAGCCCGGTAACGCCGTTCGCCTGCTATAATCTGGTAAGAGTCTTCATTCAGTTGGCGCAAGGTAATGGGCTGGATGATGCCTATCTCTGCAATCGAGTCGGCAAGTTCTTGCAAAGCTATCGGGTCGAACTCGCGCCTAGGCTGGTTCGGATTGACCGATATCTTATCCAACTCTATTTCATTGATGGACGAAGAGCCCGAGGTCTTGATTTCCTCGTTGGTAGAAATCAAGGCGTCAAGTCCTCTGCCCAATGCATATTTCTTTTGTACCGCCATGTCTTGTTGCGTAATTATTACGGGTCGTTATTGTTTTGTGTTCTTGTTGATTATCTCATTGGCAAGCGCCAGATAGTTCTTGGCTCCTGTCGAATCGGCGTCATACAGGATGGCAGGGATTCCATGGCTGGGTGCCTCGCTCAGTTTTACATTACGCTGGATGATGGTCTTGAATACCAGTTCCTGAAAATGGCGTTTCACCTCGTCATAAATCTGATTTGCCAGACGCAAGCGCGAGTCGAACATGGTCAGCAAGAATCCTTCTATTTCAAGCGAAGGATTCAGCTTCGTCTTGATAATCCGTATGGTATTCAGCAGTTTGCTGATTCCTTCCAGTGCGAAATACTCGCATTGCACCGGAATAATGACCGAATCGGCCGCGGTCAAGGCATTGATGGTAATCAGCCCCAACGAAGGCGAACAGTCTATCAAGATGTAGTCGTACTCGCTTGCCATCGGAGACAACGCCTTCTTCATGATTTTCTCGCGGTTATCCAAGTTCAGCATTTCTATTTCCGCCCCTACCAGGTCAATGTGTGAAGGGACGATGTCCAATCCGTCAATATCGGTCGTGTAAATGGCTTCCCGTATGTCGTTCTGGTTAATCAGACATTCGTAAATGGAACAATCGATGTCTTTCAGGTCGACTCCCAGTCCCGACGAAGCATTTGCCTGTGGGTCAGCGTCTATTACCAATACTTTCTTTTCGAGTGTAGCCAATGATGCAGCCAAGTTTATGGTAGTGGTAGTTTTCCCTACCCCACCTTTCTGGTTGGCCAAAGCAATTATTTTTCCCATATTAATCAGTTTATCTGATTGCGAAGTAACAAATAATTGGCGAAATAGCGTATCTCATTCTTGCAACATTTTGCAAAACTGTTGATAACTTACGCCGGTTGTTAATAACTTCGCGGGGCAAATATAACGATTTCTGTGCAATAATCAGCCTTGCTTTGTGAAGATTAATCAAGCCTTGTGTAAAATTAACTGATATCATGCTTTTGCACACTGGTGGAAAGAGCCATGCACTTATATGCGGGCAAACTTTCATACAAGTGCCAGCCTGCACGAAGCTATCTGCATTAAATGCATTGAGGAGTTTCGTCATTTTGGCACATTGGCAAATTTATTGTACCTTTGCGTCTGCAAGAACAGATATATAAATCAAGGAATATATGACAAAGAAAAGACCTCTGCTGCTGTTGTCGAATGATGACGGCATAAATGCCAAAGGGATACATGAACTAATCCGTGCCTTACGCCCGGTAGGAGATTTGATTGTAGTAGCCCCCGACGGTCCCCGTTCGGGAGCTTCGGGTGCCATCACATCTGCTTCTCCCATACAATATGCCTTGCTTCAGCAGGAAGCAGGGCTGGCTTTGTACAAATGTTCGGGCACTCCAGTCGATTGCGTAAAACTGGCATTGCATGCCATTGTGCCTGCCGTGCCCGATTTGGTGATTGGCGGAATCAACCACGGAGACAACTCTTCGGTAAATGTGCATTATTCGGGCACAATGGGAGTGGTTATTGAAGGTTGTCTGAAAGGGATTCCTTCCATAGGCTTTTCGTTGTGCAACCACAGTGCCGATGCTGATTTTTCTGCTACATTGCCCTACGTACGCCGTATCGTGGAAGAAACCCTGGCAAAAGGACTGCCCGAGGGGATATGCCTGAACGTGAATTTCCCCGACACCTCAGATTTAGAAGGAGTACTGATATGCCGGCAGACACACGGTGTATGGACGAACGAGTTTGTAAAAGCCGACCATCCGAGGGGCGGAAACTATTTCTGGTTAACAGGCGAATACAAGAACCTGGAGCCTGATGCCGAAGACACCGACCATTGGGCATTGGCACACAATTATGTGGCGATAACTCCGACCCAAATCGACGTAACCGCCTATGCTATGGTACGTGAACTGAAAACGTGGAACTTTGACGTATGAAATATTATCTGATAGTAGGAGAAGCATCGGGCGACCTGCATGCATCCAATCTGATGCGTGCATTGCTCCAGGAAGACCCCAAGGCAGAATTCAGGTTCTTCGGAGGTGACTTGATGAAAGAAGTGGGCGGCACGTGTGTCCGGCATTACAAATCACTGGCATACATGGGATTCATCCCTGTACTATTACACCTGCGGACGATTCTCCGCAACATGGAATTCTGCAAGAACGATGTGGAAGCCTGGAATCCTGATGTGCTGATACTGGTGGATTATCCGGGTTTCAACCTGAAAATAGCCCAGTACATCAAGCTGCACACAGAAATCCCCATCTTTTACTACATTTCCCCTAAGATATGGGCATGGAAAGAATACCGCATCAAGAACATCCAGCACGATGTAGACGCAATGTTTTCCATCTTGCCGTTCGAGGTGGAGTTTTATCAGAGATACCATTTCCCGGTACATTATGTGGGCAATCCGTGCGTGGATGCCGTCGATGCTTTCCGGAAAAACTTCAACGAAACATTCGAAACTTTCGTCTCTGCACATAACTGGGAGCAGAAACCGATTATCGCTTTACTTGCAGGGAGCAGAAAACAAGAGATAAAAGACAACCTGCGTAGGATGATAAAGGCCTCACGATATTTTCCAGACTATCAGTTTGTAGTAGCCGGTGCTCCAGGCATTGAGGCAGACTTTTACCGCCGGTACATGGATGCAGATACAAAGATAGTCTTTGGCGAAACTTATCGTTTGCTTTCCCATGCTACAGCGGCACTGGTCACTTCGGGTACAGCCACGCTTGAGACTGCACTTTTCCGTACGCCTCAGGTAGTATGCTATTACACCGCTGCAGGAAAACTGGTCTCGCTATTGAGACGTATGATTCTAAAAGTACCCTTTGTATCATTGGTCAACCTGATAGCCGGCAAGGAAGTCGTGACCGAACTGGTAGCAGGTGATATGCAGGTAAAAGCAATCAAACAAGAATTGTCATACATCTTGCCAGGCAGCGAGCGACGTAAACGGATGCTGGAAAATTACGATTGCCTGATACAGATTCTAGGAAAGGCTGGAGCATCCGGACGGGCTGCCCGCCAGATGCTGCAAGCCTTGTCGGCATATAAGAAACGGTTATATCAATGAAAGAATATATAAGTAAACCACAGCTGCAGGTACCGCCATCAGTGTACTATCGAAACGGTCGAGCATACCTCCGTGTCCAGGCAGGATGTTTCCCGAATCCTTGATGCCCAATGTCCGTTTGAAAAGTGACTCGGTCAGGTCTCCCCATGTGCCGAACACCACGATGGTCAATCCTAAGCCAATCCACTCACCCATTGTGAGAAAGGTAAAATAATGAGAGAGCACAACAGCTGCAATGATGCAAAACACAGCCCCGCCAATTGAGCCTTCCCATGACTTTTTAGGAGATATACGTTCAAACAAACGGTGCTTTCCGAACAGCATACCCGTACAATAAGCTCCGGTATCGTTTATCCATGTAAAGATAAAAATAGACAAAGGTAATACCGGATTATACTGCGAAACGCTAGTCGCTGCACTGTTGTGATAAGCCAGCAGGTTCAGCAAGGCAAACGAAAGACCGATGTAGAGCTGGCTCATCATAGAATATGCCCAATTGTTGATAGGGTCTTTTTGCTGCTTATACAATTCACTGATAAACAAATACAAGATAAGAAACAGGTAAGGTATGAATATTTCGTTACTTCCCGGAACGACTCCAATGTATCCGAAGCAAAGAAACAAGAACACTCCTGCCAGGATAGTGATAGATTTGTTCATCTGTACCTGACCGGTTGCGTTCACCAGTGTGCCAAATTCGTTGATGGTCAGTGCACTGATGACGCAAAACAGAATGGTGAACGAGATAGGACCTCCTAGAATACATCCTACCAATACGGCGACAAAAATGACACCTGTAATAGTCCGTTGTAGAAAATTATTTTTCATGGTACTTATGTTTATCCATCAACCGAGGCTGTCTCAAAATAAAAAACGACAATCAAAAAGTAAGGTCATTCTGAGTGCCTATTTCCTGCGGAAAATGAGCACTCAGAATGACAAAATGAAAGCCGATTTCTATTTTGATACACCCTCGATTGACTTATTTACTTGTTTTCACCAGTTTGCTCCGAAGTCTTTGGGGACTCCTCTTCCTGTCCTTCGTTTTTTTCCCGGGCAGCATTTTCAGGCAATGCTTTAGGCTGTCCGGCTTCTATTTGGGCCGTTTCAGACTTATGCTCCTCTGCCATGATTTCTTCCGAGCGGGAAGTCCAAGGCCGTTTGCCGAATATTTTTTCCACGTCTTCGGCAAAAATCACTTCACGCTCTATCAACATCTGCGCCAGTTGTGCATGTCCTTCACGGTGTTGTTGCAACAGCTCTTTAGCACGAGCGTACTGCTCATTGATCATTTTCTGCACTTCCTGATCAATGATTTCAGCAGTATGTTCACTGTAAGGTTTATTAAATGCGTACTCATCATTGTTATAATAGCACAGGTTGGGCAATTTGTCGCTCATGCCGGCAAAAGCTATCATGGCGTAAGCCTGTTTGGTGACACGCTCCAAGTCATTCATGGCACCCGTGGAGATTTGTCCGACACAAATCTCTTCTGCCGCACGTCCTCCCAGGGTAGCACACATTTCATCCAACATTTGTTCCTTGGTAGTAAGTTGGCGTTCTTCCGGCAAATACCAGGCAGCCCCCAATGCCCTTCCACGGGGGACAATGGTTACTTTGATCAGCGGGTTGGCATGCTCCAACAGCCAAGACACAGTGGCATGTCCTGCCTCATGCAGGGCTATGGCACGTTTTTCAGCAGCGGTCATTACTTTTGTCTTCTTTTCCAGACCTCCTACAATGCGGTCGATAGCAGCCAAGAAATCATCCTTTCCCACCGATTCCTTCGAGTGACGTGCCGCTATCAAGGCAGCTTCATTACACACATTGGCAATGTCAGCACCGCTGAATCCCGGTGTCTGGCGTGCCAGCAAGTCTACATCGACGGTATTATCCAGCTTCAACGGACGTAAATGCACACCGAATACTTCTTTCCGTTCGTTCAAGTCGGGCAAGTCTACATAAATCTGCCGGTCGAAACGTCCTGCACGTAATAATGCCTTATCCAAAATATCTACACGGTTAGTCGCAGCCAAAATGATGACTCCACTATTCGAGCCGAATCCATCCATCTCAGTCAGCAACTGGTTCAAGGTATTTTCACGCTCGTCATTACCTCCCATGTTCGGGTTTTTTCCACGGGCACGTCCTACGGCATCTATTTCATCAATAAAGATAATACAGGGAGATTTTTCTTTGGCTTGGCGAAACAGATCCCGCACACGCGATGCCCCTACGCCCACAAACATCTCTACGAAATCGGAACCCGAAATCGAAAAGAACGGCACATCGGCTTCACCTGCCACCGCTTTGGCAAGCAAAGTCTTTCCTGTCCCCGGAGGACCTACCAGCAAAGCTCCTTTAGGAATTTTTCCTCCCAGCTTCGTATATTTTTCCGGGTCTTTCAGGAAGTCCACGATTTCCTGCACTTCTTGTTTAGCGGCAGCCTGACCAGCCACATCTTTGAATGTCACACGGTTGGCACCTTTTTCGAACAATTGTGCTTTGCTTTTTCCTACATTGAATACACCTCCAGTTCCCCCTGGTCCTGCACCTCCGCTCATGCGCCGCATGGCATAAATCCAGATGGCTATCAGCAGCAAAAACGGAAATATGTTCCAGAAAATCATTCCAAAATAGTTATTCCGCTTTTCATAACTGACAGACCCCGTAAAGTGTCCATTAGCTTGTTCTTCATCAAGAAATTTATCCAATGTATCTATAGAACCGACTTGAATAGTCACAGCAGGACTTTTTCCGACTTTGCTGGCATCTTGTTTGAATACATCCACGATGTGTTCAGGTTTGATAAACATCTCCACCGTGTTATCGTCATAAGCGATGATTTTGCTGGCATATCCTTTTTTTACCATTTCCTTAAATTCGGTATAGGATATTTCTTTGTTTGCACTGCCTTCATCACTTGACAAGTAAAGAAAGCCGAATACAAGCGCTATTACCACGTAAAGCCACGTCAGGTTAGGACGAGGCACATTGATTTTAGGCTTATTGTTCGGAGTATTATTGATATTGTTGTTTTGATTTTCGCTCATGATGTATATGAAAATGAATGGTTAGTCCAAATCAGGGATTGTTGTTAGTTTTGCATCCGCCCAAAGATTCTCCAAATTATAGAAAGAACGGACTTCGGGCAAGAATACATGCACCAGAATATCGCCATAATCCATGGCTATCCATTGTGCATTGCGCACTCCGTCCATACCGTATACTCTTTCTCCGGTCGTTTTTTTTACATACTCTTTTACCGAATCTGCAATAGCCAAAACTTGACTGGAGGAATTTCCTTGGCAAATGATGAAATACTTACAGATGGTATCTCCTATATTAGTTAAGTCTGCGATTACGATGTTTTTGCCTTTTTTCTCTTGAATGCCTTCTGTTATTTTTTGCACTAAAAGTTTTGTTTCGTTCATTACGTTCTGTCCTTTGTTTTGTTTTAAAAATTTGTTTTTAATGGTTTCTTCTCTATTAATATAAAGAGAACATGCGGCAAATATACTTGGTTTTCTGTACATCACGAAAGATTGACACTTAATTCTCTCTTTCTTTTGTATTTTTTTGAAAAAAAACTTCAAAATCCTTGCTATGTTAGAGAAAAGTTGTACCTTTGCAGCGTCAAAATCGTAACATCGGTTAATGACATGATTTTGGGCTATGGTGTAATGGTAACACAACAGATTCTGGTCCTGTTTTTCTTGGTTCGAATCCGAGTAGCCCAACTTCAATAAGTGATTGTCTCCAGGGAGGAGATAATTATATTATGTGTTTGGGCTATGGTGTAATGGTAACACAACAGATTCTGGTCCTGTTTTTCTTGGTTCGAATCCGAGTAGCCCAACATAAAAAAGACCGTTTCAAACTTGATTTGAGACGGTCTTTTCATTTAAAAACTGTTTTGAATTTCTACAAAAAGTTTGTCAAGCCGGATTTTGCGCCCGTACACATTATGTCCATCGGATTCTTTTCCAAGCCAAACCAGAACATTATACTTTGCGCGGTATGAAATTGTGCATTTTCTCACCACAGAGGACACAAAGTACCACAGAGGAAAAATTTAAAAAACACTGTGCACCTCTGTGTCTGTGGTAAGAAACATGACTGCCTTGCTTGTAAGATTATTAATCTTCACGCCGAAAGATTATTAATCTTCACGCTGTAAGATTAATAATCTTACAAACGATGCAGTAAATCGCTCATGCAGCCTAATCTATTTCCAATTCCATATATTCTGTGTAAAACCTGTGTAACAAGTCTGCAAATTCCTCCGGCAATCTTTTCAAGACTTCTTCCCGAATAGTTTCGGGAACACCTCCATAATAGGCCTCGGCAATGCTTCCGGCAATGGCACCCATCGTATCAGTATCGCCACCTAACGAGACAGCCAGCCGGACAGCACTTTCGTAATCAGCACTTTCCAAAAATACGATAATAGATTCGGGAACAGAGCCTTGACACCGGGAATCGAAACGATAAGCGGGGCGTATCTCATCGCATGTACGGTCCAGATTGTAATGGAAAGTTTCCTCGATGTATGCCTTAATAGCTTCTTTCGGATGATTCTTGCGTGCCAGGAAAATGCAGGCAGCAGTAGCTTGTGCACCTTTGATACCTTCAGGATGATTATGAGTAACCGATGCACTTTCCCGAGCCGCATCTAAGGTTTCCTCAAGTGTACCGAATACCCATCCCACAGGGCTGACCCGCATGGCAGCTCCGTTTCCAAAACTATTATAAGGCTGAGGATACTCCTCTTTCAACCATTTCTTAAACATACCTCCGTACCCGGCATGGGGATACCTGCGTCCAAGGTCCTGCATAATGTCCGTCAGGCTTCCTTTCTCCAGCAACCAGCGAACATTAGCTACGGTCATTACGGTATCGTCGGTAAATGTCGAATCTTTGCCAAACAAAGGAAAGTCTGGGGTTTTACATCCACGCCATTCATAAACCGAACCGATGATATCGCCTGCCGCAGCTCCTGCCAGAAAGTTTTTCGAAGAAGAACGAAGCAAGCGGAGCGTAAGCGCGTCCTGTTCTCCACCAAAATGCTTGCACAACACACGCCGAAACAGGTCGTCTGTAGCTACTTGGTTGAACAGAGTCATACACGAGCGTACTTTCATTGCGTCCAGCGTACCAAATACGCTTTCAGCACTTTTATCCGTATTCAGGAGAACAAGGGTGATTTCGCGCAAGCGATTTCCCAATACAGGATGCTTCAGGTAATCCTGTGCTTCTTTCAGGTCTGCTATACCATAATAATCAGAAGTTTCACTTATACCCAACCCTCTCAGTTGTGGGAATATCCACCAAATCCAATGATTAGTTTTCCGTCCAGCCTTTACCTCGGCAAGAGCTTCTGCATACGTGTTTTGTTGTGCAGTCAAGAATCGGTCTATCTGCATAGTAATAGAATATTAATGTGATACAATCTCCAGTAATACATTATTCAAACTCCAAGACAAACGTGGTGTTCCATCCGTTAGTGCCGGCACGCAACAAGCTGATGCTCCCTCCCGAAAGCTTCATAATCTGGCGGGAAAGTGAAAGACCGATGCCACTTCCGTTGATACGAGTGGTAAAGAAAGGAACAAAAATCTGTTCGGCTTCCTCTTCCGGAATTACCGGACCGTCGTTACTGATATAAATAAAAACATGCTCATCAGCTGCACTGTAGGCACGTATGTGGATGCGCCCTTTGTTCCCACCGATAGACTGTACCGCATTTTTCAAAATGTTTATCAATACTTGCCGAATCAGGTTCGGGTCGGCATACAGCATCAGCTCTACCGGTTCTATCTGCAAAGTAAGTGCCACTGTCTCGGGCACAAGACTCAGTCCTTGTATCTGCTTCAAAAGGTCCATCAGGTAGAAAGGTTCGGGAGAAGGTTTCTGTAAGGCTGAAAATTTGCGGTAACTGTCTACAAACGAAATCAACCCTGTCGATGTCTCGTGAATGGCACGGATACCGTCGTACAATGGACCGTTTACGACATCTTTCCGTTTCAGGAATGTTTCGCTCAGCGAAGAAATGGGAGCGATGGAGTTCATAATTTCGTGGGTCAGCACACGAGTCAGCTTAATCCACGAATCCAATTCCTTTGCGTCCAGTTCATTGCGGATATCGTTCAAAGTAAGGATACGCACATTCTTCCCGCCCAGCTGCATCTCGGTTGCCCGCACCGACAATTGCACATCACCTTTTCCTGTTGTGTACTGAAGATTGCACCGTTCTCCGGCTTTCAGTGTACGCAACAAGTATGGAACTTCGGTACCGAAACGTTCCAGCTGACGTAGCGTGCTAAGTATCGGTATTCCCAACAGCCGCGCAGCTGCCGGATTGGTTTGTACGACAACGTGATTTTCATCCAGTACGATTACCCCTGAACTTACACTCGACAATATTTGTTCGTAGAACCGTTCCCGCTGTTCCATCAGTTGCTTCTGTTCACCCATCAGGCTACCGAACTGGTTCAATGTTTCCTGCAACACACGTTCTCCACCCGAAAAGCCATAAAGAGGCAAGCGGAACGAATAGTCACGGTTACGGATGGCTTCCAGCATCAGCCAGCTTTTCTCACGCAATTGTTGTTGCATCTGATAGGATATCCATGCGACTATAACGCATAATCCTCCTCCTGCAATGCCTGCCCACCAAACCTTTTCCAAGATACCGGCCGTAAGCAATGCTATTCCACCCATCAAAGCTACCAGACGGACAAACGTTGCATAAAACCACTTATAAGCCATACCGTTTCATCTTATTATAAAGCGTTTGCCGGGTTACTCCCAACTTGGCGGCTGCTTGTGACAAGTTGCCGTCACACTGTCCGATAGCTTGCTGAATCATCGTACGCTCCATTTCATCCAAGGTGTGAAATGCCATTTCTGTTTTTTCTTCAGTCCCCGATGCGTTTTCTCTTTCTGCCATATCAGCCAACTGCAACGATTCGGCACGCAACTCACCGTCATCCGCCAAAATCACAGCTTTCTCAATCGTATGCTGCAATTCACGGATATTCCCGTACCACGGATATGCCAATAGCCGGGCTGCCGCGTCCGGAGCAAATGTGCCGCTGGTCCTTCCGTATTGCTTGGCATAGCGTTCCAGAAACATCCGCGCCAACGGAAGAATATCTTCTTTCCGCTCGCGGAGCGAAGGGATGTGCAAGTGAATGGTGTTAATGCGGTAAAGCAAGTCTTCACGGAACTCCCCCTTGCGTACCATTTCATCCAAGTCGCGGTTTGTGGCGCATATCAGGCGGATATTGGTAGGTTGCGGCAGGTTGCTTCCTACTTTGATGAAACTCCGCTTCTGAATGGCGGTCAGCAGTTTTGCCTGCAGGTAATAAGGCAGATTGGCTATCTCGTCCAAAAACAAGGTTCCGCCATCGGCAGCCTCAAAGCGTCCGATACGGTCGGCATGGGCATCAGTAAACGAACCTTTTACATGACCGAACAATTCACTTTCGAACAGCGATTCGGTAATGGCACCCATATCCACCACTACCATCGGTCCGTCTTTCCGGTTCGAAAGGCGGTGTATCTCACGTGCCAGCATATCCTTGCCCGTACCGTTCTCGCCGGTAATCAGAATATTGGCATCCGTAGTGCTGACTTTTTCCACCAATGCACGTAAAGGGCGGATAGCTGCCGAATTGCCCCAATACATTGTCGTATCATTCCCTTCCGAGACCAACATTGCACGTTTTTTCTCCTTTCGTCCGTTGCATACTTTACGATATACATCCAGTAAAGTCTGAATCAACTTGTCATTGTTCCACGGCTTCACGATAAAGTCGGCAGCACCGTCCTTAATCCCTCTTACCGCAAGGTCGATATCGGCGTATGCCGTAAACAGCACCACTGCCGCCTGCGGACGCAATCGACGGATTTCCTTCAGCCAGTAAAGTCCCTCGTTCCCGTTGTTGATGCCCGAAGAAAAGTTCATATCCAGCAATACTATATCTACACCGTTTTGAGCCAGTACAGTCGGTATCGTTACGGGAGAGTCAAGTGTCAGAATCTGCCCGAAATAATCTACCAGCAAATATTGCAAAGAAGTCAAGATGTTGCGGTTATCATCCACCACCAATAAAGTTCCTTGTTTTGCCATTGTTGTTTCTGATTTTTTCAACGCAGATTAACGCGGATTAACGCTGATTTTTATTAATCCGCGAAAATCTGCGTTAATCTGCGTTTCATCTTTCTGTCTGCAAAGATACACAAAGAAACAATACGCCCTTTCATAGGAAGTGTCTAATTTTTTGACACCAAGTGTCTAATTTTTTGACACTCCACCAAATGAGCTTTTTTATAACAAGCAGAAAAACAATCATTTAATTTTCTGGCACGATATTTGTTATTGATTTGACAGAAACAAAGACAAAATATGAAAAAGAATATGAACATACGAAAATCAATGGGCATGCTGCTCTGCCTGTGCAGCCTGTCGGCAACCGCCCAAGAAGCATGGGACATCGACCGCTGCATGGCATACGCTGTAGAACACAACCGTACCGTGAAGCAGCGGAAACTGGAAGCCGACAACTACCGGCTGGACAAGATAGAGGCTATCGGGCAATTCCTGCCCGGAGTAAGCGGAAGCGTGAGTGCACAGTACAGTTACGGACGTTCGGTAGACCCCGGAACCAACACCTACATCTCACAATCTACGTTCAACAACGGCTATGCCATGGAAGGCTCGATGCCTATCTTTCAGGGAGGAAGCCTTATCAACCAAGTGCGGCGGGCAAGAGCGAACGAACTGTTAGGCAAAGCCGCCCTGCAGGAAGCGAAAGACAATACCGCACTCGAAACCTTCCAGGCATACATCGACGCTCTTTATTACTACGGAACGACCCGCCTGGCAGAACAGAAGCTGGTAGAAAGCGACTCATTAGTTTACAAGACCCGCCGACAAGAAGCGTTGGGACTGAAAGGCATGGCGGACGTGGCACAAATGGAAGCCCAGCAAGCCACCGATGCCTACAACCTGACCCATCAGCGCAACCTCTATGAGACGGCGATGCTCACCCTGAAGCAGACGATGAACTATCCCGTAGCGGATACCCTCGTGCTCGACACCCGGCTGATAGACACACCCGTCATCGAACAGGTGCGGCTCTCGGCAGACAATGCCGACGATGTGTTCCGCATCGCCCTCAACTGCAACCCCACCCTGCGCCAGTCGGAAATGAACAAGCAAGTGGCGCGGATGAACCGCAAGATTTCGTGGAGCTCGCTCTTCCCCACCATCAGCATCTTCGGCGGTATCTCCTCCTCTTATTATAAGGAATTGCACCAAAGCGGCTACGACAACTTCGCCGACCAGATGAAGAACAACTTCGGTTCCTACTTCGGCATCTCGATGAGCATCCCCATCTTCAACCGCATGTCCGGTTCCATTGGTGTGAAGCAGGCAAAAAACAATTACCTCATCGCCACCCAGCAATACGAGGCACAGAAAGAAGCCTTGCAGAAACTGGTGCTGCAAGCCGTGCAAGACCGCGAAGGATTCCTCAAGGAAAGCCTGCAGATGGAAAAGAAAGTCACCTCCGACTCCATCGCCTACCGCGTCACACGCCGCAAGTTCGAAGAAGGACTGATGACCTCGCTCGACGTGCAGAACAACGCATCCACCCTCCTCGAAAGCCAGACCGGACTGCTGCAAAGCAAACTCACCTACGTAATGAAGTGCCGCCTGGTAGATTATTATAAAGGAGAGGAAATCATTCGACAGTAGTTAAGAAGTTAAGTAGTTAAGAAGTTAAGTCAATAGTTTGGCAAACGGATTACATCTGCAAAATGTATTGGCTTAACTCCTAACGAAGCGAAGCGGAGTGATAACTCCTTAACTCCTTAACTCCCCAAATAGTAAACAGTAAATCGTAAAATCGTAAATTTTAAAATTATGGATATTCAACTCGAAAAGAAAAAAGGCATTCAGAAGAAACACATCCCCTACATCGCAGGCGGCGCGGTCATCCTCGCCCTGCTGGTATGGATTATCTTCGGCAACCACGCATCCACCTTGCGCATCGACGGCGACGCGCTCAACATCGCCGACGTCACCTACGGAGAGTTCAACGACTACATCCGCCTCAACGGACAAGTGCAACCCATTTCTATCGTGCAGCTCAGCCCCGAAGAAGGCGGCATCGTGCAGGAAAAAGTAGTCGAGGAAGGCGCGCACGTGAAGAAAGGCGACGTCATCCTCCGCCTGAGCAACTCGAACCTCGACCTGCAGATATTGAACGCCGAATCGGAACTCGCCGAAAAACAAAACCTTTTGCGTAACACGCAAGTGACCATGCAGCAAGACAAGCTGAACAACGAGACCGAAAAGGTACAGCTCGACGTAGATACCCGCCGCAAGCTCCGCACCTTCCAACAATACGAACGGCTCTACAACGAACGGCTCATCAGCCGCGAAGAATATCTGCAAGCGGAAGAAGATTATCAGGTAGCCCAAAAGCAGCATGCCCTCATCAGTGAACGCCTCGTGCAAGACTCCATTTACCGCACCATCCAAATGGACCAGATGGAAGACAACCTGCACAACATGCGCCAGAACGTCCTCCTCATCCGCGAGCGCAAGGACAAGCTGGAAGTGCGTGCCCCGATAGACGGAGAACTGGGACTGCTGGATGTGGAACTGGGACAGAACATCACTGCCGGACAGATGGTAGGCCAAATCAACGACCTCTCCGACTTCAAGATTGAAGCGATGATAGACGAGCACTACATCGACCGCGTCACCAACGGGCTGCCAGCCACCTTCGAACGGCAGGGAGCAACATTCAGCCTCAAGGTGCGCAAAGTCTACCCCGAAGTGCGCGAAGGCCGCTTCCGCACCGACCTCGTCTTCGAAGGCAACCGCCCCGAAAATATCCGCAGCGGACAGACGTATTACATCGATTTGCAATTGGGCGAACCGACCCAAAGCGTCCTCATCCCGAAAGGAACGTTCTTCCAAGTGACGGGCGGCAACTGGATTTTCGTCCTCGACAAGGACGGCAAGAAAGCATACCGCCGCCAAATCCGCATCGGACGTCAGAACCCCCAATACTACGAGGTGCTGGAAGGCCTGGAGCAGGGCGAACGCGTCATCGTCTCCGGCTACGAAAGCTACAAGGACAACGAAGTGCTCATCTTAAAATGACGGATTTTTCACCACAGATTACACAGATTTATTAAATGAAGAATAATAATTTGATAAATCTGTGTAATCTGTGGTGAAAAAAGCCTGATTCGACCCCTCGAACGATACAACAACCATTAAAAACATAAAATTTATGAAACAGATTATCCTTTCACTCATCGTACTTCTCGGCGCAAGCCTCAACGCCTGCATGGCAAAAGACAACCAGACCAGCGAAACACGCAACATCAGCGGCTACACTTCCATCCGTATCGACGGCGTGGCAACCGTCCGCTTCGCGCAAAGCGACACTTGGTCGTGCCGTATAGAAGGCAAAGCCGAAGAATTGGACCGACTCACCACCACAGTAAAAAACGGCACACTAATCATCGACCAACGGAAAGAGGGCAAACGGAAGCAGAACATTCAAGGTACAACCCTCTATCTCTCCGCCCCCACGCTCGATGAAGTGAATATAGATGGTGTCGGTACATTCGAATGCGAAGAACCACTAAAAGCCGAAGACATCCGTTTCGAAATAGACGGCGTCGGCACTATAAAAATCGCCGACCTGCATTGTCAGACAGTACAGATAGATATCGACGGTGTGGGCAAAGGCAATGTCAACGTGTATTGCGATAAGCTGAAAGCTCGTGCCGATGGAGTCAGTTCGCTCAAGCTGAGCGGCAAGGCGCGTTCGGCAGACATTAAAGACGGCTTCTTAAGCAAAATCAATGACCGCCGGCTGAAAGTCGAGGAATAAGTTCACCACAGATTACACAGATTAATAAATTTAAAATGCAGAGCCACAGGATACACAGAAGAAATCAATTAAAAAATCTGTGTAATCTGTGGTGAAAAGAAATCGTAAATAGTAAATCGCAAAATCGTAAATAACCACATGAACACCTTAGCACGCAATTTCTCGCATACCTTCCGGCGCTTCTTCACGGCAAGCGTCCTCAACATCATCGGGCTGGCGATTGCCTTCGCCTCCTTCTTCGTCATCATGACGCAGGTAGACTATGATTTGAATTTCAACAAAGGGTATAAGGATTACCAGAATATCTACCGGCTGGAAATCAAGCCCAACGAGGAATGGGGCTGGCAGCTTTGGACACCTCGCCCCATTGCCGAACTGATTGGCACCGCCTCGCCACATATCCAGGCATCCGCCATTACCGGGTGGGTAAACGACAACGATTATGAAGTGAATGGAAACCTTTTCAACGAACCTGTGATGACCGGCTTCGGCAACTTCATAAAAGTGTTCCAGCCTGAAATGGTAGCAGGCTCTACCGATGCCTTGGAAAAGAAAGACAACGTATTGATTCCCGTCTCAATGGCTATGCGCATGTTCGGAAGCACGGACGTCGTTGGCAAATTGCTGTTCCGAGGCAAACAGTCGGATAACAAGCCTGTGACCATAGGCGGTGTCTACAAGGATTTCCCCGAGAACTCGCAGATAGGCAACTATATCTTTATGCCTTTTGACCCGGACATAGACAAAAACAACTGGGGCAACTGGAACTACACCTGCTATTACCGTCTGGACAATCCGGCAAACGTTTCCGAAGTGGAGAAGCTGGCATTCCAAAAACTGATGAAAATAGCACCTGAAGAACTGCAAGAAGGGTTACAAGAAGAAAAAGACAACGCTGATTTCTTTCATTTAATCCCTTTATCGGAAGTGCATTTCTCGAAGATAGGCAACAAAAGTGCCAGCAGCCGCACCACGGTCTACCTGCTCATCTGTGTGTCGTTCCTCATCGTCATCGTTGCCGCTATCAACTTCATGAACTTCTCGCTGGCGGAAACGCCGATGCGCCTCAAGAGCATCAACACGCAGAAGGTGCTGGGAGCAAAGACTTCTTCCCTGCGCGGCGGACTTATTGCGGAATCGGTACTTATCAGCCTCATCGCCTTTGCCGTATCGCTGGTGCTGCTGCTCGCCGTACGCAATTCAGGCATACAGGATTTGGTGACAGCCGACCTCAGCCTCGGCAAGCATTTGCCTTTACTGGCGGCTACGTTCGGCATCAGCATTCTGATTGGCGTGCTGGCAGGGCTGTACCCCTCATTCTACGTTACGTCTTTCCCTCCCGCACTGGTGCTGAAAGGTTCGTTTGGCCTCTCGCCCAAAGGACGGAAGCTGCGCACAGCGTTGGTATGCTTCCAGTTCTTCGTGGCGTTCATGCTGATTATCGCCATTGGCATCATGTACACACAGAGCCGCTACATCCGCACCTCGGAGTACGGTTATGACAAGGATGCCATTGTCGTAGGCGATGTAACCCAAGACGCACGCAAGCAAAAAGATGCCGTAGTAAGCGAACTGTCGCGCATATCGGGCGTGGAAGGCGTGGCATTCTCGCAATTCGTACTCAATTCGCAAGATACTTATATGAGTTGGGGACGAGGCGAAGGAGACAAGAACATCAATTTCGCCTGCTTCCCTGTAGACGAACATTACTTGGACGTAATGGGCATTCGCATCACCGACGGACGCAACTTCAAGCCCAGCGACAACGGCGTATACATCTTCAATGAAGCCGCACGCAAGAAATATCCGTGGATGGCGGTAGATATGCCAGCCACTCCCGGCGACTGGAACGTAGTGGGTTTCTGCGAAAACATCCGGTTCAGTACGTTCCGAAACAATGACATTGCCGAGCCTATGGCATTCATTTATGTCAGCAAAGCCAAACTCTGGAGTTATGAAAACATCGTCAACGTCCGCATCTCCGCCGGAACGGACAAGGTAGCCGTTATCCGCTCCCTGCAAAAGGCAATGGAAAAGTTCACGCCGGGGCATGACTTCCATTTCCGCTTCATGGACCAGGTGCTCGACAATGCCTACCGCAACGAACTGCGCTTCACCCGCCAAATCTTGCTCTTCTCCCTGCTCGCCATTGTTATCAGCATGATAGGCGTGTTCGGGCTCACCATGTTCGAGAGCGAATACCGCCGCAAGGAAATCGGCATCCGCAAGATATTCGGCAGCACCACGGGCGAAATCCTGCGCATGTTCAACCGCCGTTACCTGTATATACTGATAGGATGCTTCATCGTTGCCGCTCCCTTCGGCTGGTGGATAGGACAGCACTGGCTGGAAGGATTCGCCGAACGCACACCTATCCGTGCCTGGATATTCCTCACCTCCTTCCTCCTCGTCACCGCCATCACCATGATTACGGTCACGGTGCAAAGCTGGAAGAACGCCAACGAGAATCCGGCGAACAGTATCAAGACAGAATGAAATAAAGTTCACCACAGATTACACAGATTAATAAATTTAAAACACAGGACCACAGGATACACAGAAATATCAATTAAAAAATCTGTGTAATCTGTGGTGAAAAGAAATCGTAAATAGTAAATCGCTAAATAGTAAATAACCACATGAACACCTTAGCACGCAACTTCTCGCATACCTTCCGGCGCTTCTTCACGGCAAGCGTCCTGAACATCATCGGGCTGGCAATCGCCTTCGCCTCCTTCTTCGTCATCATGACGCAGGTAGACTATGATTTGAATTTCAATAAAGGGTATAAGGATTATGAAAAGATATTCCGGCTGGAAATCAAACCCAACGAGGAATGGGGCTGGCAGCTTTGGACTCCGCGCCCCATTGCTGAACTGATTGGCACAGCTTCGCCGCATGTGCAGGCATACGCCATGACCGGATGGGTAAACGACAACGATTATGAAGTGAACGGAAACTTGTTCAACGAAACTACCGCCTTCGGTTTCGGCGACTTTATGAAAGTGTTCCAGCCCGAAATGATAGCGGGTTCTACTGATGCGTTGGAAAAGAAAGACAACGTGCTGATTCCCGCCTCGATGGCTATGCGTATGTTCGGAAGCACGGATGCCGTAGGCAAAATGCTGTTCCAAGGCAAACAATCGGACAACAAACCCGTGACCGTAGGCGGTGTCTACAAAGATTTTCCCGAAAACTCGCAGATAGGCAATCATATTTTTATGCCGTTTGACCCTGACCAAGACAAAAACGACTGGGGAAACTGGAACTACACTTGCTATTACCGGCTGGACAATCCGGCAAATGTTTCCGAAGTGGAAAAGCTGGCTTTCCAGCAGCTTCTTAAAGTTGCGCCAGGCGACTTGAGGGAAGGTCTCAAGCAAGAAAAAGACAATTCCAACTTCTTCAACCTTGCTCCCCTATCGGAAGTGCATTTCTCGAAAATCGGCAACAAGAGCGCCAGCAGCCGCACCACGGTCTACCTGCTCATCTGCGTATCGTTCCTGATTATCATCGTAGCTGCCATTAACTTCATGAACTTCACCCTTGCCGAAACGCCGATGCGCATCAAGAGCATCAACACGCAAAAGGTATTGGGAGCCACTACCGGTTCGTTGCGCAGAGGGCTATTGGCGGAATCCGTACTCATCAGCCTCATAGCCTTTGCGGCATCCATCGTATTGCTGCTCATCTTGCGCGATTCAGGCGTGCAAGACCTCGTGACGGCAAACCTCAGCCTGAGCAAACATCTTCCTTTAATAGCCGCCACGTTCGGCATCAGTATTTTGATTGGCGTGCTGGCGGGATTATATCCTTCTTTCTACGTCACCTCGTTCCCTCCTGCCCTCGTGCTGAAAGGTTCGTTCGGGCTCTCGCCTAAAGGGAGGAAGCTGCGCACGATATTAGTCTGCTTCCAGTTCTTCGTGGCGTTTATGCTCATCATCGCTATCGGAATCATGTACACCCAAAGCCGATACATCCGCACCTCGGAATATGGCTATGACAAGGATGCTATCATCGTGGGCGAAATGACTCAAGAAGCACGGAAGCAAAAAGACGCTGTAGTAGAAGAACTTTCCCGGATATCGGGCGTAGAAGGCGTAGCGTTTTCGCAATTCGTGCTCAATTCGGGAGATACCTATATGAGTTGGGGACGAGGCGAAGGAGACAAGAGCATTAATTTCGCCTGTTTCCCGGTAGACTACCGTTACTTAGACGTAATGGGCATCCGCATTACCGATGGACGTAATTTCAAGCCCAGCGATAATGGCGTGTACATCTTCAATGAAGCCGCACGGAAGAAATATCCATGGATGGCAGTAGATATGCCCTCTACTCCGGGCGACTGGAACGTAGTGGGTTTCTGCGAGAATATCAAGTTCAGCACATTCCGAAACAATGACAGCACCGAACCAATGGCTTTCATTTACGTCAGCAAAGCCAAACTTTGGAGTTACGAAAACACCGTCAACGTCCGCGTCTCTGCCGGAACAGACAAGGTGGAAATCATCCGTTCGCTGCAGAAGGCAATGGAGAAGTTCACGCCGGGACACGACTTTCATTTCCGCTTTATGGACCAAGTGCTCGACAATGCGTACCGCAATGAATTGCGATTCACCAAGCAAATTCTGCTCTTCTCTCTGCTTGCCATTGTCATCAGCATCATCGGCGTATTCGGCTTGACCATGTTCGAGAGCGAGTACCGCCGCAAGGAAATCGGCATCCGGAAAATATTCGGAAGCACCACGGGCGAAATCCTCCGTATGTTCAACCGCCGTTACCTGTATATACTGATAGGATGCTTCATCGTTGCCGCTCCCTTCGGCTGGTGGATAGGACAGCACTGGCTGGAAGGATTCGCCGAACGCACACCTATCCGTGCCTGGATATTCCTCACCTCCTTCCTCCTCGTCACCGCCATCACCATGATTACGGTCACGGTGCAAAGCTGGAAGAACGCCAACGAGAATCCGGCGAACAGTATCAAGACAGAATGAAATAAAGTTCACCACAGATTACACAGATTAATAAATTTAAAAATCCGTGTAATCTGTGGTGAAAAAGACACCAACCAACTATTAACTATTAATTATTAATTGTTAATTATTAATTGAAATGAAGACTTACTTCACCTTCTTGGAGCGCAACAAGCTCTTTACATTCGTCAACGTGGCGGGGCTGAGCATCTCGCTGATGTTCGTGCTCCTTATCGCCAACATGGTGACACGGCAGCTCACCGTGGATAAAGATCTGCCCGATGCCGACCGCATCTATGTGTTTGCCAACGAACACTGGGCAGGAGGACATTACAACTTGGGCAACCGCCTGCAAAGCCGCTATCCCGAGATAGAGGACTGGTGCGCCATCAAAGTATCAAACCCGTATGTGCAACCGGACGACAAGCCGGTGCAGGTATTAGGCGCCAGCGTGAAGAAAAACTTCTTCGAGTTCTTCCGCTTCCCCTTGCTGGAAGGGAACCGCGAACAACTGCTTACCGATGACAACAGCGTGGTGCTTACCCGCTCCGCCGCTCTCCGCCTGTTCGGCACCGAGCACGCCGTGGGCAAGACCCTGAAAATCATTCCTTGTAATAACGGGATATTTACCGTGACGGGCATCGTCAAGGACATTGACAACTCTATCATCCCTTCGGACATCGACATCTTCATCCCGTTCGAGAACATGAAATACATCCAATGGAGTTGTTCGATGGAATGTACCGAGATGAACAATGCGGCAGGAAGCACCCTCTTCTTCCGTATGGTTCCTGGCGCCGACCTGAACCGGAAAGCCGATGACGTAGCGGCATTCTTGAAAGAGTTTTACTGGCTGTTCAGAGACAGCGGCGACACTTTCCGGAAAGCCCAATTCATCCCTTGGCACAAATTCTACTTTTCCGAAACTCCTGCCACCGTCTACCTCAACCAGTACGACTTCAAGCTGGTAGTAATTTTCATTACCGTAGGCGTGCTTATCCTGCTCATGGCGGTGCTGAACTATATCAGCATGAGCGTGGCGCAGACCAGCTACCGTGCCAAGGAAATGGCTACACGCCGCCTGCTCGGTTCGTCACGCCCCGACATTTTCTGGCGCATGATAACCGAATCAGCACTGCTCACATTGGTTTCGTTTATCATAGGCTTCCTCCTTGCCAAAGCCGCCGAACCTGTGGCTATCGACTTGCTTCACGCCAAGCTTGACATTACGGGCGATCTCAATGCCACCACCGTTATTGTCTATATCCTGTTCATTGCAGCACTGACCTTGCTTTCGGGCTTTATCCCGGCTACGATACTTTCCAACTACAACCCTATGGATGTAGTAAAAGGGACTTTCCGACGCAAGACGAAAGCCGTCTACCTGCGGGTGCTCAACATCGTGCAGTGTGGACTGACTATTGCCCTGCTCACTTGTTCCGCCTATCTCTCCGTGCAGATATACCGCATCGTACACGCACCGTTGGGTTACGAATACGGCAATGTGCTGACTTATCCGTCCTACGGCTCTCAAAAGGACCTGCAACTCTTCCGCACCGAAGCAAAGAAGCTGCCCTTCGTGAAGCATGTTTCTTTCTCATGCGGCGTACCCTTGGACGGAGGGAACAACAATACCACCTATATTCCTTCGGCGGACAGCACCTTGGTGATGAGTTTCCAGACCTTTATCGTTGATTCGGCGTTCCTCGACATCTACCACATACAGATAACCGAAGACCGTCATACGCCGATAGGAGGCAACAATTTCTTTCTAAGCGAACGGGCGATGAAGATGTTGGAACCTGTCGGGACCAAAGATTATTTCACGAGCAACAATTACGGACGCACCCAGATAGCCGGCGTGTTCAAGGATTTTGTCATCAGCCGAAGCCTGATAGACCACGATATCCATCCGCTCCAGATACAGATAGAGCACCCCGACAGCATCTATCCATGGAACGTATCGGTGGAAGTGCAGGACGGCGACCTGAACGCTTACAAGAAACAGCTGGACCAGCTTTTCAAGATAGCCGCCAAGGATTTCTCCTTCGAGTCGGCATGGTACGGCGACCAGCTTCGTGACCTCTACGCCGACTTCAGCCGCATGAACCGCCTGATGCTTATCTTTACCGGTGCCGCCCTGCTTATCTCCCTCTTGGGACTAACCGCCATGAGCCTTTACTTCATCGCCCAGCGCAAGCGCGACATGGCGATACGCAAGGTATTCGGCTCCAGTTCGCTAAGCGAGCAGGAGAGGCTGATGAAGTTCTCGCTCGGTTCCTTGGGTATCAGCTTAGCAATAGCCGTCCCGCTGATGATATTCGGCGTACACCAGATAGACAAGATTGTGACCTTCGACAGCACCTTCCCGTGGTGGGTTCCGATAGCTTCCATCACCGTGGTAGCCCTCATCTCACTGGTTTCGGTATACCTCATCAGCCTGAAAGCCACACGAGAGAATCCGGTGGAAAACCTGAAGACAGAATAAATTCATAGGCACTAGGTGACTAGGTACTAGGAACTAGGTTCTAAACACCTTAGTATCTACAGACTTAGTCAACTAGTACCTAGTTACCTAGTCAACTAAATACAGCATTGATCTATAAACTCTCTTAGATTTCAAATGCCGCCGGCAAGCTTGCGTGAGCAAGGAAGCCGGCGGATTTGTTTTTCTCCTGTTTCCGATGTCTTTCCAACTGCATGAACAACAGACACAAAATTCACTTTGCCATATGAAAGACTTTCAAATCTGTTATCATGTCTTTATTCACTGAAGGAGCTCCATAATATCGGGAAGATACAAGAACTGATTCCTCTTCGCAACTTCCCCAATGCAATTTAGCGGAGAAAACAACCCTGCTCTCCCAATACAGCGTGCCTTCTATAAAAACCATATACGTCCCTTTGGGTACAGGCATACCTTCATTGTTTTTACCATCCCACACATAATGTAACGTCCCGTTCCGAGGAGTGGCACCAGTGAAAGCATCAATATTGTCGGATATCCTATTTTTCGGATCAGCTTTGGCAACCCATGTGGGAACGGCATCTTTCCGGTATTCATATCCTCCTTTTGCTGTAAAAGACGTAACATACAAGGTACGTACCAACTTGCCCGTTTCGTCTTCTATCCAAATGGCATATTGGCTGGAAGCAATGCCGCCACGCTGGAAGCGGAAAGAAATCTCCAACCGTTCTCCTGCGGGAGTTTCTTTCGCATCTTCTCTGTCTTTCGCATACGAGGTGGTGCAACCTTGCAGGCAGATGCCGAACGCAACCAGAATAGCATAAAACAATCTTGTTTTCATAAGCTTTATTCGTCCAATTTATAGCAGTTCAATCCTATTTCCGGGACATAAACGCGGGTGACGGGGGTTCCGAAATCTTCCACCACAAACTCTCCGGCGCCGTTCAGCGTAGCGGAAAGCAGATGTCCTGCCAAAGCGGAATAATCGCTGCGTCCCACGGTGATGTGCAAATGGAGATAGGTCTTCCCGTCCATTTGGGAGATGTTTCCTGTCAGGTTGGCAATCTCCATCTGCTCTTGATAGGTCTTGTCCACGTATTGCTTGGTCTGGGGATTGAAAAAGCGAAGGATTAATTCATCTATCGCCCCTATCCCGTAAATGGTTCCCGACTGGATGCCCCGTTCTTCGCAGAAAGCGTTCAGGGCTTTGACGATTTCCGCACGATTTTGGATACTGACAACATATTTGTTGCCTATTTGCTTATAAGTGTACATATTTTGTAGATTTTGTGCGCTTGCCGGAATGAACAGCCATCCGCAAAGCAGCAGAATGAATATGAGTTTTAATTTCATGACAGTCCGTGTTAAAACAGTTGGGAGGAAAGTTCAGGCCGTTCGTCTTGGTGCCAGTAAGGATAAGGCTTCTCCGTCTTGCTGGCTGCATCGAGGCGTTGCATCTGTTCTGCCGTAAGCTTCCAGTCTACTGCCCCCAAGTTCTGCCGGAGTTGTTCTTCTGAACTGGCTCCGATGACAAGGCTGCACACCGTAGGACGTTGCAACAACCAGTTTAATGCCACTTGTGCCACAGCCTTTCCCGTTTCCGCAGCCACTTCATCCAACACATCTATTATATTATACAGACGCTCGTAAGCCACTACGTTATCCCTTACGGGTGCGCCTCCGCGTGCCACTCTTCCGTCTTGCGGCATGGGGTTGTTCCGGCGGTAGCGCCCTCCCAAACGTCCGGCAGCCAACGGACTCCAGATGATGCTGCCTACCTGCTGGTCTATGCCGAGCGGCATCAGTTCCCATTCAAAATCACGGTTCAGCAGCGAGTAATATACCTGATGCGCCACATACCGGCTCCATCCGCGCCGCTCGGATACCGAAAGCGATTTCATCAGTTGCCAGCCGGAGAAGTTGGAACAGCCTATGTAGCGTATCTTGCCGCTCGTCACCAGGTCATCCAAAGCCCGGAGCGTCTCCTCTACAGGTGTATTGGCATCGAAACCGTGGATGTAGTACAGGTCGATATGGTCGGTACCCAGACGGCGCAGGCTCGCCTCGCATGCCTCTATCAGATGGAAGCGCGAAGCCCCTTCCTCGTTGCGGCTTTCGCCCATGGGAAATGTCCCCTTGGTAGCAATGAGCAGCCTGTTCCGCTTTCCGGCAATGGCCTTCCCCAATATTTCCTCGGCAAGTCCGCGCGAATACATATCTGCCGTATCAAACATGTTCAGTCCGGCTTCCAGACACATATCCACCATGCGGGTGGCTTCCGCTACTCCCGTATGTCCCCAGCCCTCGAAGCCATGAGAGCCGCCGAAGGTTCCTGTTCCCAAAGTCAATGCCGGGACAAAAAGTCCCGAACCGTTCAGTCTGCGATATTCCATAATCAGTAATGTTTTTTGTTGTGCATCTTCCTTTCATTTGACATTGCAAAAATAACAGCAATAAAGAAGACGGGATTCCATTATATTTGCAGTATTATCCATTATATTTGCATCCGGATAAAAATGAAAGTATGCCCGTATTAGAACGTAAGATTGTACATAACATGGCGACGGTATGCAGCCATATTTCCTACCCCCGTTTTGTGCTTCCCTTGCACAAACATGTGGAGTACGAAATCATGCTGTTCACCCAAGGCAGCGGGAAACAGTTTGTCGGTGAAGGTGTATCCGAATACAAAGCCGGAGACATCGCCCTCATCGGAAGCAATGTGCCTCATCTCCACCTGTGCCATACCAAGCTGCATTCCACATCAGCAAGTCATCCGGAAGGTGAATGGAGTGCCGGAGAAGCCATACAGTTCAGGCCGGATATGTTTCCCGACAATATGAAAGACATTCCGGATTACCGCCTCATCTACGATTTGCTGCAGAAAAGCCAATATGGAATCCGCTTCTACGATGAAAGTCTGTTTGATGAAATGATGGAGATGGTACGGGCTTTCGATTCTTCCGAATACACCTCGCGTATGGTCTGCCTGTTGCGCATGCTCGAAAAGCTGCATGATTGCCAGCATTTCAAATTGCTCTCCAGTACAGCATACAATCAGGCGAATCCTGTCCCCGACATGAAAGAACCCGTCAATAAGGTATATGCCTATCTGTATAACCACTTCAAGGAAAAAGTGACTTTGGAGGAAATAGCGGAGTATGCCAACCAGAACCCTACGGCATTGTGCCGGTATTTCAAACAACGCACGGACAAAAGCATTTTCCGATGTCTGGCAGAGATACGGATTGAACACGCATGCAAATTGCTGGCTTATTCAACTATGAACATTTCGCAAATAGCCTACGAATCAGGATATAACAGCGTCACCCATTTCATTGCCCAATTTGAGAAAATCATCAGGCGCACACCGTCTGAATATCGGACACAGATAAAACTGTAAAATGCCGCTTCCCTGCTACAAGCTGCCATCAGACAAGCCGGCAAGGAGTTAAAAGCCAATGCTTCTTTGCTATCGGCATTTAACTCCTGCCGAAGGCATAACTCCTTCTAACTCCTTTTATCTGCTGACATTTTGAACTTTTTACTTCTGATGGGTATAAACAGTTTCTATTACAGTTCCAGTATGCTGTCGCCGTTCCGCTCGGCACGCAGCAGCTTCCGTTCCGTGTGCCGTTTCAGGCTTTCTTCGAAGTTTACTCCTTCGCGCATGTTACCGAAGGCTTCTCCCGGCGCCCAGTTTACCCGCACCTCTTTGATGTGCCGGTCGGGCTGGAACGCTTCCATGCTTTCGGCTCCTTCGCATCCCAAGGTAATGTAAAACTTGCCCAGGTCATCCAGTTCCACCTGATAGCCTTCCTTCAGCAACTTTGCGGTAGCTTCCGCCAGCATCTTCGTAATGGCGATGAAGTCTCCCGTGCTGTAAGCGCACCCGTGGGCTCTGATGTGCCGTGCCACTTCTTCCAGCGAGAGGGTTTTGATACACTGTGCCGAGGCGAAAGCCCGCTTCGGACGTTCCGGGTGACGGGGTTCGCCGCGCATTACTAAGCTGTACTTTATCATATTCAGATTATTTAAAAGGTTGTTGTTATTATCTTCTTCTCCCAACGCAGATGGCTTCGTCCGGTGTAAGATTATTAATCTTCCGCTTGTAAGATTAATAATCTTGCAGCCTGAAGATTAATAATCTTACACCGGATGCACCTATATGCGTTTGCCGGCGCACCTATATCCGCGGACTTCCGCAAGCGGCTGCGTCTTACAAAGATACTATCTGGGAAGGCGGTTGTCAAGAGTTTTAGGGAAAATTATGCAGGGAATTGTTTCACGCACACGAGACTTGTCGTTTGCTGCAAACGCCATGCGGTGCCGATGTTTTCTTCTGTCGTATTCTTGCCTGTAATGTATGTCATGCGCGGTACAAGTTTGTGCATTTTTTCACCACAGCAGACACAGAGGCTTTTAAATTTTTCCCTGTGATACCCTGTGTCCGCTGTGGTAAAATAGTTACGTTACACTAAATGCACAATTTTATTCCGTGCAAAGTATATACAGGACAAAATCGGTTTGCAAAATATCCAGAAATCGTTATCTTTGCAGCGGATAATTAAAAAAGCTGTATCTGATTGATACACAGAATGGAATTGAAGAGTGTGAGATTTTAGGTAACGATTTAGCGACATTCAGAACGCTCTGACTTGCTGCGGTTTACCTCATAGATTCAAACAACTCTTTCGTATTTGCAAAGATACATTTTTTATCCCATAGCACCAAATCATTACCTATTTTTTAGGGATATTACTGTTACCTCGTTCTGAAAACGGCTTCCGGCTTGATGTGCGTAAGCCCATTTCAGAAACGGCACAAGCAAAGAAAAGCCCACGACGACCACAATGTCACAAGTGACACCGCCATCGTCGTGGGCACTTCTTTTATATGCTTGTGCAAAACGGACAAGTCCGTTTTATCCATTTTCTTTTTCTCGTCTTCTTTTGGCAGCCGAAATGCCACCGGATGCAGGGCACGGCAAGCGTGAATCTGCACCTGCGACTATTTCCGGCTGTCATGTCTTCCCTGTCCTCAAACCGTCTTGCCATGCTTTTGCCAAACCGGGCATGGCAGACAAGACCGTTTGAAGACATGTGCCGTCGGCAGAAAACTTGCAACCGCAAGCCATGCACGCATGACAATGACGGTTGCAGGACTTCTGTCACGGCGGCAGGAAAGCGGGGCTTTCCCCTTGTCCGTTGCGCCGCCCTTTGAACTTCCCCGTGGCGCATTGCGCCATCCTCTATGCTTCCCCTTTTCCTTCCCGCCTCTCCAGCAAGTATGCCGATATTCCCATGCCGCCATTCCAGACGGCATCAGTGGGTCATTTTCGTTGCAGGGGCAAAGGTAAAGACGGGATTAGGAACACAAATTTTTTAGCCACAATCTCCACACTTCGCAAGCTCAGGTAGTATTCTGTCGAAAAAATTTGCTGAACCTACTCCCTAACCTTTGCATGGCCCCCGAAACGAAAACGACCGATGCGCGGTCGGAAGACGTCACAAGGAAACATCGGACATACGGAGAGGCGAAAAGAAAAAGGACTCGACCCGACCTCCCCATCCGAGTAAGACAAATAAAAACAACTTAAAAATTGGAAGATATGAGAATGACATTGAACGACATCGGAAAGGCTTTGCGGAAAGTATTGTCCGCAGTAGCGAGAGCGGCATGGGGCATTACCCTTTGCGCAGGAGGTTTGGCGGTAGGCATCGCAGGGGAAATCCTATTGGGCGTGTTGAACTTCATGTTCGGCATCCTCACCGCACTACTTTCAATAGTGACAATTATTTGGACATTCATTTGGTTATTAACCCTTTAATTCATAAGGATATGGCAAAAAGAAACAGCAAGACGGCAGCGCAGCAATGCAGGTTTTACGAGGTGGACAACATCTTTGAGTATATGGTGGAAACGTACATCAACGGCAATTTCAGCACATTCCGAGAAATGTACAAGGAGTTGTGCAAGGATGCAAGAAAGGATTTCATAGACTTTCTTTTAAGCGAGGTAGAGCCAGTCTATTGGAGAGAGATTTTGAAAGAAACCATTTGACGACCTTTTAAGACAGAAGATTATGAGAACGGAAACAAGGACATACAATGTTTATAAGGTGGACGAGCTTTCATTCACGGCAAAGGAAAATGCTTACAACCGATGGTTGGCAGGGTATGAATATCCGTGGCAGAGCGAGAACATGGCAACGCTGAAAGCCTTTGAAGGCATATTCAACATACGTGTATATGATTGGAGATATGACGGCTGCACGTGTTACTACCGTTTCACCTCCAATTACAGCGAGGAAGAGGAAGAACTTTGCGGTGTGCGGTTATTGAAATTCATCGTGAACAACTATTGGCACAGCCTTTTCAAGCCCAAGACCTATTGGCACGGAAAGGACTTCAACAAACAACGCAGAAGCCGCATATCCGTAACCGAGGATTGCGTGCTGACAGGCTATTGTGCTGACATGGACATCCTGAAGCCCATATACGACTTTCTGAAAGCACCCGACAAGCATACGAACCTGCATGACCTTATGGACGAGTGCATCGGCAGTTTCTTCCGCTTTTGCAGCAGGGACGTTGAGGATTGCATCGATGAGGAAGCCTTCGAGCATGACTGCGAAGCCAACGGATATGAATTCTTATCAGACGGAACACTTTTCAACTGACAGCCTTATGAACAGGACAACGGAAAAGATACCCACATGGAGTTTGGGGTACATCATCAACGGTGACATGACGGGACTGACGGACGAGGAAATCCGCATGATTGACGAGTGGCAGAGCAAGTGGAACGTGCAGGTTGTCTCACCCCTTACGGACGAAGAAGGCAACACACAGCCCTATTTCTCACGTTATCCCCTTTTCGGACTTCCAGCCGAAGTGGAGGACTGCGACATACTTTACACGAATGACAACATCTAAAATCTGACGATATGAACAAGACAACAGACCATTTCAAGCGTACAATCCAAGCCTATTTGGAACAACGTGCAGCCGAGGACAAGCTGTTTGCAGCAAATTACAACAAGCCTAACAAGAACATAGAGGATTGCGTGACCTATATCCTCAATTGGGTACAGAAAAGCGGTTACAACGGCTTTACGGACGGTGAAATCTATTCCCAAGCCGTCCACTACTATGACGAGGACGACATTGAAGTGGGCAAGCCACTGCAATGCCAAGTAGTCGTGAACCATACGGTAGAACTGACTGACGAGGAAAAGGCGGAAGCACGGCAGCAAGCCATCCGCCAATACCAAGCCGAGGAACTGCGCAAGTTGCAGAACCGAGGCAAGGCTAAGGCGAGCCAAAAGACAAATGTACAACAAGTTGAACTCTCATTATTCTGAACCTATGAAACCGAGAAACAAATTCGAGAAAACGGTACTTGCACAGAGCAAGAAACTCCGCCCCATAACCAAAGCACAGATGAATTGGGCTTTCCGTGAGTGCATTGACCATTACGCCCACCGTTTGCCCAAAGGACGCACCACCTGCATGGACTGCGGTCATAGCTGGATTATGGACAAACAGACAAAATACTACACTTGCCCCGAATGTGGGGCAAGGCTGGAAGTGGTAACAAGTTATGTCCGCAAAGTGCAGCAGAAACAATACTTCACCGTTCTTACCACGTGTGGGGAATACCAAGTGCTGCGTATGTACCTCCTTTTCGTGGAGATGGAGAAAGGCTGCAAGGCTGACCCTTATGTACTTGAAATCGGTCAGTACTGGTGGAACAAGGAAGGACGCATGGCGGTTGTCGGCAAACAGCGGATTTGGGGCAGGTATCTTGACCTTTTCTCTTTTGCCTCTCCTATGGCTATCCGGCAGGACAACATCGCATACGACCACATCGCCCATTCTCCGATATACCCTAAATTCAAGGTGACGGACACGTTACGCAGAAACGGTTTTAAGGGTGACTTTTATGGCATTGTGCCGACCAAACTCATCCCTGCATTGCTTTCGGACAGCCGTGCGGAAACCCTGATGAAGTCGGGCAACATCGAGCATTTGCGCTATTTCCTCTCCAAGCCGCAAGCACTTGACAGATGTTGGCACTCGTACAAGATAGCTATGCGGAACAAATATGCCATAACCGACATTTCATTATGGTGCGACCTTCTATATCTGTTGGAGAAATTGGGAAAAGACTTGCGCAACCCTCATTTCATTTGCCCGACCGACCTCAAGGCGGCTCACGACAGATATATGGAGAAACGGCAAGCCCAATTGGAGCGTGAACGGGAACGGCGGCGCATGATATGGGAAGCCGAGCGGTTGGAGCGTGAGCGGAAGCGTTTGGAGGATATGACGAAAGAGAAAGACGAGTATATCCGAAAGAAAGCCGCTTTCCTCAACCTTATACTGACGGACGGACTTATCATTGTAAAGGTATTGCAAAGCGTGGACGAGTTTTACGAGGAAGGGAAAGCCATGCACCATTGCGTCTATACCAATGCTTATTACAATGATGAAAACTCTCTGATACTGTCCGCACGGATTGACGGAGAGCGCATCGAAACGGTGGAGGTGGACTTACAGACGTTGAAAGTGGTGCAGAGCCGTGGCGTATGCAACTCCAACACCGAATACCACGACCGCATCATCAAGTTGGTGGAGGACAATGCCGAGCAGATACGGCAGCGGATGAAGCAGGTGGCATAATCGTATAACAAACTAATAGTTAATGATATGGAAGTGAAAATAGAAAATATGGTTTTCGGATGGCACGAGGAACTGCCCAAAATGTTCCTTGAACTGTTGAACACGCTTGTGCTGACAAAGAACGAGCAGGATGTAAGGGGTGTAATGGAGGTGTTCGCCCGAAAGGAACTTTTCAATGTCCTTTTCGCCTTTGGGTATGGCGCACACCATTTATGGGTTTATCACAAGAAAAATAAAATCAAAAGTAAGTAATACTATTTTTTATAAATACTTGTTTTTCAGTGATACTTATGATAATCTTTATAGATAATATCACTCAAAATTCTTATTATTGCATTGGGTTGGCAAAGTCGCCATCCATTAAATATTTAGGATTATGCAAATAAAATCAGTAGCCCGTAAAGATTTGATTCCTTTTGCGGAAAAGGTTTTTTGTATCTACAAATTATCGGCAGAGCAGATAAGATGCTGTCTCAAAGGCTGTGCCTTTCTTTGCAGATACATGGAGTCACATGATGTATGTGAATATGTTCCCCAAATAGGCGAACAATGTATCAACGATTTATACGAGCAAAGTGTAAACAAGTACAGATGCAGACAAGTAATACCTGCTATTCAGGCATTAAATGCTTATATTGAAGGACAAAAAACTTTTGTTATCCCACAACATCCTCGATACCAATACAAGGATTACCCATTTCCGGGAGAAATCGGTTTGGCTGCGTTAGAGTTTATAAAAATTTACAGCGAGGAGAACCGTGTCCGTAAAGAAACGATTCGACAATACAGGTTTCAGCTGAATAACTTTTCAGTATTGATGGAAATGCGTGGAGTCACACTTTCTACATTGTCAGATACGGATATTTATGCTTTTATCAGTTCCCGGCATAATATACAGTCTGACCGTTTTTCTTCTTTAAGACGCTTCCTATCCTATCTTTTCACGGCAGGCAAAACGAATAGAGACTTGTCAGAACTCTTGTTTGGTATGGTACGTCAAAAAGGAACAAAACTTCCTTCTTATTACGAGAAAGAAGAAGTGCTGGCTATTGAAAATGCGGTCTGCAGAAGTAGCTGTAAAGGGAAAAGAGATTATGCCATGATATTGCTCGCTTCCAGATTGGGGCTGAGAGGGTCTGACATTGTTAATCTCAATCTTGACAATTTAGACTGGGAGAATAATGTTATACGATTGACCCAACAAAAAACTGGACAGGAAGTTGTCCTTCCTCTATTGACCGAAGTTGGAAATGCTTTGGCTGAGTATCTCCGTTATGTGCGCCCTCAATCGAATATTAAAACTGTCTTTTTGTCTCTAAACCCTCCAATCAGACCACTATCAATAGGAACTTTCAGATGTATTTTAGTGGAATATTTTCGGGAATCAGGTGTCAAATTCCAAGAAAAACACCATGGACCTCATAGCTTAAGACATAGTTTAGCATCACGAATGTTAGAAAATGGAATCTCAATGCCAGTTATTTCAGAAGTGCTTGGGCACAGTACAACCGAAACTACGCTTTCATACTTAAAGATTGATATTAATGCCTTGTTGCGGTGCTCCCTTTCCGTGCCTTCGGTTAGTGATGACTTTTATAATCAGAAAGGAGGGGTTCTATATGGTTAATCAAATGAGATATAATAGTGTGCTTTCTCCATATATGTATGCGTATATAAAGGAGAAAGAGGCAATCGGACATACTGTAACCCAGACCAAATGGTTTTTCCATGAATTAGATATTTATTTTCAACAGAACAATCTGACTTCTACACAGATTACCAAAGAATTGTATGATGGCTGGTATGAGTGGGCATCTGTTAATCGAAAACGTACCACAATACACACCAAGGTACTGATGATGACAGCTTTTCTTAAATACATGTGTACGGTCGGAAATGATTGCTACATACCGTATCCACATAAGAATCCCTCGTCAGATTTTATTCCCTACATCTTTTCACATGAAGAAATGGAAAAGGTCTTCAAAGAGTGCGACAGGCTAAGAATTGCAAGTCAATACCATTCACATACAATATTAATGGTGTTACCTTCATTAATAAGATTACTTTATAGTACAGGCTTGAGAATAAACGAAGCATTGAACATTCGGAATCGGGATATAAATTTTGACAGACATTTTATTGTCGTGGATAGCCTCAAAAACCATATTCAGCGTTTGGTTCCAATAAACGATAGCCTTGAAATTGTGCTACGACAGTATATAAGTTACAGGGACAGGCTATCCGTTCCAAACATTACTGCTCCGAACGGCTATCTGTTCGTTTCCGGTACGGGAAAAAGAGTCGGTTCCAGTACGGTAAGCCGTTGGTTTCATAAGATAATAATCAATGCAGGAATACCTTATATCGGAAACCATGACGGACCAAGGGTACATGACCTCCGTCATACGGCATGTGTTCATACAATGGTTAATATGGTTCGCAACGGGATGGACATATACTGTACGCTTCCAATTCTTGCAACTTTCATGGGACATAAGAATCCCATAAATACAGAACATTACTTAAGACTTACCCAAAGTATGTATCCGGAATTAATAAGCGAATTTCCAAACGTTACATCCGGTATATATAAGGGGCATGTATCGTAAAAAACATTTAATATTACACAAGAATGAATGAATATGAAGATTTTGCAAGGTGTGTAGAAAAATTTTTCATGGAGTACCTTGTTAAGGAACGTGGAACAAGTCATCATACGATACGTTCATATCGTGACACGCTTGTCTTGTTTATTACTTACATGCAGGACAAGGAGCATGTGAAAGCGGAGAACCTTTCATTTTATCATGTTAATCGAAAAACGGTTATAGGTTTTCTTAATTGGCTTCAGGATGAACGCCGGAGTTCCGCAAGCACCCGAAATCAAAGATATGCGGCAATCCGTTCTTTTTTCAGGTTCATGATTTACGAAGACCCAAAGCATATGTCACAATGGAAAGACATCTGTACCATACGGCTAAAAAGGGCTTCTAAGAAAAGTATTTCCTATCTCACGATTGATGCTGTAAAATATTTATTGGAACAAATACCCAAAGACACAAAACACGGGCGAAGGGATATGACATTGTTGGCTTTAATGTATCATACAGGAGCACGGGTACAAGAAATCATTGATTTAACCCCTGAATCTGTCAGAACATCAAAACCATATACTGTCGAATTATTGGGCAAAGGAAAAAAAAGGAGAATTGTTCCGATAGAGGACGGAATTATGCAATTATTAATGGAATACATGGAGGAACAGAACCTTAATTCGTTTTCAACCCAAAGCCGCCCCCTTTTCAGCAATTGCTGGGGAGAAAAGCTCACCTCTACGGGTATGACATACATATTGCAAAAGTACGTTTCTATAGCCAAAATAAAAAATGCGGAATTGTTCCCCGGTGTTGTAAGTCCTCATGTGCTTCGGCATTCCAGAGCAATGCACTTGTTGCAGGCGGGAGTTAATCTTATATACATAAGAGATATACTCGGACATGTTTCAATACAGACTACTGAAATTTATGCAAGAGCGGATTCTAAGCTAAAAAGAGAAGCATTAGAAAAGGCGTATGAAAATATAGGAACCCCCACAATAGAGAAGTCTTGGGAAAAAGACCCTAAACTGAAGGCTTTCCTGAAAGGGCTTATTTAATACTAATAAAATCAAAAGTGGAAAATAAAAGAGTTTGTTTGTGAATCAGTCGTTTATGCAAACAAGTTCAATACCACTTTTGATTTTATTTTTCTTGTGATAAATCCAATTATCAAAAGGTTTTGATAATTGGGTGACGCAGAAGAAGGCATCCGACCCCGACCAATGTTTGGAGAACAGACTACTGATTGTTGAATTTTAATTGATAAGGCTATGACAACGAGAATGACCATTAACGGAGTAAGCACCTGCCAAGCGGCAGGAACGGAGAAATACGAGAGTTTCCAAATGAGTATCGGCAGGAAAAGGCGCACTTTCGTGCAATACGACTACCGCCATACGGACGGAGAGTTGTTCTCCTGCGTGAAGCCCACGCTGGACGAGTGCAGGCGGTTACGTGACGAATGGATTAAAACGAAGGAGGACAGGCTATGACAGCAGGCTATGACACGCTGATTGTGACATACAGCGACCCCATTTGTGTGTTGGACAGAATGTTTGCCGATGCGGACGCATGGGGAACTGACACCCTCAAAGGATGGGTGGAGGACTATGAAAGTACGAGGTTTACGCAAATAAACGAGCATACGGCAGTCATCACTTCCGAATACAACATGCCCTGCGTAAAGGAATGGCTCACACACTGTACGACTATCGCTGATATGAGAGAATTTTGAGTGCGTGGCGGTGGATACCACCGCCCACACTTCCAACACCATTAAAAGAGAAGGCATCATGAAATACTATTTTATACTGACAGACGGCAAGGACGCATGGATGCAGTTCGTTTACCTCCCTTCGGGAGACTATGTGTCCGGCTATATCCGTGACCTGCGGAGCGTGGGAATATCCGTGCATGACTATGACCTTTGGACAAAGGACACACGCCCCATTGCCGAGCGTACCCTTGAACGCATACAGAAGCGTATAATGGCAGGATGACCCTTTGGCGGGTGGCAGGAATTGCCGCCCGCTACTTTCTTTCATGAGCAGGACAGGCGGATAAGAAAGTAGCAAAGAAACCGTTACTTTCCATCTTCGATAATATGGAAAAATCCGATGAAGCCACAAAAGGCACCATCGGATTTTGTTTGTTGTACAGCCAACCATAGCCTCACGGCTCATACAGCAGCAGGAACTCCATTTTGCGCCGCCGCTCTATCGAGCGGACGGGCTTGCCCTTGTACCGGCAGTAGGCGACGTATTCACGATAAATGTCCCTGTTTCCGGCTTCCAGCTTGCGGATGAGTCTGCTTTTCGGGTACCTGCCATGACCGAGCAGTACCCCTTGACCGACATTGTAGCTTAGGACGGTCAGGAGCAAGGCGTCCTTCTTATAGTTGCGGAACAGCCTGTAACGCACCGCCAAGTCCTTGCGGAGCAGGGCTTCGGCTTCTTCCTCCGTCATGTCGTAGGACAGCTTTTCCTTTGGCAACCTTTTATGCCCGTAACCATAGTAAGGGAAATCCGAACGATCATGAAGCCCCTCGTATTTCTTTATCAGCTCGACGGCTATGTCCGCTTTCGGGTGGCTGTTGAACAGAGCCAGCAGCCGTGCTGTTTCCTCCATATTCTGTGCCGGCAGACTGCCACAGAGGGCAGCCGCCAGCAGCAGGAGCAACGCCATGCGCATCATCGGCTGACGTTCAAGGTGTCCGATACTGCCACGTCCTCATCCGTGTCGTTGTTGAACTCGACTTCCCACTCGAAGGCATTGCCGAAATTATCCTCCACCGTGATGGTCAGGCTCTGCGATTCGTCGCACTCCGAAGTGTAGTACAGGCGGAACTTTTCATTCTCCAACAGGTAGCGGTCGTTGGGTCGGAAAACCAGGCCGTTGTCCAGCTTCAACGTGCCTTCCCCGTCGTACTGGAAATAGCGGATGGTATAGACCGCCCCGTCAAACTCGCCCTCACGTACCAGCTCGCAGCGTATCTCCGCCGTCTCGCCCTGCGCCAGTTCCTTCGGCACGGGCATGGTCTCCACCGTAAACGGGTAGGCTTGCGTCACGTCCAATTTGTCGTCGCAGGCGGTGAAGCCAATGGAGAGCATACCCACACAGAGGGCAGCAAAGGTTCTCACTATGTTTCTTCTCACTTTTTGTCTGTTGTTCAATTTATTCATGTTCATAATCATTACATTTTAAGTCTGATGTTCCTGTTATTTTTCTCGTTTTGTTTCAGGCGGCTTTGCAGGTACTCGTTCAGGTCCTTGCATCCGTTGTATATGCCGGAGCAGTCCGACACCCTTTCGCCGTAGCGTGTGCGCAGGGTTTCCAATGTCCGCCACCCGGCTTCGTCGTTGTCAAGATAGCATTGCACCCTTCCGTAGCCGTCCAGATGCCTGTACGCCCTCGCCACATTGGACACCGAATTGAGCACGAGGTGGTCCTCCCTGCCGCCGATGCCCAGCGCACGGGCGGAAAGGTAGTCCATAAAACCCTCATACACGTTGCAGGCATCCGAGCCGACCGACAGCAGGGTCACGTCCTTCGGCGGCACGCAGCCCTTGAAGAACGGGTTGCGTATCTCGTAGCCGCCGCCTTCGTTACCGAAAGCCACGGCGAAATACCGCTTGCCGTGCGTGGTGTAGCGCATCTCCTTGCAGTTCGCAATGGCGACGGCGGACGGTATGCCCCTCTCTTGCAGGTAATGGAGCAGCGCCCAGTTCTGTAAAGGCAGCACCTCTACATCCTCGAAGCTGTGCCCGTTGGAACGGTGCGTATCAACGGCTTTTTGCGGTCCATAGTCCTGTGCCGGCATACCCGCCACTTCCGCCACATACCTCGCTTGCGTGAGGAAGTCGCCCGTCTTGATGAACTCCCCGGCAAGGGCGAAGATGTTGCCGCCCTTGCCTTCGCCGAAGTCAAACCAGAGGTTTTTCTCCGGGTTCACCTTGAAAGAAGGCGTCTTCTCCTCCCGGTAAGGCGACCTGTACCAAATTGCATTGGCACGCCTTTGCACCGGGTGATGCCCCAGCCGTGCAAGGAAGTCCTCTATGGGAAACCGTTTCATCGCTTCTATGTCCATAGGCATCCGTCAGTTAATGATGAATTTCACGCCTATCCCGTACTCCGTATGGCACACGCCCATGCTGCCGCCCCAAAGGAAACGCTCCCTGAGCGAAGCCGTCAGCGCGATGAAGTCCGCGAGGTACACCTCCATGTCCAGCGTGGCGGCGCAGCCATAGACAAAGGCATCCCCGTTGTTCAGCCTTGCCCCGTCGTACAGCGTCTTTTCGCCCCAGTTCACCGTTTCGTACCCGGCAAGGGCTGACGCGCCCGCATAGAGGAACACCACCTTTTTCGCGTCCGACAGGAAGTTGTAGTAGAAACCGCCCTCCGCCGTGAACTGCGCCGCAGGGATGGTCGTACTCCTATAATCATGGTTGGTTTGCAGATATTCCACCCCGTACACCCACTTGTTCCCGCCTTTCGCGTAGCTTGACAGCGTGGCTCCCAGCACATAGCCGTCCGCCCCGTTCAGCCCGGCTTTCAGTTCGATGCCCCGCATCTTCGGCAGGCACCGCTGGGCTTCCGCCCGTCCCATGAAAAGGACGGACAGAAGCGTTACAAGGAAAAGGACTCTCGCTTTCATCGCACACGCAGCTCGTTGATGGTTTCAGCCTGTACCAAGTCCTCGTTCTCCACGGTAAACGTCTGGTGGCGTCCGCCGTCCTTCTCGTTCATCTCCACCACGAGCTGTTTGCCGTCGGGGATGGTGAACTTCGGAAGGCAGAACACCGTGCGTTCGGACTGTTTCCCGGCTACACGGACGGCGTAGTTGTAGGCGCGGAGCGGGAACAGCACCTGTTCCTGCATGGCGGTACGCTTCGCCACCTTCTTGTCCACAATCTTGAACGTGATGTAGTCCACGTCAAACGGCACATTGCTTTGGTTCTTTATCTCCGTGTAGAAATACAGCAGGTCATTGTGGACATAAATCCCTTTCAGCAGGTACTGGATGCCGAAACGCTTGCAGCCGATGTGCTTCACCTTGCGCTTGTCCTCCTTGTGCAGCGACTTCATGATGAGGTGTACCAGCATCGGGCTTTCGCTGCCCAGTTCCTTCAGGTAGATTTCCTGCGCGTTGTTCGGTCGGTTCACCGTGCTGCCGTCGTGGATAAAGTCCTTCATTTCCACGTTCAGGATAAGCGGCTCATCGGCGTATTTCACATTAAATGTGTAAAATGACCCGTCCTCCGTGATGACGCTCATGTTCGTCTCGTTGCGGAAATTCTTGACCGTCGCCTTCACACGGATGACGTTCTCCGCACCGTCCGCCTTGCCCGCTATCAGGTTGGGCGAACCCAAGTCCACGTAGCGCACCGCCGCCGGAAACAGGATGTGGACGGTCTTGTCATACGTGACTTCCAGACCGTGCGGCGGTATCATGCGGTCGAACATCAGCTTCTTCGTCAGACCGTGGTACAGGTCGCCGTCCTCTTCCGTCTGCGGATAGACGTCCTTCACCAGTTCCAGACCGTCCTCCTTGGCGGTGCTGTCGTTCGTCACTCCCTGCGCGTAGCTCGCACAGGCGATGCCCATCAGCAGGGCAAACATTGTCATTACTTTCTTGATACTCATTTTACGTTGGATTTAGTGGTAAATAAAAATTAGTTTGTTGATTATTTTTCTTTTTTCGCCTTTATGTTTTTGGACTGTTCATTCCTTTTTTTGGTAGAGCAATACCCTGTACCCTGACTTCAGATGTACCTTGACCGTGCGCATCCTTTTCGAGATGTACTGCGAGATGCCCTGTATCGCCCCTCGCCCCAAGTCGGAGGCGAGCTGCGCCCCCGCGTCGGTCGATATGTTGATGCTGCTGCCGAGCGAGCTGCCCATGTTCGCCCCGATTTCCTTTGCCGCGTCTATCTCCATCGAGCCGGGGATGAAGATGCCCGCCTGTCCGTCGCTGTCGTACACCTCCAATTCCACCGGGATGATGTTTCCCCCGTGTTCCAGCGAGATGATGCCGATGCCGAGCCTTTCGCCCTGCAACCGTGCCGCGCCCACAAGGAGCGTGTTCCGGGGGATGACGCGCCCCGACACGCGCATCGGCTCCAGCAGCCGGAGCTTCACCGTCTGCCCGTCCGTGAGGGTCTGGTCGCCCTGCACGCAGGCGGCGATGGTGTTCTTTTCCGGCGCTTCCGCCGTGCCGATGGCGGTGTGGAAGCCGTAGTTCCGTTCACCCGCGTAGTCCGCGATGAAAGCCGAGTCCGTCATGGGCTGCGGCAAGGCGGATACCACTGCCGGACGCACCCCGCTTACCGGTTCAGCCTTCATGCTCCTTTCGTCAGACTTGGCGGATGTTTCCGTCCCTTCGGGCTGTGCGGTCTGCCCGGCATTGCCCTTCCCGTTCTGGTATCTTGCCGCCAGTTCGTAGGACTTTTCCAAGAGCGCGACCTGTTCCTCCATTGAGGACGGCTTGCCCTCCTGCGCCATCAGCATGGCTTCCAGTTCGTCGATGCGTTCCCGAAGCTCCTCCTTTTCCCGGTCCTCCTTCGGCGGCTCGTAGAACGTGCCCAGCGAAGTGTTTAGCCGCTCGTAGGCGGCAGCGGAGGTGCGTATGCCCGCCTGTTGCTTATCGGCACGCTCATTTTCGGACGGTTCCGTCTGTGTCAGGCGGTAGTCGTCCGATGCAGCCGCCGTGTCCGGCTTTTCCGCGCCGTCGTGCCAGAACGAGGACAGGTCGCCCACCATGCCCCGGCGTTCTTTCTGCCGGTTCTCCAACTGCAACTGCTCGTAGGCTTTCGCCTTGTCACCGATGATTTTCGAATCTTCGGGCAGGGGCATGTCCGTGTTGAATCCCTGACCCTGCTTTGCCTTCTCCTTGTCCTCGGAGGACGGTGCGAAGATGAGCCACATGCAGCCCAGGAACAGCAGTCCCATCAGCGGATAGACCAGCATCTTCTTGCGTTGCTGCCGCTGCTGTTCGGTCAGCGGCTTCTTCTCTTTCTGTTCATTCTTCTTCTGTTCCTTTTCCATATACATTATTATATAGGTTCATATTCTCCTGCACAGGCAGGTCCAATTTCTCGATGTGCCGTATCTCCATTGCCCCGTTCCCCTTGCCGAAACCGGCGATGGCGGTGACGGTCATGTACAGGCAAAGGACGGCGAAGAGGGCAAATGCCGTGAGGACTATCCCCAGACGCGCCTTCGGCGGCAGGGCTTCCAGTTTCCTGCGTACCCCGCCTTTCAAGCCTTCAATCAGAGTTTTCATCTTTCCCATACGCGCATCATCTTTCTATGGTCCGGATGTCCTTGTTCTCCAGCACCGTGAAGCCCTCGATGGTAAATCCGTTCGGATTATCGTCCGAGCGGCTCGCGTTGAGCAGGCGGCAGGCGGTCACAAGCGTGCGTTCCGTCACGTTGCTCTCGCGGATAATCATCTGCCTTGCGTATGTCCTCGCCTCGTAGGGGTAGCGGTCAAAGTTGCACACCACGCTGTCCACTTGAAGCACTTGGTTGATGTTGCCAGCGATGATGCGGTTGTAGAAGCCTTTTTCGGCGAAGTCGGCGTAGTAGTTATACGCGCTCTTGTCCGCCAGGAGCAGGGCACGCTTCACGTTGTGCTCTATCGCGCTTTTCTCCGGCGAGAGCGTGAAAAACAGCTCATGGAAACGGCGCACGTGTTCCCTCGCTTCCGCCGGACGGTTCTGCGACAGGTCCTGCGAGAGCGCGAGCATCAGGCTCTTGCCCCCGTCGAGGACGTATATCTTCTGCCGCTGTGCCTCGGCGAAGCGGAAGGCGCACACAACCGAGCAGACCACCACGAGGGCGCAGGCTGCCGTATAGACGATGCCGAACAGACGTATCTGCCGGAAACTCGTCTCGATGTTCTTTAGTGATTTGAATTCCATTTTTCTTTTCGTCTTTCTTTTTCTGTTTGTAAAATCATGTTTCGGTATCCTTTTTCCGAAGTGGCACTTCGGGGAGGTCAGAGTGGCACATAGGCAACCCCAATGTGCCACTTCGACTGTTCCGGCTGTTACCTCTTGAACACCTTTCCTGCCGTTCCCTTGATGAGCTTCCCGGCACGCCCCGCCACGTTTCCTGCGGCTGCACCTGCCACGCTGCCGCCCAAAGCCCCGGCGGTTCCGATGTTCTTGTTGTAGCTGCCGATGCCGCCACCGGCTTGGATAATCCAGCCCGCCACCGTCGGTATGGTGAAATAGCCCACGATGCCGATGATAAGGAACACGATGTACACCCCGTCGCTTGCATCCAGCGAAAAGTTTGGGTCGGTCTGCATACGCTCGATGTCCTGCTGGAGCATCAGAATCTGGATTTTCGCCAGTATGGTACTGAACAGGTCGGACACCGGAAGCCAGAGGTAAATCTGTATGTAGCGGCTGAACCACGCCGAGAGCGTCGAGTGGAAGCCGTCCCACACGGAGAAGGCGAAGGCTATCGGTCCCAAGATGCTGAGCACTACGAGGAAGAACGTCCGTAGCGTGTCGATGATGAGTGCGGCTGCGGCGAACATCAGTTCAAGCAGTTCGCGGAACCAGTCACGCACGCTTTTCTTGATGTTGTACGCCGCCCGGTCCATGTACATCCCCGTCATCGTCACGAGATCCGAGGGCGACCAGCCCAGCTCGTCCAGCTGCCGGTCAAACTCCTCATCCGAGGCGAGGTAGGCGGTTTCCGGGTTGCGCATCAGCGCCTCGTACTCCAGTTTGTCCTTCTGCTCCCGGTACTCGTTCATGTCGAAGGTCTGCTCTTCGAGAATCCCGTGTACGCCCTGCACGATGGGACTCAGCACGCTGTTCATCGTGCCCAATACGATGGTCGGGAAGAACAGGATGCACAGACCTAATGCAAAAGGTCTCAGCAGCGGGTACACGTCTATCGCTTCGGCTCGTGCAAGCGACTGCCATACGCGCATCGCCACGTAGAACAGTGCGCCCAGCCCGGCAAGCCCTTTCGCCACGCCCGTCATGTCCGCGCAAAGCGGCATCATCTCGTCGTAGAGCGAAAGGAGTATCTGGTGAAGGTTGTCGAACTCTCCCATAGGCTACCAGTACCTTTCGTTAGCCGTTCCGTACAGCGACATCACCCGGTCCATGTCGTTCTTCTTTCTTGCCCGCAGGTAGCTCACCGAGATGGTCTTGCCCGTGTAGTAGCGCACGAGGTTGCGGTAGTTCATCAGGCTGCGGTAGGCGTTGTCGATGATTGCCAGCCGTTCCGCGTCCGAGAGCGACATCCCTGTGACGTTCACCACGTTCTTCAGGTCTTGCAGCACGTCCGAGCTTTCGTCTATCAGCATGGCGTAGCCCGACGAGATGGCGGCAAGCTCCTCCGGCGTGTAGTTCTCGTCCGAGAGCATACGCTGGTAGTTGTCCACGTATATCTCCGAGATTTCCATCACCAGCCCTATGCTTTTCGATACTTTCACGCCGCCCTTCACCACGTCATGCACGGATTTCAGCGCGTCGTAATACTTCTTTCCCTGCTGGAAAATCTTTTGCGTTTCCAGAAAGCCGTTCAGGGTGTTCGCCTTCGTGCCCGCCGTCTCCACCATCTCCTTGGCGGAGTTGATGATGCTCTGGGCGAGGTTGCCGGGGTCGGACACCACCCACTGGGCGTTTGCCGTGCCCGCACCCGTGAGGCACAGGCAGACCGCTATCAGCGGCATTTTCAGTTTCTGTTTCATTCTCATTCACGTTGGATTTAGTGGTACATTAGTTTTTTATTGTCCTTCCTTCTTTTCGCCGTCCGAAGCGTCCTCCATATTTACCCGGATGTAGTCGCCGTTCGGCGAGAAGGTCAGCACGTCCGTTTCCTCGTTGTACGCCACGTCGATGCGGAAGCCCGTGTTCATGTAGAGGTTGCCGTTCTCCTCCCGCTGGAGCAGGTAGGTTTCCGGCTTCAGCCTGCGGCGCACGCCCGACCGCCGGAACAGCGTCACCTTGTAGTGTTCACCCTCCTTGTACACCAGTATGTCGGGTCCCGCCTCCGCACTCTGCCAGTTGCCGCAAATCTTCTCGCGGACGTCTTCGTTTTCCTTCATTACCGTTTCGCAGGCTTGCAGCATCAGCGATGCCAAGCCAATCAGACCGCCGCAAAGCAGCAGCCGTTGTGTCTTTGTCAGTTCAATGTTCATTTTCTTCAATCTTGTTTTTTAGTTGGTAAAAATGTGTCCTTCCCTCATACGCCGTTGGAGGCAGGCTCATACGCCGTGTGGGGTAGGACGTTGTGTTGTTACTGTTTTTCTTCTTTCCGCCTTTCCGCTATCTGCCGTATGGCGGCTTCCATGTCGCCGCCCAACTTCTCCGCCAGTTCGCGGACTTCCATCTTCTCCGTTTCCTCCGTCGTGTAGGCAAGATACTCGTGCATGGACACCTCCGTGGCGTACACCGCCGACTGCGTGCCGCCCAAGCCTATCCACACCTCCTTGTACCGCCTTGACGGGTCGTTGGACTGGTTGATGGAGAGTATCTGCGACTTCTCCTTTTCCGTCAACCCCAAGAGGGACTGTATCTGGTCAAAGCGGTTCATAAATTTTCTTTGGTCGAGCAGTATCTTGCAGTCCGAGTTGTTGATGATGCTTTCCTTCACGATAGGCGACGAGATGATGTCGTCCACCTCCTGCGTCACCACAATCGCCTCGCCGAAGTATTTTCTGACTGTCTTGTACATATACCTCAGGTAATCAGCCATGTTCGCCGAAGAAAGGGCCTTCCAAGCCTCCTCCACGATGAGCTGTTTCCGGACGCCTTTCAGCCGCCGCATTTTGTTGATAAAGGCCTCCATGATGATAATCGTGACCACCGGAAAAAGCTCGGCATTATCCTTCACGGAATCAATTTCGAAGACCACGAACCGCTTGTGCAGTAGGTCGATGTTCTCCGTGGAGTTGAGCAGGAAGTCGTACCGTCCGCCCCGGTAATACTGCCGGAGCGTGGTCAGGAAGTTGTCGATGTTGAAGTCCGTCTTCGCCACCTTGATGTAGCGTTCCTCCATCTCCTTGCGGTACACGTCCCGCATGTACTCGTAGAACGAGTTGAACGACGGCACGATGCTCCTGTCCTGCTGGATTTTCAGGATGTAGGCGTTCACCGCGCTGCCCAGTTCCGCCGACTCCGTTTTCGTGGCGGGTTCGTTCTCGCTTTTCCACAGGGTAAGCAGCAGCGTCTTGATGCTGTCCTTCTTCTCCACGTCGAACACCCCGTCGTCCGTGTAGAACGGGTTGAACGAGATGGGCTTTTCCTCCGTGTAGGTGAAGTAGATGCCGTCCTTTCCTTTGGTCTTGCGGTGTATCATCTCGCACAGCCCTTAGTAGGAATTGCCCGTATCGACAAGCACCACATGGGAGCCTTGCTCAAAGTATTGGCGGACAAGGTGGTTCATGAAGAATGACTTGCCGCTTCCCGAAGGGCCCAATACGAACTTGTTTCGGTTCGTCGTCACGCCCCGCTTCATCGGCAGGTCGGAGATGTCGATGTGCAGCGGCTTGCCGCTTATCCTGTCCGCCATGCGGATGCCGAAGGCGGAGGGCGAGTCCTTGTAGTTGGTCTCGCCGGCGAAGAGGCACACCGCCTGCCCGATGAACGTGTGGAACGCTTCTTCCGCCGGGAAGTCGGCTGCGTTGCCGGGGATGCCCGCCCAGAACAGCGTCGGGCAGTCCGTCGTGTTGTGGCGCGGCACGCAGCCCATTGAAGCCAACTGGCTGCCTACATCGTTCTTGATGCGTTTCAGCTCCTCCGCGTCGTCGCTCCACGCCATCACGTTGAAGTGGGCGCGGACGGACTTCAGTCCCTGCGAGTGCGCTTCGTTCAGGTATTCCTCGATCCACTCGCGGTTGATGGTGTTCTGGCGGCTGTACCGCGAGAGCGACTGCATGTTCCTCGCCGTTTTCTCGAAGCGGCGCAGTTCCTCGTCGCTGTTGCCGATGAAAACGTACTGGTTGTAGATATGGTTGCAGGGAAGCAGCAGACCCACGGGAGCGGCGAACGACAGGCGGCAGTCCGAGCGGTCGGTGGAGAGCCGTTCGTAACGGCAGTCCGTCGCCACCGCAGCGGGCAGGTCTTCTGTGTCCGACAGGGTGTGCAGGCACAGCCGGTTGTCGCCGATGCGCATCTCCCCCGCCGTCATTTCCATGTCCTCCAGACAGTCCACATTGCCCGGCGAGAGCGCGAAGTACCTGCCTATGACTCCAGTTTCCTTCTCCGTGCCGATGATTTCGCCATCGGAGAGCCGGCGCAGCCTGACATGCCCCGAATCGTTCATTATACGCGCGAACTGTTCCACCGCCTCGATGAACTTCACCGCCGTTTCCTTGTCCTGCATCTCCTTCGGCACGATGTGCCCCCGGCACAGGGTGTTCCAGTTGCTCTGCTGCCTCATGCGCTCCTTCGTCGTCTTGGTCAGGAACAGGTAGCACTTGTGATGGAGGAAAGGTCTTTCGTTGAAGTGCATCTCGTAGCTGCGGGCGAGGAAGCCCATGCCTTCCCTGCCTGTGTCGGGGCGGTACCGCTCCTTCACGTACCAGTCCTGCTTGTGCAGCACCGAGTAGTCGGGCAGCACCTTTATCGCCTTGCACCACGTGGCATGGATGGCCTCGTACTCCTCCGCCGTGACGGTATAGACCTCCGGCAGTTCCACCTCGAAGGCGGCGGTAATGTCCGCGTCCTTCGAGACGATGCAGCCGTGCTCCACCGAGAGCAACGGGAAGCGGCTTTCCAGCGTGGTGGCTTTCATTACATTTCTCATACGTTTCTTCCTTTCTTTTTTCGTCTTAACAGATTGGACACCCGTCTGCGGTGGAGCACATGGCGGGGGCGCATCCGTGCCGCGCCCAGCTTCATCAGCCCGTGTTCGCCGTACTTGGCGTTCAGGCGGAACGTGAGCCAGACGGTGGCGGAAGCCGACACCACACCGAAGCCGATGCAGAGCCACTGTCCCGCGCCTGCCATGTACAGGATGACAAAGAGGATGAAGGCGGCAAGCAGTCCGCCTGCGAAGATGAACAGATATTGCGCCTTCAGTCCCTTGAACTCCACCGGACGGCCTATGCCCTTGTTGATAGGGTATTCAGCCATTGTCCTTATACCTTATTATATATGTATAGGTATGCCCGTTTATTAAAGGAAGAACGAACGGAGAATCGTCGCGCTCACAATCAGGAAGATGCACGCCCCGAACCAGCTTGCTGCGGTCTTCGAGGTGTCGGGGTCGCCGGCGCTGAACTTGCCATATACCTTGATGCCCCCGATAAGCCCGACGACAGCGCCGATGGCGTAGATGAGTTTCGTCGCCGGGTCAAAGTATGAAGTGACCATGCTGGTGGCTTCGGTGATGCCCGCCATACCGTTGCCTTGTGCGGACGCTGAGATGTTTGCAGCCAGCAGAAGGGCTGCGAGAATGATTTGTTTTTTCTTCAATGTCTTTGTCATAATCGTTTCTTTTTTGTGCCTCCGGGTTGGATAGTCCCTTTGGCGGTTGATACTTGTTTTACTTCTTGCGGCTTTGGATGAAGCCGGCTTGTGGATTTAGTGGTTCGGTGGCAAGCCGGGGTTTAGCCGTAGTCGATTTTCTTTTTTCGCATCATTGTTTCGTTTTACTTGTTATACAAAATCACGGATATTGAAATCCTCAATATTGTCCGGCACGTTTGGGACTGTAGTCCGTACCGCCGTCGGGGTCGGTTCCTTCCGTATGGTGGCGGAAACGCTGTCCATATAGAAGTCCATCAGTTCGTTCAGTTTCCTGCGGGTCGCTTCCGAACTCTTTTCTATCATCGCGAACAGCTCGTTACCCTTCATGTCGCAGAACACCATCCCGGCGTGGCGGCGTTCCTCCATTGTGGCTGCCGGTTTCTTTACCGTCCGCATGGCAAGGTCGATGTCCTCGAAGGTGAAGCCGCTTGCCTCATGGGGTTCGCCATCGTAATCCTCATTCCCGTCATATTCTGCCATGTCCGACACGCGGCTGTCGCTGAATGTTTCATCAAGTTCGTCATCGGGCACTTGGCGTGACGGCTTGTTTTCCGGTGCTTGTCCTCCGTCGGTATCCGTTTCATCGGCAAAGGTAACGTCCTTTTCTTCCACCGCCTCGGCTTCCACGGAAGTGGCAGCTTCCGGCACTGTGGTGTCCTTTTCTGTCCCAATCCAGTCCGATATTTTGAACTTGCTCCTGCCCACGACATCGGGCGGCGGTTCCTGCCGTTTCCGGTCTGTGTTTTCTTGACTGCCGGCCTTCTGCCGTTCCTGCTGCTCCCATGTCAGATAGAAAAGTATCCACAGGTTGCACATCATCATCAGGACAATCAGGAACGTCACCATCGGCTTATCGTTATCTGTTCGACCATCCCGTGGCTCTTCTTCCCATGCAGGGTTTCCAGTTCAGCCCTGTGCTGTTCAAGGTGTTCGGTGACAATGCTGTCTATGTAACCGGATATGGTTGTCCCTTGCCCTCCCGCCATGCCTACGATCCGCTTGACGGCTTCATGGTTCTCGCGGCTGATGTACACCGCCTTCTGTGCGGTTCCTTCCGGCCTGCGCCCGTTGAGGTACTTGCCCGCATAGGCTTCTTCCTTTCCCTTGCGTCTGAAAATGTTGATGTTCAGTTTCATGATTATTTTCTTTTGAGTTAGAAAATCGGTTTGCTTAATTCATACAGTTTGGTCATCTCATCCTTGTGGCTTGCGAAATGCTCTGCCAGTACATTGTCTATGTAACCGGATAACGTAATCTTGTTCTTCCCGATAATATGGACAATATGTTGTATCCGCTCGTGGTGTTCGTCACGGATATAAGCTGTCTTACATGTGCGGGCGGTAAAGTCCGCACTCTTCAGGTATGTATAGATGTAGTTTTTTACTTTTTCCACCTCACTCGCATCTTGCGCGATACCTGTTCCTGAATTTTTTTTCTTGTCTATTTTTCTTTCCATTGTCATTTTTGCTTTTAATGTTAATAAACGTCTTCATAATTCTTTTTGTAGAGCCTGCGTATCACTTCCTCTTTCTCGCGGAAATGTTGTTCCAACACACGGTCCACATAGACTGACAGCGAAATCCCGTTTTTCCCGATGACCTGTACGATGCGCTGTATCCGCTCATGGTAATTCTTACGGATATAGGCAGTCTTGCCTGAACATATGGGAGTTTTCGGCGCATGTAGGAAGAGTTCCATATATTCCTCTTCCTGTATGGTTTCTTCCTTTTTCGCCTTTATTGACGGTTTCTCCGTTGGTCTTGTCACCTTGTCTGGGGCATTTTCATCCGTTCCAGCATTTTCAGGGGCGGCGGACGTGGGCATTTCTGGACGGAACGAGTCCAGAAACTTGCCGGGATCAATATCGACATCAAGTTTTTTAGCCATGCGTCGGGCGCTTTACGATACCGAGTATTTCTTCCGCAAGGTCATCGATGCCGCTACCTTTCGCCAGTGCTTTGTCTGGTGGCAGCAGCGTGGAACGGAAAAACGGGCGGTCGCCTTCTTCCGAACCTTCCTTGCGGAAACGCTTGCTGTCCGGCAGGCTTGTCTTCAGCGTTTCCAACCCCATCCCGGCAATCACTTTGTCATAGATGTCGTACAGGTCGGTTTTCTCGCGTTTGTCCACCATATTCCACAACAGTCGGATACCTTTGATGTTCGACTTGCCAGTGGTGATCAGCGTGTCATTGATAATGCTTGCATACTTCAGCGAACTTTCCATGATGAATCGGTCGGCGGCTATAGGACAGAAAATGTAATCCATGGTCGCCACCGTCTTGATTAATCCGAGGTTGTTCACCGTACCCGTCAGGTCGAAAAAGATGAAATCGGGCGGTGTCGCCGACTCAATGAAGGGCTTGACCGTTTCTATCGCATTGTCGGGTCGGCTGCCCACAATCGGGTAGGCACGTTTGCCGATGCGCTTGAACTGGTCATATGCCAGCTTGCGCAGGTACGGGTTGCGCTCGATGTTCTTCAGGTCACGCTCGCGCATGTCCTTAATGCTGAACTGGGGAAAGTCGCAGTCCACGACTACCACGTCGTACCCTTTCACGTAATACAGGTAACTCGCCATCAGTACGGTGAGTGTCGTTTTGCCGGCTCCTCCCTTCTGGGTGGAGAAGGCGATGAACAAAGGTTCTTTTTTCATTCTTCTTTTTTTAATTGTTAGACATCGGTTTATTGCAGGTCGGCATATATGCCATTTCGCAGACTTGTTCATTTGCACATTTGCGGCTTTGCTTGTATGCTCATGAGGTTACTCGCTTGCTTGCAATCTAATGTGCCTGCTTGCGTTTCCGCCTGTACGCTTGCGTGCCGGCAGGCAGGCACACAGGCAGGAGGGCAGACAGGTGCAAGGATTTGCACATTTGCGGATATGCCTGTACGGAAATAGGCAGGCTTGCCGACCTTTCTGCCTGCAAAGTAAAGGGCATTTTTCCATATCCGTATCGTTTTGGAGTTTGGTGGCAGCTTCTGGCAGCAAGTGGTAGGGAGTGGCTTCGTTCTTGTCACGTTTTCAAGGGCTTAAACGCCCTACCTTTGTACCCAAGCGGCAGGGCAATGCTCCCGGCGCGTACCGCAGCCCCCGGCTCCGTCCTTCTTTTGGGCAGCCGGAGGGTATCGGGCGACCGATACCTTTATGGGATTGTTATAACAGGTATATCCCCAATCCGTCTGCTACGGATTTTTGTGTCCTCTAAGACACAGCAAGGTATGTTTCGAGTTACCCGAAACCTTGCGGGTTACTCCCGCAAGCCTTGCCCCTGAAAGGGGAAGGGGGCTTCCTCTCCGAAGTCGGGAAGCCTGTTTCCTACCTGCGGCACGTGTGCCGGAAGCTGCGCTTATGCCGTGAAACCACTAAATCCATAGTAATAATGAACAGAGAACGTAAGAAAGGGGGAAGACACCCCAAGTTGGAAAAGAAAACGCACCATGTGATGCTGCGTTTCAACGACGAGGAATGGCTCAGGTTCCTCGCCATGTACGAACAGACGGAGGTGAAGGCAAAGGCGGTGTTCGCCAAGGCACGCATCTTCGGCGGGGAGTTCCGTGTGTTCCGGGAGGACAGGACGCTGGTGGAATACTACGCCAAGCTGTCCTCCTTCCATGCGCAGTACCGCATGATAGGCAACAACTACAACCAGGCCGTCAAGGAGCTGCGCTGCCATTTCTCCGAGAAAAAGGCGATGGCATTGCTCTACCGGCTGGAGCGATGCACGAAGGAACTGGCGGCATTGATCCGCCAAATCGTGGAACTGACAAAGGAGTTCGAGGAACGATGGTCGCAAAAATCAGTTTAGGGAAATCGTTGTTCGGGGCATTGGCGTACAACGGGGAGAAGATTAACAAGGAACAGGGCAAACTGCTCGGCACGAACAAAATCTTCGACGGCTGTTCCGGCAGGATGGACATCAGCCGCGCCATGCAGGACTTTTCGCGCTACCTCTCGCCCCACGTGAGGACGGAGAAGCCCGTCATGCACGTATCGCTCAATCCGCATCCCGACGACCGCCTGACGGACATGGAACTGGAGGGCATTGCGCGTGAGTACATGGAACGGATGGGGTTCGGCGAACAGCCGTACATCATCTATAAACACGAGGACATCGACCGCCACCACCTGCACATCGTGACCATCCGCGTGGATGATAACGGCAGGTGCATCAGCGACCGCTACAACTTCCGCAGGAGCCGGGAGATTACCCGTGAACTGGAACGCAAGTACGGCCTGCACCCCGCCGACCGCAGGCAGCACCGCCATGACAACCCCTTGCGGAAAGTGGACGTTTCGCAGGGCGACGTGAAGCGTCAGGTGGCGAACACCGCCAAGGCGGTCATGGCGACCTACAAGTTCCGGACGATGGGCGAATACCGCGCCCTGCTCTCCCTCTACAACGTCACGGTGGAGGAAGCCCGTGGCAACGTGGACGGGCGCGAGTATCACGGGCTGGTCTATGCTGCCACCGACGATGCCGGGAACAAGGTTGGCAATCCTTTCAAGGCATCCCGTATCGGGAAGTCCGTCGGCTATGAAGCTGTGCTGCGCAGGTTTGAATTTTCCAAAGGGCAGATCCGCGACAAGCGTCTGGCGGACAGGACACGCAAGACCGTCGCCGCTGCGCTCGCCCAGACCTACCGTAAGGAGGAGTTCATCGACCTGCTTCGCGCAAAGGGTGTGGATGTGGTGTTCCGCCACACGGACGAGGGGCGCATCTACGGGGCGACCTTCATCGACCACCGCACGGGCTGCGTGCTGAACGGCTCGCGCTTGGGCAGGGAGTTTTCTGCCAACGCCTTGCAGGAGCATTTCACCCTGCCGTATGCCGGCACTCCGCCGATACCGTTCACCATTACGGAGGACACGCCACAGGCAGACATCCGTTCCTATGAGGAACACGACGAGGGGCACTCCACCGGCTTGGGGCTGCTCGGTGGCGATGCGTCGGGCGCACAGGCCCAGGAAGCCGCCTTCGAGCGTGACCTTAAACGCAGGAAGAAGAAACGCCGCAAGGGTTTGGGGCTGTAATTTATCCCTTCGCAGGGCATAGGGGATGAGGTCGGACTTCATCCTACATCAAGTCCGGCCTCATGTACCATGAAGTCCGGGGTGATGTATGCTCACCTCCGTACCGTGCCTTGCGGAGATATTGTTCAACTTAAAAACAGAAACAGATTTATGTCACAACAGGAAGACGATTTGAGGGCATTGGCGAAAATCATGGATTTTCTGCGTGCCGTAAGCATTTTACTGGTGGTCATCCACCTTTATTGGTATTGTTACGAAGCCGTAAGGCTGTGGGGCATCGACATCGGCGTGGTGGACAGGGTACTGTTGAACTTCGACCGCACCGCAGGATTGTTCCGCTCCATCCTTTATACGAAACTTTTTGCGTTGGTGCTGCTGGCACTCTCGTGTCTGGGCACGAAGGGGGTCAAGGAGGAAAAAATCACGTGGGCAAGGATTTGGACGGTGCTTGCAGCAGGGCTGGTGCTGTTTTTTCTGAACTGGTGGATATTGTCCCTGCCGTTGCCCGTAGAGGCAAACGCGGCATTGTACACCGCCACCGTTGCGGCGGGCTATGTCTGCCTGCTGATGTCCGGCACATGGATGAGCCGCCTTCTGCGCACCAACCTTATGGAAGACGTGTTCAACGTGGAGAACGAGAGTTTCCAGCAGGAAACGCGGCTCATCGAGAACGAGTATTCAGTGAACCTGCCCACACGCTTCTATTACAGGAAGAAGTGGAACAACGGATATATCAACGTAGTAAACCCGTTCCGTGCGTCCATCGTACTGGGCACGCCGGGCAGCGGAAAGTCGTATGCCGTGGTAAACAGTTTTATCAAACAACAGATTGAGAAAGGTTATTCAATGTATATCTATGATTTCAAATTCAGCGACTTATCGACTATTGCCTACAACCACCTGATGAACCACCCGGAGGGGTACAAGGTCAAGCCGAAGTTCTACGTGATAAACTTCGACGACCCGCGCCGCTCGCACCGCTGCAATCCCATTCACCCCGATTTCATGGAGGACATCACCGATGCCTACGAGAGTGCCTACACGATAATGCTCAATTTGAACAAAACTTGGGTGCAAAAACAGGGCGACTTCTTTGTGGAGTCTCCGATTATCCTGTTTGCCGCCGTGATATGGTTTTTGCGCATCTACAAGGATGGCAAGTATTGCACCTTTCCCCATGCCATCGAACTCTTGAACCGCCGTTACGAGGACGTGTTTCCTATTCTCACCAGCTATCCCGAACTGGAGAACTACCTTTCCCCGTTCATGGACGCATGGCAGGGCGGTGCGATGGAACAGCTTGCCGGACAGATAGCGTCGGCGAAGATACCGCTATCCCGCATGATTTCCCCGCAGCTCTATTGGGTCATGTCCGACAGCGAGTTTACCCTTGACATCAACAATCCCGACGAGCCGAAGATACTCTGTGTCGGCAACAATCCCGACCGACAGAACATCTACGGTGCGGCATTGGGCTTGTACAATTCGCGCATCGTGAAGCTCATCAACAAGAAGGGCAAGCTGAAGTCGGCAGTGATTATTGACGAGCTGCCCACCATTTACTTCAAGGGGCTGGACAACCTTATCGCCACCGCCCGAAGCAACAAGGTGGCTGTCTGCCTCGGTTTTCAGGACTTCTCGCAGCTCAAGCGCGACTACGGCGACAAGGAAGCCGCCGTAGTGATGAACACGGTGGGCAACATCTTCTCTGGTCAGGTGGTGGGCGAGACCGCCAAGACCCTTTCGGAGCGTTTCGGCAAAATCTTGCAGAAACGTCAGAGCATCACCATCAACCGCGAGGACAAGTCCACCTCTATCAACACGCAGATGGAGAGCCTTATCCCGGCAAGCAAGATTTCCACGCTCACGCAGGGTATGTTCGTCGGTGCGGTGGCGGACAACTTCAATGAGCGCATCGAGCAGAAGATTTTTCATTGCGAGATAGTGGTGGATGCCGAAAAGGTGAAGCGCGAGGAACAGGCTTACAAGCCCATCCCCGTCATCACGGACTTTACCGATGCCGACGGCAACGACCGCATGAAGGAGATGATTCAGGAGAACTACAACCGCATCCGTGCCGAGGTGCGGCAGATTGTCGCCGACGAGTTGCAGCGCATCCAGTCCGACCCCGAACTACAACATCTGTTGCAGAACAAGTAATACACCACAGGCGAAAAGAGGAAAAGGTAAAATATTATTCAACCTTTTCCTCATTTTCTTTAAGAGGTATGTGGACAGGCGTCGATGGATATTCTCCTTTTCTCAACATTTCTACTAATGAGTTACGAGAAATTCCAAATGAGTCTGAAATATAATGTAAGTGTGGCTGACTCCCTTGTAGCCCCGCCTCTTGTCCTTTAAGTCCTTTAAATGTTTGCAAGAAACAATGCCAATGTTCATCATTGTCTAATATTCTTGCAATCAATACGTCGGCTTGTTCTACAACTTGTTTCATCTGCCCTTCAGTTAAAGTTGTTTTTCCATAATATTCCACTGTACCATCTTCTTTAACATGAATAAATTTAGGAAGTTCATCTTTATTTACAGATGACGGGGCTCCTTGATAGTGATAATGGCTAAAACTATATCCTTTATTTTCAGCTTGTGCAAAAAGTGCCCCTAATTGGTCATATGTAAGATTTGCTCCCTTTAGTAATTTAATTTGCTCCTTCTTTTTCATAGGTTTTTCCAAAATTTCAGTAAAGCACGTAGGAATTTCTTTGTGAGCAAATGAATCAAAATTTTGATTAGCAAACTCCTTGGCTTTTTGCATAATATAATTAGAATCATATGATGTTACAAAGCCTAAATAATGACGAACCATTTCTGATAAAACATTATATATGGATTTTGTATGAAAAGAAACCATACATTCACGAAAACTAACATTTTCTACCTCGTCCATAGAATTTGCTATTAACGATTTATCTTCTTCTTCTTGTTGGTAAATTTCCGTTGCCATAGCTATATATCATTTTAATATAAATATCATCATAAATGAAAAATGCCCCCAAAAAGTTAGTTATCTTCAACTTTTATGGGAGGCTTATTGTCTGTTGCTTTTGTCTTGCTATTCGGTACGCAGGAGTATCAGGTCGAAATACATCAGCCGGGTGTGCATGGGCTGCATGGCTGTTCCCTCTTTCGCCGTCCGCCTGCCGTGCAGGAACGTCCATTCCTCTTCCTCCGTGGCGAACAGGAACTTGAAGCCGTTGCGCAGGTAAAAGTCAAAGACCTTGGGACGGTTCAGTGCGTCCACCACTACATAACGGCATCCCGTCTTGTTCAGCGGCTCGATGAACCACGACTTGATGGCATCCAGCAACTCGTCGCCCACGTGGAGTCCTTTGTAGTCCTCGCTGACGGCAAGCTGTCCTACCAGCACCGCAGGGTATTGCGGGCGGCGTTTCTCGTTGGGTATGTTGCGGTTGAGCTTGTTGCGGCGGCTGTTCGGGAGCAGGTCGGCACGGATGCTCGAATTGGCTACGGTGAAAGCTCCGACGATGCGCCGTTCCTCTTGTTCCACGAAACAATAGGACTTGCCGAGAAGCTGGTAAGCGTAATCAGCATACTCTTTCGTGAAGAACTCGGTTATGTCCTTGTCCTCGCATGAGAAACCGCCGCACTCACGCAGCACCTCCTCATTCAGTTCGCAGAACTCGCAACGCTCCAACATACCGTACTATCCCTCCCGATACAGTTTGGAACGCTTCAGAATGGAGCGCATTTTCGCCACCTGCTTCGTGAAGTCTATGGAACCGCGCCTTTCTTTTGCGTTGCGGTCGGCTTCCTCCACGAAACGTGCCGCAGCTTTGCCGCGAAGCACCGGGATGGGTTTGATTTCTATTGCCATAATATATAGTCTTTTGATTTCCCTGCAAAGGTACGGCTTTTCCGCGAGAAAACCTAACATATTCACGTATATTGCGTTATGTGGGGCGAAAAGCCTTTTCATCTCCTCATCCGCTCCCGTTCCTCGTCCAACAGCATCCGCTTGTTCACCTTCTCCGCGGCGCGGTCAAGGAAATAGGTGCGGCTCTCGTTCTTGCGCATCTTGATGTCGCCAAAGATGTTGTAGCAGCCTTTCGCCTGCACGCCGAACACCTTGTAGAAGTAGGCGGCAATCTCCTTGAGCGAAGCCTCTCCACCGTTGATGCAGCGCATCTCGCTGACGCCATAGATAAGTTCCACGAGGTCGGAAGCCTTGCCCGTCCACCGCATGGGCGGGGCATCGGCAGGCGTATCGTCTTTCTTTTCATCTTTGGAGGGGATGGAGGATAGTGGCGGCACTTGGCTGTGTGGCATGGAAATGTGCTTCAGCATCTTGCGCACGAAGGCGAGGGCTTTGCGCACGTACACGCTGTGGTGGGTTCCCGTATCTTGCAGGGCTTTGTGGTATTGCAGTTCCGTTTCCGCATAGCTCAACGCGGGCAGCGGATGGCAGGGGGTTGCGGCTCCCGTGCAGAGCGAAATGACCGTTGCCACGAACTCGTCGTATGCCGCACTCAGCCCGTTGCGGCTGTCAGGGTTGTCTATCAGGCGGAAGAACTCCGTTTCTGTCAATATGAGATGTTCCATTTGCTTTCAGTTTTATGTTGTTACACTTGGATTGAAGTGTGCGCACATAAAACTATCGGGCAAACGGCAGTCCAACGGATGGAATTTTTTGCGGTTTGTTTTGCAAGTTGCTGGTAAACAGCAGACATATTTGATAAAAATAAATTGGAATACCCAAATTCAGCCTTTCGGAAGTGTTCAGATATTGAACACGTGTTCATAATCTGAACACTCTTTTGAGCAGGGAGGTGTTCACTTTCTGAACAGTCGCACCCTCATTCTTGCGGTACACGGCTTTCAGCGAACCGTCCTTGTATGTCTTTGTCTCGTCCCGCATCCATTCGCTTTCAGGCAAATCTCCAAGGAACAGGCGGCAGCCGTTCCCGGCAATGACGGGTATCGTGCAGAGGATGATTTTGTCCAGCAGGTGCATCCTTGCCATGCCGTTGATGATGCTTGCGGTAGCGGTGTTGGCTTCTATGAAACAGGTGGTGTCGGACTTGTCAAGCACCAACGTGGTAAGGGAAGTGTATTCGGAGAGCGGACGGGCGGTTTCTTTCATTCCGACAATGCCGAATCTGTCCGGCGTGTCGGTTTTGGCAAGCCATTGCTGCGCTTTCCCTGAACTGTCCGCAAGGCATCCGTCCATCGTGAGGACGGCGAATAATATGACTTTTCCCATCGGTCTCTTTTTTAGTGGTTGCGACCGAAAGCCGTCATACGAAAATAGCGTGCAAATCACACTACTTTCTGGTGACGGCTCTGGACTGCCTCTACGGAATGTACGTGACTGCACGCTATGCCGAGGCATAGCATAAGCATCACGCAATCGCCTTCCATAGTTCCAATTGTCCAGATTTTCACCAGATGCGCCTTGCGGTCTTATTCTATACTATATTTTCATCGGACGGATTTTTTTACTTTCCGCACCCGACTTTTCTCAAATGTTGCTACAAAGGTAATGCAAGTTTAGGGCAGAACAAAACAAATCAATTGTTTTTTATGCCGAAACGCCGCTTACCTTATCGAAAGGTAGCCTTTTTCCTGTAATTCCTTTCATCTTTTTACTGTTTTCTATTCTATCCCGTATGCTTTCAGCTTGTTGTACAGCGTGGTGCGCCCGATGCCGAGCAATGCTGCCGCCAACTTGCGGTTGCCCTTTGCCTGTTCCAGCGCATGGATGATTTGTTTCTTCTCCATGTCGTCCAAAGCCAGCGAAGCGTCATCCGCTATCGGTATTTCATCGAACTCCAACGTGTCTGCCGTGACCGTATCGCCTTCGGTATGCAGCACCGCCATGCGCACGACCCGTTTCAGTTCCCTCACGTTGCCGCCCCATGCATAGGCGAGCAGTTGTTTTCTTGCTTCCGCATCAAAGCCTTTCACCTGCCGGTCAAGTTCCTCATTGGAGAGTTTCAGGAAGAAATCTGCCAAAGGCATGATGTCCTCACGGCACTCACGCAGCGGCGGTATGTTCAATGTGTATTCCTTTATCCGATGGAACAAATCCTGACGGAAACGCTTTTCGGCGATGGCTGCCTGCAAGTCCTCGTTGGTGGCGGCGATGATGCGCACGTCAGCCTGCTTGTCCTTGCTGCCTCCCGTGGGTCTGTACCGTTTGGCTTCCAATGCGCGGAGCAGCATCTGCTGCACTTCCGGCGGAAGGTTGCCTATCTCGTCGAGGAACAATGTGCCTCCTGCGGCTTCCTCCCAGAATCCCTGTTTCTTGCTTTCGGCTCCCGTGAACGCCCCTTTCTCATGCCCGAACAGGGTGGAGGAGGCAAGTTCCTTTGAAAGCAGACCGCAGTCCACAGCGACAAAGGGCCCCGCCGACCGTTTGCTCATCGTATGTATTTTCTCGGCGATGTGTTCCTTTCCCGTTCCGCTTTCGCCCAATATCAATACGCTCATGTTGGTTGGGGCGACCAGCCTTATCTTGCGGTCTATCTCCCGGAAAGCCGCGCTCTGCCGCTCATGGATGGGCGTATCGTGCCGCTCCATCCTTTTCCGCAAGGTTTTCAGGAGCGGGAAGAGGTTGGCTTCAATCAGCTTTTTCGGGATGTAGTCCTCTGCGCCCTGCTTCATTGACCGGACGGCGGTGGGCACCTCGTCATAGTCGGTCATGACGATGTAGGGATTGTTCCTGCCCTGTTTCCGCAGTTCTTCCAGCAGACTGATACCGTCACCGTCATTCAAGCGCAGGTCAGCCAGAATGATGTCATCTTCCCTCATCTTGGCAAACAGTTTCCGTGCGCCGTTGCAGGTGGAGGTACTGACGCTTGGGTATCCCTTGCTTTCCAGCAGGCGGCATACAAAGTCGGAATAGATGATGTTGTCCTCCACTACGATTACCCGTCCCATCTTTCCGCCTCCTTTCTTGCCGAATCAACAATCAGTCTGCACTGTGCCAGTACCGCATTTACGGCGGATTGCACCTTTTCATCCGGTATGTCCTCCTTGTGGATTGCCTCGTACAATGCCGCCAACGGTTGCTCCGCCTTTATCAGCATCCACGAGCTTCTCAGGTGATGCACCCAGTAATCCAATGCTTCCATGTCCCCCGCTTCCGCCGCCTTGCGCACTTCGTCCATGTCGGATTGTGTAGTGGCCGCCAGCTTTTCCAACGTGCGCCGCTTGTCGCCGAAGGCGAGCAGGGATGAGAGGTCTATGCTGTTTGCTTTGTTCCGTTTGATGCAGCTTTCCGTCACCGCCAGCAGTTCGTCTATGGAATAGGGCTTGTACAGCACGGCGGCAAAGCCTTTGCCCGTCAGTTCTTCTTTCTCCACATAGCCTCCGGCGGTGGCTGCCACTACGGGGATGGTTTGTGAGTTGCCTATTTCCGATGTGCGCAGCAGTTCCAGCACCTCGTAGCCGTTCACCTCCGGCATTTTCAGGTCGGTTATCAACAGGTCATAATCTTTTGTGCGCATCAGGTCTGTCAGTTCTCCTGCTGTCTGGCAAGTGTCGCAATCCACACCGTTTTGCCTGTACATCTCTTTCATCATGTCCAGCAGCATCCCGTTGTTGTCTATCGCCAGTACGGAGCAGTCGGACAGCGTGGAATGTCCGACGTTCGTCTTTTCGGCAGCCGCCATTTCTTCCGCCTTTGCCAACGGCAGGCTGACGGTGAAGCGGCTTCCCTTGCCCGGCTCGCTTTCCACCGTGATGTTCCCTTTCAACAGCTTTACCGTGTCGGCTACGATGGCAAGCCCCAGCCCGAAGCCGTCCTCCGTCACGGCGTTGCCCAACCGCTCAAACGGGATGAATATCCGCGCCTGCTGTTCTCCGGTCATGCCCGTGCCGGTGTCTTCCACCGTCAAAGTAAATATGCCGTTCTTGTAGCCGGTGCTTAATGTGACTGTACCGCTTCGGGTGAACTTGATGGCGTTGGAGAGCAGGTTGCCGCCAATGCTTATAATCCGGTTCCTGTCGCCGCTTACAATCTCGTCCGTTTCACTTGCTGTCTTGAAGTTGAGTCCTTTATTCTTCGCCAATGTAGCAAACTCCGTTTCCAATGTTTCGGCGATGGAGCGCAGTTTGAAAGGCTTGACGCTTGGCGTTTCCTTGCCGCTGTCCAGCCGGAAATACACCAAAAGGTTGTTTATCATTCCCGCCATGCGCCCGACGGCATCCCCGATGGTCTGTGCGTGGCGCATACGGTTGTCTGCCTCCGTGTCGTTCAGCAGCAGCTCGGCGTTGCCGCCGATGACGGTCAGGGGAGTGCGCAGTTCGTGGGTGACGTTCTGGATGAGATTGCGTCGCAGCTTGATTAGCTTCTCGTTCGTATCATTGCTCTTTTGCAGTTCAGTGATAAGGCTTTCCCGTTTCTTCCTTTCGTTGCCGCTGCGTTTCATTTCCCGATGGATGGCGAGGTAGGACAAGAACAGCAGGACAATGGCGGCGGATATGGTGATAGTGAACAGCCGCACGGACAATGCCTGTGCTTCAGCTATCTTCCGTTCCCGATGTCCGAAGGCGGTCTGTGCCTGCGTGTCGAGGTCGCGTATCAGCCGCTCCAGTTCCCTGTTCAGCGTCCGGTTGCGGATGCGCAGGCTGTCGGCATAGGCTTTCATCTCAGCCGCCTGTCTCTGTTGCATGGCGGTTAGGCTGTCGCTGAAGGCGTGGAGTTCCCTGGCTGAAGGCAGTACCTGTACGGTCTTCTTGCCGCCGAAGAAGCCGGCCAGTCCGTTTTTCTTCTGTTTTATGGTGCGGACACGTGTCGCCCTACGTGCCACTTCGGGCAGGTGGTTTACCAAGAGGCTGTCCGCCTCTTCCTGCCGCTCCATTGCTTGCATGATGTGCCGTAGCTGGGTTTCCTTGTCCGCCAAGAGGGAGCGGAGCGTGTCTATTTGTGCCGGGCGCACGTATTCACGACAGAGCGGTTTCATGGCTTGCAGCAGGCTGTCGGTGCGCAAGAGCTGGGTATGGTAATGGTGGTAATCCGTTTCGTCCCAGCCAACAACACCCTCGCCCAGCAGCGCAAGCCGGGTGATGCGCTGGTGGGTGTCGCTGATGACACGGCGCACTTGCCGGATGGTTTCCGTGTCGGCTTCTATTTCCCTGATGCGTTTGCGCTCATGCACCAAAATAGAAACCATGCTTATTCCGATAATAAACATGACAACATATCCGAATGTAATCTTTTCTTGTAACCTCTGTTCAAATTTCATATATCTTTACACCTTGCGCTTTCGGTTAGAAAATGACATCTATTGCCGATTGCAGAATCTGATGCGTTTTGAAGCTGACCAATATTCCGTCAATATCAAAAATATTGCTTTAATCATTATTTTTTTAGCATTATATTAAGCTCATAGCTAATCTATACGTTATAAAGGCTATCATCCATGCCACACAAATCGTATAGACGGCGGAAGATACAGCCCATTTCCAACTGCCGCTTTCTTGTTTAATGGCTACAAAAGTGGCTATACAAGGAAAATAAAGTAGTACAAATACCATATAAGCAAGTGCGGCAGCAGAAGAGATGTTCTTTTGCAGAGCTTCTTGCAAATTAATGTTATTGTCGGCTTCTTCGTTTTCTGCACTGTACATGACGCCAAGCGTACTTACCACCAGTTCCTTTGCCCCGATACCGGATAAAACACTGGTGCTCATTTTCCAGTCGAAGCCCAAAGGCTCGAACAGGGGTTCGATGACCTTGCCGATATGTCCAATGTAAGAGTTTTCCTGTTGCTCGGCAGCTGTAGAATAGCTGTCATGACGAGGAAAATATCCTAAAAACCAAATGATAATGGAACAAACCAATATGATGCCGCTCATTTTATGTAGGTATTGTTTGCCTTTTTCCCACGTGTGTCGGAAAACGGATTTTACCGTAGGTATCCGATATGGAGGAAGTTCCATTACGAAAGGCAGGTCTTCTTCCTTGATGAACCACCCTATGATGTGCGCCGAACATACCGCCACAAGGATGCCCAACACATAAAGCCCTAATAAAACCATGCTGGCATAATGGGGAAAGAATAGTCCTGTCATCAAGATATAGAGAGGCAAACGTCCAGTACACGACATGAATGGAATGACGAGCATGGTTATCAGCCGGCTTCTCCGGCTCTCGATGGTGCGTGTTGCCATCACAGCCGGGACATTGCAACCGAATCCCATGATCATAGGGATGAACGACTTGCCGTGTAATCCGATGCGATGCATGATTTTGTCCATAATGAAAGCGGCACGTGCCATATAGCCCGAATCTTCGAGCAAGGAGATGAATAGGTAAAGTATCATGATGTTGGGAAGGAACACCAATACGCTGCCTACGCCGCCGATAATGCCATCCACCACCAAGTCTTTTAGCATCCCGTCCGGCATATATGTGGAAATCCAATCACCGAATTGCCCTACGAACCATTCAATCCATTCCATCGGGTATTCGCCCAAAGTAAATGTACCTTGAAAGATCAGATAGAGCAGGAAGAAAAACAATGGGAATGCCAACCAACGGTTAGTGACAATTGCATCAATTTTGTCTGTTTTTGTCCGTTTGGATGGCTCTTTCGAGGACGCAGGGCAATAAGTCTCTTTCAATGCGCCTTGGATAAATGCATATTTTGCATCCACAATGGCAGTTTCCATAGAAGTATGTAGCAATCCGTCTATGCGTTTCTGTTCTTCAAAACGGGTCGTAATGACTTCATCTCGACAAGGAAGGCTTTCCACTACATTCTCGATGTCCTTGTCCCTCTCCAAATACTTGATGGCAAGGAAACGGGTAGAATATTTGTGGCGGATGCCCTCGTCGCGTTGGATAAGCAATTGAATGCGGCGGATGCTCGTTTCCAGTTCTTCACCGTGGTTGATGTGGATGTGCCTGCACAATATAGGCTGCTTCTTTTCATACACATGGATGATGGTGTCGAATAATCGGTCTATTCCTTCTCCCGTCCTGCTGATGGTTGGAACAATTGGGACGCCCAATAATTGCCCAAGTCGTTCTGTGTCCAGCTTGTCACCTCGTTCTTGAAATTCGTCATACATATTCAAGGCCATCACTACCCGTAAGTCCATATCAATGACCTGTGTCGTAAGATAAAGGTTACGTTCCAGATTGGTACTGTCCACCACATTGAGGACTATATCCGGGATTTCTTCTACAAGGCTTCTGCGTACGTAAAGTTCTTCGGGACTATACGCCGAAATGGAATATGTGCCTGGCAAATCCACCAAGGTGAACCGATAGCCGCCATACTCGAATGTCCCTTCCTTGGCATCTACGGTCACACCGCTATAGTTCCCGACATGTTCGTGCGCACCGGAAGCGATGTTGAACAAGGATGTTTTTCCACAATTCGGATTGCCGACCAATGCCACTCGTATCGAATGATTCCGTTCGGCCGCCATGCGTTCCATTTCTTTTTCAAGAAATGGAACGTCATCACAATGAGAGGCATCAATAGAGAGTTCCTGACTTTGCTTATGTACAAAGTTCTTAGCTTCTTTTTCACTCACTACTTCGATGTTGTCCGCCTCTTCCCGCCGCAGCGAAATCTTGTAACCGATAATCTCATATTCTATCGGGTCTTGCAACGGCGCGTTCAATATGACTTTTACCCGTTTCCCGAATACAAATCCCATTTCAGTTATCCGTTTTTGGAAACTGCCACGACCATATATCTTGACAATTATCCCGTTTTCGCCCGTATGTAAATCAGATAATCTCATTTTTGCTACTTTTACAATAAAATAATAGGATAAAACGCAGAATAAAGCGAATTTGAGCATTCTCACTGACGGTCAGAGAGTTTGGCTTCGTGTGGCTCAAAATGGCATAAGGGCGGAAAAACGGATTTGGGCGGATTGCAGCAACAGATGCACTTCCAAACCATTACCCGACACCGAATGCACATTTAACACTAATAGTCTCTATTTCTGCGTTCTGCGTAGGTTTACATTCTGCCTTTGCAACTCCCATAGACTAATTTTGCATCAAACAAAAAAGTAGGATTATGAGGAGTACTTTCAAGACCGTCTTCTATGTAAACGGAAGCAAGGAGAAGAACGGAATTGTCCCCATCATGGGACGGGTTACAATCAACGGGACTATCGCACAGTTCAGTTGCAAACAGCGCATCTCCAAAGATTTATGGGATGCCAAAGGCAATAGGGCGAAAGGCAAGAGCCGCGAGGCGGTGGCGGTGAACTATGCGCTTGACAACATCAAGGCGCAAATAACAAAGCACTACCAGCGGCTTTCCGACCGTGAGGCGTTTGTAACGGCAGAAATGGTACGCAATGCTTATCAAGGCATCGGCACGGAATATGAAACATTATTACGTGCCTTTGACAAGGAGAACGAGGCGTTTGCCAAACGGGTGGGCAAAGACCGCTCCAAGCGCACATACCAAAAGTACCTGACCGTCCGCAAATACGTGGCGGAGTTCATCAAGCGGCAGTACAAGCGGACGGATATGGCGATGAACGAACTGACGGAGGACTTCATCCGTGACTATTGCCTGTACCTGCGCAACGAGGTCGGGCTGGCGCAATCATCCGTGTGGATATACTCCATACCGTTGAAACACATCGTCACCACGGCGCACTACAACGGCAAGATACCGAGAAACCCGTTTGCGATGTACCACGTTGACCCCGACCACAAGGAGCGTGGCTTTCTCACGGAGGACGAGATGCGGGCATTGGGCGCAATCAAGCTGGACAATCCCAACTTTGCATTGGCAAGAGACCTGTTCCTGTTCGGGTGTTGGACGGGCATATCGTTCACGGACATCAAGAACCTGACCACTGACAACATCGTGGAGATGAACGGCACACCGTGGATTGTGTCGAAACGCCAAAAGACGGGCGTACCGTTCCAAATCAAGCTGATGGACATCCCAATGCAGATTATCAAACGCTACGAGCCGTTCAGAACAGACAAGCGGCTTTTCAATATCGGCTCGCTTGACATGGTGAACAAGCGTATCAAGGCCGTGGCGAAGAAATGCGGGATAGAAAAGCCGATTTCATTCCATTTAAGCCGTCATTCATTCGCTGTTTTGGCTCTCAATTACGGTATGCCGATAGAAAGCGTGAGCAAGATTTTAGGTCACACAAATATCACAACCACGCAAATTTACGCGAAGGTGACCAACACGAAACTTGAAAACGACATATCCGCCTTTGAGAGCAAGGTAAACGGACGTTTTGCCATATAGCACAGCCTATGAAACGGACAACAATCACAGTGGACGAGTACGGCAGGATTGCCGTACCGTCCGATATCGCCTATATATGGATGAGCGAAATGGAATTGGTAAGGCTGTTCGATGTAATCGCCCCTCCACTTCGTGCCGTAATTCGAGCCGTGTACAAAAGCGGAGTGTTGCAGCCTTGCGAAGTGGAAAGGCGCATCAGACTGCCCAATGGTTATTATGCGGATGTGTATGCCTTGCCTATGGTCGTGGCACTCGCTTTCCGTATCAACACACCCAATGCCGCAAGGGTGCGTAATGCCCTGTTGGAAAAGTTGTGCTTGCGAAAAGAAAGGCAAATGCTTTGGTTCTCATTAGGCTGCAAGCAATCGTGTAAGTGTTAGCGAGTGCGGTTGCGTGTCAATACGTTCGTGCATTCACACAATACCCTTAGCCCGAAGAAGTGAGATTTTTCGCTTCTTCGGGCTTTTTCTTTTCGCCATTTTAAGGTTGAGGTTGACCAACCTGCTGCATTTTCTTGTTGCTTCGGTTCGTTTGCTCCGTTCTGCATCGTTTTACTTATCAAGGTTTTAGTCGTCCTGCCATAGCTTTGCATCCATGTTCAACCCGCTTGCCGACAAGGTGTCGGCGGCACTAAAACTGTATTATAAACATGGATAAAAAAGAAGAATTCATCCGAGTAGGCACAACGCTCTACAAGATTGTGAACCAGCCCCGCATTAACGGCGGCTATGTGAGGAAGCGCATCGCATGGAACTCCGAGACCCTACGGCAGGACTACGGCAAGGACTACATGGCGGGCATCCCCAAATATGACGGCTTCTGCACCGTACCCGACCATGTGGGCTACAAGTCCGTAGTCGGCAAGTTCCTCAACCTCTACGAGCCGATAAGCCATGTTCCCGTGCAGGGCGACTTCCCCTGCATCCGCTCGCTGGCGGAACACATCTTCGGCGAACAGTACGAGTTGGGCATGGACTATTTGCAGTTGCTCTACCTTTACCCCGTACAGAAGCTGCCCATCCTGTTGCTCGTGTCCGAAGAGAGGAACACGGGCAAGAGTACGTTCCTGAATTTCCTGAAAGCTATCTTCCAAAACAACGTGACGTTCAACACCAACGAGGACTTCCGCAGCCAGTTCAATTCCGATTGGGCGGGCAAGCTGCTCATCATGGTGGATGAAGTGTTGCTCAACCGCCGTGAGGATAGCGAGCGGTTGAAGAACCTCAGCACCACGCTTTCCTACAAGGTAGAGGCGAAAGGCAAGGACCGTGACGAGATAGGCTTCTTCGCCAAGTTCGTGCTTTGCTCCAACAACGAGCACCTGCCCGTCATCATTGACGCAGGAGAGACACGCTATTGGGTACGGAAGATTGTGCCGCTCAAAAGTGACGATACCGACTTCCTGCAAAAACTGAAAACGGAGATACCCGCTTTTCTGCATTTCCTGCAACACAGACAGCTATCCACCGAGAAGGAGAGCCGCATGTGGTTCAACCCGAAGCTGCTGGAAACGGATGCCCTACGGAAGATAATCCGAAGCAACCGTAATAGGCTGGAGATTGAGATGGCGGAACTGCTGCTTGACATCATGGCAAGCGTGGATGTTGAGTCTGTTTCTTTTTGTCTTAATGACATTATCCCGTTGCTCGTCTGCTCGCAAGTCAAGGTGGAAAAGTCGCAGGTTCGGAAAGTGGTGCAGGAGTGTTGGAAGCTGGTTCCTGCATCCAATTCGCTTTCTTACACCACCTACCAATACGACTACAACCGTGAATGCCGTTACTCTCCCGTCAGACGGATTGGACGCTACTATACGGTAAGCAAATCGCAGTTGGAAATGCTTTGATATTTTGATGAAATGATGAAAGTATATATAAACATAAAGAATAACAGTAACTTACATACTCATCAAACGCTCAACAAAAGTATTTGGCTGATGAAAAGAGAAAGCGGATGCAGCCACATACATCACTTTTCTTTTGGCGAGCCGTTTGATGAGACGCTGATGAAATGCTATTCTATTAGCTGTCAACATATTAGACTATACAATCATCAATTCATCGGAATTTCAACCCTTATCAAGTCCGCTGTGGGAACGGCAGCACCATCCCTGCCTGTATGCCCATGTGCCGACAGGCAATCGTGACGGCACAACGGCACGGAATATCATAAAAGGCTGGCGAAAAGAAAAAGGCGACCAATGTCCGCCGACATCACCGCCGACACCGCCGCAGGCTTTTGGGAACGAAAAGCCATAGCTCATTAGGGCGTTTTCTTCACGCACCGCTGACGCTAATGCTAAAAACGCCCCAATGAGCCAGCGGGGTTGCACCCCTCTGGACACCCCCGTTTGCCCCGTGAGGCTATGACCGCAGGCAGACGGACACCGACAAACAAGTTTGTACAACCTCAAAAACAAGAAACGAATGGGATATATCAGCATCCAAATCAACAAGGCGAAAGGGTCGGCTGACACGGGCGCATCCGACCACATAGAACGCAAGACAACGCCCAAGAACGCAGACCCTACACGCACCCACCTCAACCGTGAGCTGGTGCAATTCCCCGATGGCGTGGCAGACCGTACCGAGGCAATAAGCCACCGCATCCGCATGGCGGGCATTAGGCGGAAGATAACGCCCGACCAAGTGAGGGCAATCCGCATCGTGCTTTCGGGTACGCACGAGGACATGGTGAGAGTACAAGACGAGGGAAGGCTTGCCGAATGGTGCGATGACAACCTGCAATGGCTGCACCGCACATTCGGCAGGGAAAATACCGTATCGGCGGTGCTACACATGGACGAGCATACGCCGCACATCCATGCTACGGTCGTACCGATAGTGACGGGTGAGCGCAGGAAAGCCAAGAAGAAGCAGGCGGACGCCAAACGCACTTACCGCAAGAAAGCCAACGCCGTGCGCCTGTGTGCCGATGACCTACTGACACGTGAGAAACTGGTTGCCTACCACGACAGCTATGCAGAGGCAATGGCGAAATATGGCTTGCAGCGTGGTGTCCGTGGTTCGGAAGCACGGCACACCACCACCGCCCAATACTACCGTAACCTGAAACGGCAGACGGGAGAGCTTGAAGCTAATGTGCGGCAGTTGCAGACCGAACAACAACAGGCGGAACGGCAGCTTGACGAAGTGAAAAAGGAAATCAAGTCGGAGAAGCTGGAAGCCGCCAAGACCGAGGCGAAAGCCGCACTCGTGGCAAAGGTAAGCTCCCTTTTGGGCAGCAATAAGTTGAAAGCGGAAAGGGAGGAATTGCAGCAACGCATATCCGCCCTTGAAAGTCAGAACGAAGAATTGGTACGGAATATTGAAACAATGGAACAGACACATAGGGAAGAACGCACCAAGTTCAATGAGTATATGGACAGGATACAGCGTTATTTCCCTCATGTGGAGAAGCTGCTTCCATTGATTGACTTTTGCCGAAACACCTTGCATTTCTCTGAAAGGGTAATCCAAGAATTGTGCAAGTTGAAGAAAGTTAGGTTGAAAGGTGATTTCTATTCTCCCGAATTCAACCGAAAGTTCCGTGATGAAAATGCGGTTTTCTCATTTAAAGAGGACAAGAGCAGGAAAGGACACTACCACATATGCGTAAATGATATACCACTTGTGCAATGGTTCAGGCAGAAAGCGAAGGAATGGAGAAACGGTTTAGGGATTGCAACGACAAGACAGGATAAAGGGCTGAAAATATAGGATGAACTCAAAAATCTATTCCGAAAGCAAATAAAAGTATTAGAAGATAGGGGATTATCACAAAAATCCCCTATCTTTGTAACCGGATTGAGGCAACTCTTTCCACGACATACGAGAAAAAGAAGAAGCGTTATGCTTATCTTGTACTTGAAAACGTAGGAAATTTTCAAATTGGATACAAGGATAGCATAGTGGTTCTCACGCTATAGCGTGGGCTGCTATTGTTACATCTGTATCCAAGGTTTCCTACGACCTTCAAGTAAGAGTGTGGCATACAGTTCCACGCTTCGTGTTAAAAGGTATATGATATGATTTTTAAATGGCTTAAAAAACTATTTGGATTATATGACAGTTCACCAACTGAACCCCTTGTAAATGGTGAGCCCAAGCCATCTGCACCTAAGTCGCTTTATGACGAACTTGATAAAAGGGAGAAACGTGTAAAGCAAAACAGGAACAAACTTAAACAATCACCAACTGATTGGTATTCTTTAAATATTCCTCCCCGAAAAGTTGAATTACAAACTCGCGTCTTTTCTCCGCGTAAATTTGAAAATATACCTTCTCTCCAAACTTTAAAAGATGAAAGATTAAGAAAAGAAGCACATGAATTAAAAGTACGAGAGGAAAGAACAAAATCATTATTAGATAAACTTGAAACCCTTATAGCTCAGCGAAAGTTCCAAGAGGCAAAGCAAATAATGGATGAAATTACGCATGAAATAGTGCGTATAAAAGATTCGATTATAAGAAAACGATACACGGATATACAAAAGTCTTTATCTGAATTAGAAAGAGAATTAGAACATGAAAGACTTGTTAAGCTAGCTGAAGAACAAAAACGCAAAGAGGAAGAAGAACGTAGGAAAAGAGAAAGAGAAGAAAAGGAAAGGGTTGAGAATGAAAAAAGAATAGCAGAAGAACGAATTCGGAAACAACAGGAAGCAAATAGACTTGCCGAAGAAGCCAGAAAGAAAGAACAAGCAGAATTAGCAGAAAAGGAACGATTAGAGGTTCTGTCTACTGAGCGAAAAGAAAATTGGTCTGATTTCAAACAAATATTGGACAACAATGGTATTCGATACCTATACCATTTTACGGATAGACGAAATATTCCATCCATTAAGCGGCATGGAGGTTTATTTTCTTGGCATTATTGCAAGAAAAACAATATAACTATTCCGTGTCAAGGTGGTGATTATGATTCCCAAGAGTTAGATAAAAAATATGGTTTAGAAGACTATGTTCGTTTGAGCTTTTGTAATGACCATCCTATGGCTTATCGTTTACAACAATCGGGGAGCGATATAGTCATTCTAAAAATTGAAGTAGATGTTGCCTTATTAAAAGGTACACTGTTTTCCGATATTAATGCAGCAGATAAACTTCATACTCACGGAGGAGAATTAGATGATTTGAAAAGGGTTAATTTTAACGCTACTAAAAGGAATTATGTCCGTAAAGACGATGATGATTTTAAGCCTCATCAGGCTGAAGTCATGGTAAAGACATTTGTCCCGAAGAAATATATTGTAAATCTTGATAATTTTTGAGTTATGATTTATATAGAAAGCAAAAAAAGGAAATTAGAAAAAATAAAGGAAGAATATCCTAATGCTGTAATACTGGATATTACCTCTAATTCAGAGACGCGATATGCAAAAATATTGAGTCCGTTTTATCCACATGGAAATATACCTATTCCTTTTACTGACGGATTAAAAGCAACCTGTGTCGAAGCGGTCTGGCAAGGACTAAAAGTCTTTGAGAATGCAGGCGTGGATTTTGCGACATTCAAAAATGATACAATGCGAGATTTAAAACGGACTGTACGAAAATATGGAATGCCCAAAGGACATAGTAAAGGAGCTTATAGTAAAGAGTTATTGGGATACTTTGAAGCAAGGATGCTTATTTATCTTCCAACATATAAATGGGTGTTAGATAATGTTCCCGAAGTTCATCATGTAATAGAAAGAATAAAAGCGCAAAGCAAAATTCAAGATATTGTATTATTAGATTATAATACAAATATAGACTTTCGAGATATTTCAAAGCCATTGTCACACGCAGGTTTGGTAAAATTATACATTGACGGAAAATATCCTAATGGCATAGAGGGTTACCAACCAATGACACAGGAAGAAATGGATGCGAAGAAGATTAGGGAGAAAGAATTCAAGAAAGAACTAAAACGTAAGGTAAAAGTACGTAAAAGCGTACAAAATAAAATCCCGTTTGAAGAGTAAGTTTAACAATTAGAATCTGTAAAAATGGAAATAATACAAGAATACATCGGTTTAATTATCGCAGTCATTGTTGTAGCAGCTGTTATCATATTTCAAATTCGTAGTTTTCTTAAAACAAAAGGAAAAATTAAAGAACTTGATAGCTTGTTTGAAGATGTTGACACTCTGTCGCTAAAAGAAACGTCTATTACACCGAGTGTACTAAGGAATAAAGAATCTCTACAGAAATTTTTGCAAAGCATTCCACCACGACATAATGATGAAAACGGTGATGAAAGCAAAGATTATACAGACTTATCACTTATTGTTTTTCAAGGTGGGAGTAAGTCTTCCAATAAGAAATTTAAAATGATTATCAATCGTACGAATGAGTACTTGTGCAAAAATACAGGGACAAGTGCTGATTTAGGAGTATTAGAAGATATATGTGACAGTCAAAAAGAAACATTAGAGGATGAAATACAAAATAGCCTTAATGTTCCTCTATATTTAGGACTTGCAGGCACTTTTATAGGAATTATTACAGGATTATTAGGTGTTGATTTTGACCAAATTTTTGGTAACACGAATAACTTGAATGGATTACAGCATTTATTATACGGCATAGTTGCAGCTATGTGTGCAAGTTTATTAGGCTTAGGTTTTACCGTATATAATAGTGCTGTAACATATAAGGCTGCTGCAAGCAAATGTGACGACGGTAAAGGAGATTATATGAATTTCCTAAGACGTGAATTGATGCCATTATTATCAAATAGTATGGCTTCAAGCCTAAATTCATTAAAGGGAGTATTAGGACACTTTGTAGATAAATTTGGAAGGAATTTAGATGCTTATGCCGATTCTGCTGAATTATTAAACGACAATTTGGAGAAACAGCATTTAGTCTTAGCGGAAATAAACAAATTGAGTTTAACTCGAACCGCTAATAAAATTGCAGAAACCTTTATGCAATTAAAAGATTCAGCCGATTCATTAGCTGTTTTCCGTACATACCAAGAACAACTCAATTCGACAATAGCCAATGCATCAGGAGTTATAAATCAAATACAAACTTTAATTGGTAAATTCGAAAATTTCTCTACGGGACTTTCCATTGTTATAAGTAATCAGAATAAAACTGCCGAGCTTCAGCGGGAGTTTCAAGAAGCAATAACGACCCATTTCCCGACAGGGGCAGAAGCAAGGGAGATTTGGAGAAAGGAATTTGATTTGCTTATGTCTGAAGGGAAACACGTTTCTGAAAGTTTGTCAACACAACTTACAGCATCAACAGAATACATTCAGAATTTTGTCACAAACAACAAAGAGTTCTTTGATACATTTGATAAACTGAAAGAAGTGCTTGATACAATGGTACAATATACGCAAGTTCAAGCGGAATGTTATAAGGATATGAAAGGTGAAATTTTAAACTTGAGAACAGACTATCATAACGCTCAACTTGAAAATATAGAGTTAAACAAGTCTATTCTTAAGGCTATAGAAACAATGACAGAATCTATTAAGAGCTTTAAAGAAGGAAAATAATTATGTCAAGAAACAGAAATAATACTTTCTGGTTAAGTTATTCTGACCTCATGACAAGCCTATTTTTCATTATGCTTGTCCTATTTATAGTGTGTGTTGTCAAAATGAAGGGCATTAATGCCCAATTAGACAAAGAGGTCAATGCAAAAGAGGAACAGCTCAGAAAAATCGAAGAACTAAATAACTCGATTAAAGAGATAGATAATAAGTATTTCGCATACGATGAGCAATTCAAGAGGCATACATTAAAAGACATTGAAGTCTCTTTTAATACATATAGTTCTAATATCCATGATATAGAGCGAGAACAACTTGAAAAGTTATTAAAAGCAGGTCAGGCAATCGTCCGTTTTATGAATAGTGCAAAAAGCAAAATTCCAGAAGCTCAATACATGCTTATCATAGAAGGACAATCGTCAAAAGATTATTATACAAGAAATTATGAGCTCAGCTATGAAAGAGCATTGGCTCTAATTAAATTCTGGTCAAGTAACGGTATTGAGTTCGATTCACTTGGCAATTGTGAGGTCTTAATTTCAGGAAGTGGACAATCAAGCAAATTTAGAGTTCAACCTGATGTTAGAGGGAATAAAGATAACCAACGATTTGTTATACACATAATCCCGAAACCTGGTATCATAGAATAATTGGAAAGTGGCAATAGGGCATCTTTGAAAATTACTTCAAAAGTTTCCTATTGCTACTTTTTTGTGTAACTTTGCAATCTATACGAGTTGTATGGTGGAAATATACCGCAAATTGCAGAATTTGAGATAGTTGCCAACTCATTACCTCGTTCTTTGAGAAAAGCTTATAAGTAGCTTATTTCTAATTTATTCCTACTCGTTTATCGGATTTTAATATAAAAAACGAACGGTACTTTCTGAAGAATTCAAGCACCGTTCAAGATTTTACACCAATACTCCTTTCGCCTTGTCAATGGCTCAATTTATTTTATTCAAAGCCGTATTTATACTATATCCTCTATTTTGACGGCTCTTTTGAGTTGTCCTTTGTCTTATGGAACGGTGTCACAGTATATCCTAATTTACGAATGGCTGTTTTCAGTTTGTCAGGCGTAGTCTTGTCCTTGCGGTATTCGATGGTGACGGTTTTTTGCGGGAGGTTAACGTCCAGTCCGGTTACCCCTTTCTCGAAAGAAATGTTATCCTCAATGCGTTTTTGACAGTTTTCACAAGTCATTGACACGAGGAATGTCACTTCTGCCTTCTTGTTTTCTTTCACGTCCTTTGCCGAAACGCCGGATGACAATCCCAGCAAAAACAGGGCTGTCAGCATGATTGTTTTTGTTCTCATTGTCTTCTATTTATTTTTAGTTCTGTTTGTTACATCTTGGGTATGTTGTAGCGGATGCCCGCATAAAGTTTGTAGCCCATTGTTGGTCCCCATACCATTGTAGCGTCAAAATCCGGGCTGTACGGGTCTCCTGCCGATACAATCGGGTTCTTCTGCTTATAGTTTGTCAGGTTCTCTCCACCCACATAGATGCTCCACCGGCGGAAACGGCGCGTAACTTGTGCGCTCAGTTGGGTGTACGACGGGAAGGTGCTGCCCCATAACGGACGTTCCGCATCGGGTGTCGGCATACGTCCCCCGCCATTGAACTGGACAGTCACATCGAACTGCCATTTCTTCAACGGCGTTTCGTATGATGCCGTAACCAAAGCTTTGTAACGGCTGGTGAGCGGTTTGCGCAAGGTCTTGCCGCCATACGTGCATTCCACGTCCATCCAGCGGTAGGCTCCCAGCAGGGTGAAACCACGGAACAGCGGATAGGTGGCGTCTATTTGGAATACGCTGGAAGTGGATTTGCCGTCCAAGTTGTAGAAATAGATGCTGTGCGCATTCCTGTCCATATCGATTACCACCTGATTTTGAAAATCCGTATAGAACCATTCCGCGTTTACGGTCAGTTCCTCGCCTTTCACCGGAATATGGAAAGACGCGCTGATGCCGTAGTTCCACGCTTCTTCCTGATGCAGGTCGTCAGCGATGTGCCACGTGCGGCTGCTTGCGAGCAGGTAACTGTTTTCGGGAAAGATGAAGGTGGTGCGGTAACCCTTTCCGGCGGAAGCCCGCAAGTCGAGCCAGGGGGCAGGCGCATACTTGAGGTGCATACGGGGAGTGACGAACCAATGGTGCAAGGTGCTGTAATCGGCGCGCAGTCCCAGCATCCACGTGAAATTCTCCACAGGTGTCCACGTGTATTCAGCGTATGCACCCGCCACGCTCTCGCTTACGTTGCGTTCCTGCGGACGGTAACGCTCGATGACATTGCCCCGTTGCGCATAGTTGTCCCAGTTGTAGTTCAATCCTGCCGCCAACTTATGCCTGTCGCCAAATTCGCTTTCATAAAGCAGGGAGGCATAGATGTTCGATTCATATACGTTATATATCTTGTCCGCATAGTTCGATTGCTGGTCGTGGTACGAGCCTGACGCGATAACCGCCACACTTTCATTCCGGTCTTGATTGATGATGAATCCGTTTTTTGAGAAAAGCTCCACACGGTTAGCATCGTTATGAATGGTATAGGGAGCAAAATCTTCGTCACCGTGTAAGGTGTGGGAGGTCTGTCCGCTTGTACGGCGGTCTGCGAGTACCTTAATGCCCGATTGCGACACGAACTTGGGTGTCTGGTAGTGCCAGCGGTTCATTACGCTGAACGCCTGCATTTCCGGCATATCCAGAAACGTGTCCTTGTTCTTGTCGTGCGTCCGCTTCTCATTGTAATAGTTCAGGAACAGGGCGGTAGAAAGGCGGTCGTTCAACTCTACGGCTCCCACGGCATTTCCTTCGTAACGCCCCGTACTGCTGGCGAAAAGATTGACCAGCAGCGGATCCGCCACTTTCGGTTTCTTATATTCCACGTCAATCTGCCCCGTCACGGACTCGTAGCCGTTCTTCACCGAAGCCGCTCCTTTGGAAACCTGTATGCTTTGCATCCACGGTCCCGGAATGTAGTCCAGCCCGTAGGTGGAAGCCACGCCCCGCAGGTTCGGGAAATTCTCCGTGAGCATTTGCACATATGTACCTGCCAGTCCAAGAAGCTGGATTTGTTTGGCTCCCGTCACGGCGTCGCTGTAGGCAACGTCCACCGAAGGGTTCGTCTCGAAACTCTCCGAGAGGTTGCAGCAGGCGGCACGTGTCAGAGCTTGTGAAGTCACACTTTCCGTATTCAGCACATTGCTGCGGTTCTTGATTGTTCCGATGCCTCCTGCCGTGACGACCACCTCTTCCAGTTCAGTACTCTGGCTCATCACCAGAATCTGTACGTCATCGGGACGCTCCATTGTGTAGGTAAGGGTGTTGAAGCCTACGTAGCCGGCTTTCAACTCCCTCACCTCCTCCGGTATGGAAAGCTCGAAATAGCCGTCCTCGTCCGTAACTGCCGTATGCTTGTCGGCATCATACACATATGCACCGGGCAAAGGCGTTCCCTCCTTGTCAAGCACATAACCTTTGACCGTCCTGTCCGAAGCCCAAAGGTTCGCGCAGCTTATGCAGGAAAGGAACATCCATACTAAAATCTTTTTCATAAATAAGTCTTCTTTTATTTTTCCGTGTGCAAAGTTAAACGGCAAGCCGGGTCGGGCTGTTACATTATTATGGATACGATTTATATCTCGTCGAGCGGTTTCAGTTTATGTCCTTTCATCGCCTTGAATTGTGTGGGAGACAGTCCCGTCTGCGCCTTGAACTGCGCGCTCAGATGAGCCACACTCGAATAATGCAGTTTATCCGCAATCTCGCTGACAGTCAGTTCGTCATAGACAAGCAGCTCTTTCACCAGCTCAATTCGTTGCGCAAGATAATACCGCTCGATGCTGATGCCTTTCATCTCAGTGAACAACTTGCTGAGCGCGCTGTATTCCTTGCGGCATTTGTCCTGCAGATAGTCTGACAAGTTCATCTTCTCCTGATATTCCGGATGGCGCACGAACTCAATAACGCCGATACGAATTTGCTCGATAACGCGCATCCGCTTGTCATCAATCACCTCAAAGCCGTTTTCTTCAAGCCTGCGGCGGATGCAGTCTTTCTTTCCTTCCGGAATAGGCTCAGACAGCACGACTGTACCCAGTTCAACGCTGGCAGGCATGATGCCGTTCTCCTTAAAGATATTGGAAACGGTCAGGATGCACCGCCTGCAAACCATATTTTTGATATAGATAGTGTTTCCTTCCATAATATCTGTTGTTTATTAAATAGGCATTCGGGTTACAAAACATATTAAAATTAGCGTGGCATAAATACCCAACGCTTTAACGCATGGTAAACCCCGTTCTCGTCCACCGGCTCCGTCACATAATCCGCAACGGCTTTCAGTGCTTCATTCGCGTTTCCCATCGCCACTCCAATGCCTGCCTGCTTGATAATTGACATATCATTGCCTCCATCGCCAAGTGCCATTGTTTCTTCCGCTTTGATGCCTTGATGCGCTGCGATAGCCAGAAGCCCATTTCCCTTGTTTACATTCTTTGCCGTGATGTCGGCAAAGTCGGGATACCAACGGCTGGACTCGCAGCCCTGCAACAGCGGCATCAACCGTTCTTCTTCATCTTTCGGAATCACCGGAGTGAGTTGTAGGATACGCTGCCGGAGGACAGGCTCTATCGGGACATCCGTCTGCAAATTGTGGACATCCAGCATCTGACGGAATATGCGGTCGGCACATGCATTGTTGCGGTACATGGCCAAGTCTTTCTCGCCGACCACCATACAGGCAAAGTCCTTTTCGTCTGCCCACCTGATAACGGTACGGACATCTTCATCGGGTATGGGCTGGCAAGAGATGACTTTGTTCCCCACAAAGCAATAAGCTCCGTTGGCGGTGATGTAGCCGTCCACCAGATGCTTGATTCCGTCTATGTTGTTTATTAGCGGGAAAGGACGCCCTGTAGAAATATATATTTTGATGCCTTGCATTTTTGCTTGTACAATGGCATCTATTGTTGATTGCGGAATCCGATGTGTCTTGAAGCTGACCAATGTTCCGTCAATATCAAAAAATATAGCTTTTATCATTATGCAATCTGTTTTTATTCTCATTAATAATAGTTATTTTATGTAGAAGAATAGATCAACAATCTCCATACTTGATGCTTTCAGTCCGTCAATCACAATAACTAATGAAAAGCCATTCTTCTATGCAAAATCCAATACAAGCTACTTTATTAAAGTCAATTGTTTTTCTACCAATTATGTATTACATACGTGTTATTATACGCACACAATTTAGCTTATAAAACAAACAAAAGCCAAATCCATTCCGATAATATGTATTTTAAAATATTAAGATATTTTTTTATCCGTAACCTTTGATCAATTCTTATTGTTTGCTTCACATTGGGAAAAACTATTAAACGGTTACTTATAAAACCTAATAGATTATATTATAGTTTACCTAACTCTTGCCAGTGGTGTCTGACTTTCCACGACTGCATCACCTAATTCCACTAATATCTCATATTCCAATGGAAGCAAAATATCCACTCTCGAACCGAATTTTATAAACCCGGCAGTCGTGTTCTGTTCCGCCTCGTATCCCAGTTTTATATAAGACACAATCCGTCGGGCAATAAATCCAGCAATTTGGCGGAAAAGTATCAAATGACCTTTTGCATTCTCACAACAGTTGTCGTATGTTCATTATCTTTAGATGCTTTTGGTAACCAAGCTACAAGATAACGCCCCGGATGATATTTAACGTATTCTATTGTTCCACCTACAGGATACCAGTTCATGTGAATATTGGTCAGCGACATGAAGACCGATATTTGCAGCATTTCACGATGCAGATATTCATCCTCCATCACCTTTTCAATCACCACGACACGGCCGTCGCAAGGCGCAAAGACCAACGACGGGTCACTGATACGGATACGTTTCGGTTCCCGAAAAAAAGTAATGATATAAAGCCAGAAAACGACCAGCAATACAGTACAGAGCTGGAATATAATCGTACTGCGATTGTTGACAAACAGGTAATAAAACAACAGCCAGCATGATAGGAAAATGATTCCTGAACCCCAAATTATCCGATACCCTTCCTTGTTTATTTTCATATTTTCCGATTAAAAGTCTCTATTTGTAATAGTATGTCCCATCAGGATTTGATTCTGACTGCTTCAGAAAGCGTTTCATATACCTCCTCACCGTGCACCATCTTCGTCACCTCTTCGGCAAGGCGCATCTGCATGGCTTTCGATGAACTGTCCTTGGTGTGAACCTCGACAAGAGCGGCAATATCTTCCTGTGTCAATGTGGTGAATATCTTGATATAACGGCAGGCATCCGTGTAGCTGACATTCAGCCAGAAATTGAAAAATTCGGCAGGAGAAGTATATCGGGCATCCAACCATATATTTCCGGATTCCGTTTTGCCGAACTTTCCTCCGTCGGCTTTGGTGATAAGAGGGCAGGTCAAGCCATAGGCTGCATTCCCGCTGATACGCCGGATAAGATCCGTTCCGGAAGTGATGTTTCCCCATTGGTCGGAGCCGCCCAACTGTAATTTGCAGTTCTTCGTCTTGTTCAGATAATAAAAGTCGTAGGCCTGCAACAACTGGTAGCTGAACTCCGTAAACGAAAGACCGTCACGAGCCTCTCCATTGAGACGCTTCTGAACCGAATCCTTCGCCATCATATAGTTAATGGTAACCCGATTGCCTATCTCCCGTAAAAACTCAAAAAAAGAAATGGGCGTCAGCCAATCGTAGTTGTTTACGAGTTCTGCCCGGTTGGGTATCTCGGAATCAAAATCAAGAAACCGCGACAACTGTTTCTTGATGCAGCTTACATTATGCTGCAAAGTTTCCATACTCAAAAGATTCCGTTCGTCGGATTTCCCCGACGGGTCACCAATCATTCCGGTCGCCCCGCCGACAAGCACCAACGGCTTGTGACCGCACTTTTGGAAATGACGTAAAATCATCACTCCACACAAATGTCCTATGTGGAGTGAATCGGCAGTAGGATCGACACCTAAATATGCTGTTACCTGTTCCTTTTCAAGAAGTTCCTCTGTGCCCGGCATCAGTTGGTGCAGCATGCCGCGCCATCTCAATTCATCAACGAAATTCATAGTGTCTCATAATTTGATGGTTTCTCCGTCTGCCGGAATAATCAGTTTCTCTCTCGATATGCCTGCCTTGTCTGCCTCATTGCGAAGAATGCTGCGTGTTGTCTGGCAATGGTCGATGGCATCCATGTGGACGGCAATGAACCGGCATTTAGCTGGCGACTCCTCAATCATGCGTACCACGTCCTTTTCATTCATAGTCAGAGTTCCGAACGTCGGCGAAAGTGCGGGTATGATTGCGCCTCCCGTGTTGATGATAACCCAATCAGGCTGGTATCGCTCTATATTCGCTTTGATTTCGTCCGTCCACAAACAATCGCCGACAATATAAACAGTCGGTTGGTTTTCGGCTTGCAGCACGAAACCTGAAACCTCTCCCATCATCTCCTTGATTGTACCTTTCCCATGCTCGCCTCCGGTACGATAAACCGTAAGTTCTCCAACTGTAATCTTATCATTGATGATTTCAGTGTTGGTCATACCGAACTCATTCAGAAAAAACACGCTATCGGCAGGCTGAACGTATAATTTCAGCGTATCACCCATCGCAGCGGCGGCAGGTTTGTCGAAATGGTCGAAGTGGGAGTGCGAAGCAAGCACGAAATCAACATCATTCATGATCTCCTCGACTGACATTGTAAGATGTACGGTCGGATTTTTGTTTGTACCAATTACTGATTTCAGTTTTCCTTTTTCGGAAAGCATCGGATCAATAAGAAAAGTCTTTCCTCCATACTCAATCTTCAATGTCGCATTTCGTATCAGTTGAATTTTATTTGTTGATTCTATTATTTCTTTTGTGCTATTTGTGCATGACATAAGTGTTGCTATCGCCATTATAAATATTAAAATCTTTCTCATACTTATCTTAATTCTATATTAAATCTATCTGAAATCTGACTACGGATGTTCTCCTGAATTTGATTTATTTCATCGTTCAGCAAGGTTCTGTCATTAGAGCGATAAATTATTCGATATGCCAAAGATACCTTGTATTGTTTTTGAAAGCGGTCGATTACGCTGACACTTTCTATCAAATCACCGCCTAGTTCGCGAACAATCTCGCAAAAATCATTGTGCTCAATCCATAAACCTTCTTGATTTTCGACAAAACCATTCACCCAAAAAGAAATATCTCTTTGCACGAACGGATACTTCGAGTAAACTTTCTGACCACTTCGTCAAGATTGTCAAAAATTTCATACCCTTTAAAGTATTGTTGTATATGTTTTTTAAACATACAAATCGGATGATTGGGATTATTATGAAGTTTCCACTTCCTTTTTTCTTCGATGGATTTTGTAATGTTATTCTTTCCCATAATATAAACTACTATAAATTATTGTTCTATTTCGTTTGCAAAGGTCAGGATATTTTTCTTTGTAAACTCTATCAAATATACCAAACGAACTATCAATTTGATAAATCCATTTGCGATTCACGCTAGAAAGCACTATATTTGCAAGCAAACAAGTAGTCTATGACACGAATAGCAAACCTCACAGAAATACGTTTCAACAAGGCAGAATGTGGCGTGAACTTTCTCATTAATACAGGAACTGGGATGGAACATCTACAGTATTATACCTCAGATAAAGAATATATAACCGATTTCTTCGAGTTTATCTTTTTCGAGGAAGAAGGCGGACACGTGTGGATAGAACATAAGTGTTACGATGTGATGCCTAACAGTATCGTTTTTCTTTCGCCTTACCAACGACATAGATGGCAACTGGAAACAGATGTTAATTTTTTTCGATTTCTAATTTTCCAAGAAGATTTCCTACACAACTTTCTTGCGGACAAATACTTTACTTATAGGTTACTTTATTGTTACCCAAATGACACTCCTCCTTTTCTTATTGTTTCCCAAGAGGATATGCAACGATATATTATGTTTCTCAAAGAAATCAAACAGGAATTACGACGTACCATTAGTGACAGTGAGCAAATACTGCGCTCGTTACTTTTTTACTTGTTATTACAAATTAATCGCTCGTATGCTACTACCTACGGCTTGCCTACATGCAAAGTACGAAACAACTATGCTTATCAGTTCAGGCAATTGTTAGAGAAACATATCCACACGAAACACAGAGTAAATGACTATGCGGAATTAATCGGTATCACACGTATTACGCTGAACAAAGCTGTAAAGGAACAATTCGGAACAACCGCTACGGAAATGCTTCGGAAACGCCTACTATTAGAAGTGAAAAATGAACTGCTCGATACTACAGGTACAGCATCCGAAATAGCCTATCGCTTGAACTTTCCCGAACCGAATCATCTGATGCGTTTCTTCAAACAAATGACAGGACAGACTATTAGTGAATTTCTAGCTGAAGTAAATAAAAAAAATAATAATTATAGTTCGTCGTTATAAATGCCAAAAACAATCTCGAATGTTCACATTCGTTGGATAGGCATCATCATTAAATAACGAAACCTATAATCAGTTCGAATAATCATTTTCATGGGCATACTTACCGCTTGATATGTAGTAAAATTATGTTTAATCCTATTTCCTTTCTATTTCTCTTATCGAAATGATAGAATACTACAATAAATTGGTAGAGTCTACTTCTTGTAATGCACGTACCTTTGCAACAAAATAAATTAAAAGAAATATTTGCAATGGTTTCAAAAGAAAAGATTGAATTACTAAAACAGAAAATAGATGAGGCAGATGCCATCGTGGTGGGCGGAGCATCGGGAATGTCCGCCGCTTCGGGGTTCGTGTTCTATTATCAGGATGACGAGGTTTACAGGAAGTTGGCGGGAGGATTGGCAAAGAAATATGACATCCATAATTATTTCGACTTGTTTTATGACCGCCGTCTTAGTCGCGGAGAGCTTTGGGCTGCCATGTTGCGTGCCACCCGTTATGTCTATGAGTGCTACACCGGCGAAACGTACACGGACCTGGCAAGACTTCTTCAAGGGAAGAATTATTATATTGCCACGACCAATCAGGATGCACAGTTTTTCCGAACGTTTCCGGACGAAAGGATTACCCGGATACAAGGAGACAACCGTTACTGGCAATGCAGCCGTCCGTGCCACGACGAGATATATTATAATAAGGAAAAGGTATTTGAGTTAAGCGACAAGATTGTGGGCGACGCCCTGCCCGACGAGTTGATACCTCGTTGCCCGCATTGCGGCAAGGAGTTAGCTCCGTGGGTGCGTGGCTACACTTTCCTTGAAGGCGAATATTACCAGCGCGAGATGAAGCGGTATCTCGATTTCCTGCGTGCCAACGCCCGCCGCAAGGTGCTGTTCCTCGAACTCGGTGTAGGCATGATGACCCCGATGTTCATCAAGGAACCATTCATGAACATGACTTACCAGTTCCCGCACGCCTTCTATGCCACTATCAATCCGCAGCACGCCATCATCCCGAAAGAGATTGTAAAGAAGAGCCTTGCCATTGGCGACGACATCGCTATCACGCTGAAACAACTGCTCGGCGAATCCATAGCCGGAATGAAAGGATTCAATCCCAAAGAAGCGTTTACCCCGTCAAGAGTATATTAATAAGGAAACAGAGAAATACAAGCATGATGAAAATAGAAAGATTCCAAGAAGAGGATATGAATGTCGTCAAGCCTTTGGCGAAACAAGCGTGGCATACGTTTTATGACGGATTTTCGGAAGATTATCTTCTGTGTATAGCAGAGTGCATCGTCCGGCATAATTTCACCGATGCCGATTTGTCGCTTAAGATATCTGATGAAGAGGGAGTGAAAGGGCTGATATTCGGTACGCGGAAAGGGAAAATTGTAGATTTGTCCGATTGGGTGAAGAAACAAAGTGAAAACCTGTCGCCTATCGAAAAGGACCTGCTGGAAACGCTCTGTGAATACATGGACGAAGCCGACCGGAACACGCTTGCCCGAATGTCGGACGAAGATGTGAAACTGTCCCTGTTTGTCAGTACAAGAAAAGGATGCGGCAGGGAGTTGCTGAATGCCATCACGGAAGAGTTCCGCAAACACAGGTTTCGGAAAATGTTCCTTTGGACGGATACCTCCTGCGACCATGACTATTACCCAACCCATGGGTTCACATTGGCGACAACATACCGTGACCGACATTATTCGACGGAGGAAAAAGACTATATGACTTACATTTATTGGAAACCGATTTTATAAAATTCTACAAGATGAATAAGATAGAACAAGCCGCCCAAGCCATCAAGGATGCCGATGCCTTGCTCATCGGGGCAAGCAACGGATTGTCCATCGCCGAAGGCTATCATATTTTCGCCGACAACGAGATGTTCTGCCGCCAGTTCGGTGACTTCCAGCAGAAATACGGCATACGCAGTGTCATCGAAGGATGTTTTTATCACTACCCGAACGAGAAGGACCGTCAGGAGTTCCTGAACCGTCTGGTGCAGTATTGGGTAACAGACTACCGTCCCTCGCAAGTGATGAAAGACCTGCTTGCCATAGTCGGTGATAAGGACTACTTCATTCTCACCTCCAATGCCGACACGCATTTGGAATTGTCCGGTTTTGCGCCCGATAAGGTGTTCGAGGTAGAAGGCACTTTCGAGGACTTGCTGCATAACCGCCCGATGCAAGACAAAAGTCAAGAAGCCAATGCTTTCCTCAGCCGTTATCACGGCAAACGGCTTGTTATCATTGAACTGGGCATAGGCAGCCGCAACCGTTTGATAAAGCTTCCGTTGATGCAACTGGCTGCACGTGAACCGCAAGCCACATATATTACGCTGAACCTCGCGCAGGAATTGTATATTCCCGATGAAATAGCAAATAAATCTATCGGGTTGGCAGGAGATATTGCCGATACACTTCGGAATTTAAAGGAGGAATTGGCATGACAACACCTCGTTATATCATTGACAATCTGCCCGCACAGGTCAAAATTCCGTATCTTCATTGGACGGAATACATGGAGAGCAACTTGTCCTTCAATTTGGCAAATTCGGAAATTCATACGAAAGGCCACTCCGAAAGAGTGCTGCTTTATGCTTTACTGATAGGCGAAAGGATGGCGGAAAACACGAAAACAGACCTTTGCGTATTGGCACATACCGCCATATTCCATGACACCCGTCGTTTGGACGATGGACTGGATACAGGGCATGGGGCACGGGCGGCATCCTATTACATGAAGTATTGTGAGATAAACACTGATATTGCATTCTTGAAACCAGCTTCATTGGTTATGAAATATCACGACAGGGATGACGAAACAGGCATCAAAGCCATCGCTCAATCAATTCCGAATGAAGCGGAACGAACCATCCGTTTGTACCGGATATTTAAGGATGCCGATGCGCTCGACCGCTTCCGCCTTGGTGCGAATGGCCTGGACACACGCTTTCTCCGCCATCAGGAGGCTGTGCAGTTAGTGGATTTCGCAAGAGATTTGGTAAGACAAACCGTTTAGATTCAACAAAAGGAAGATGAAACGCTTGCTATTAATTATAGACCCTCAAATTGACTTCATAAACGGCACGCTGCCGGTTCCGGAGGCAATTTCAAAAATGGAAGGATTGGCCGCATATATCAAACGGACAGACGGGGAATATGCGGCAAAAGCAATTACGATGGATTGGCATCCATACAATCATTGCTCATTCAGAGAGAATGGCGGGGAGTGGCCGATGCATTGCGTACAGAATACAACAGGTGCGGCAATCTGTTCGGTATTGGTGGAACCGCTCTATACAACACACGGTGAAGTGATAATTCTGCGGAAAGGTGTTTGCAAGGATTCGGAAGAATACTGAGACCTTGTCCATGCATTTGGATAACCTGATAGATGGCTTGCATATCGACCGGATAGACTTGTGCGGAATAGCCGGGGATGTATGCGTGCTTGATACACTAAAAGACGGTATCAAGAGGTATGGGACATCCATATTCCATGTCTTGCAGGAATTCTGTCCATCTTTGGACGGTGGAGAGGTCTTGGGCATAAGTATTAAAAAACTATTGCCATGAAACAAATCATCAGACATTTTACGGATGACGATTTGTATAAGTTCACCATGTGCTGTGCCGTCATCGACAACTACCCAAGAGCACAGGTTAAATACACGTTTACCGACAGAGACAATACTGAATACCCAATTGGCTTTGCCCAAGCTTTGGAAGAACAGATAATGATGTTGGAATCTGTAACCATCACTGACGAGGAAATAGATTTCATGAAACGCAAATGTAAATATATCCCAGAATGGTTTTACACCTATCTTAAAGGATACCGTTTTGACCATGAATGGGTTAAGATACGTCAAGACGAAAACGGACACTTGTGTGTGGACATTGAAGGCTGTTGGTCAAATACCATCTTACTGGAAGTAAAAGTCCTTGCCATTATTTCAGAACTTTATTACATTATGACCAAAAAGGACAGCCGCTTTGACTATCAAGCCTATTATGACAAATCTTACGAGAAAGGGAAGCAATTGTTGAAAGCTGGGTGTGTATTTAGCGACTTCGGTACACGACGTAGAGCTTCTTTTGAAGCGCAGAATGTTGTTATACATGCTATAAAAACGTGCAGTAATGACAATAATTGGAAGGGACAATTTGTTGGAACTAGTAATGTTTATTTGGCAATGAAGCATGATTTGTTACCAGTCGGTACAATGGCTCATGAATTTGTATGCGCTATCGGTGGAATGTATGGTCCGCAAATGGCAAATCATATTGCCATGAATTCTTGGCGGAATACTTTTCGTGGAGCGTTGGGCACTTATCTGTATGATAGTTTCGGTTGGGATATTTTCAGTATGAACTTCTCTGAGGATTTTGCCAACCTGTTCAAAGGATTGCGGATAGACAGCGGTGACAATTATGAGCAACTGATGAAAATCGTTGAGAAATACCGTTCGCTGGGCATTGATCCCAAAACAAAACAAGTCGTATTCAGCAATGCACTTGATGTTTCAAACGCAATCCAAATCCAGCAATATGCCAAAAATTATTGCTTGCCTTCATTCGGAATAGGCACTCATTTTACCAATGACTTTGCCGGAGTTAAGCCTCTTAATATCGTCATAAAACTGGTTGCCGCAAAGATTACGGAATCATGGGCTTTCTACAATGAAACCTGTAAAATAAGTGAAGATAAGGGTAAGCATACGGGAAACCCCGAAGTAGTAAAACGCTTCATGGAAGCCTTACATATAAAATGATTATGGGACCTTATCGCAAACATCTTTCAGGAGATATGGCTTTCAGGTCATTTATCCCGACACCGCTTTCAGAAATACGCATAGTCCATACAGATAGGCTGGATAAGTTGATAATGGAATTAGAGGATGCCATGCGCAGGTTGAGCACCTATGCAGCACAATTATCCGATGAACAAGTCCTGCAATTCATGAGGCAGGAAGCTGAATCTTCCTGCAAATTAGCGTCGGGTGAACAACCTGTTTCATTTGCATTGGGTATGGATGATGAATCAATGGAGGATGCGGCAAATCTTCTTAAAGCCACCCTTTATGCCCTTGAAGCGATGGATGAACTGCCGTTAAGTGCCCGACTATTGAAAAATGCCCATTATCTGATATGTAAAAGTGAAAGATATGCCAAGAAATATCCGGGCGAGTTCCGCAATTCTCCTATCTGGATAGGCAGAAAAGGAAGCGGACTGAATGATGCGCTGTTCGTCCCCCCTGTCTATGAAGATATGACCAATGCTTTTTCCGACCTTGAACGCTATATCCATTATGAAGAATCGGAGAATGTGTTTGTTCGCGCAGCCTTGATACACTACCAATTCGAGATGATTCATCCGTTTATTGACGGAAACGGCAGAGTTGGACGGTTGTTGAACACGCTCTTTTTAATTAGGCAGGATGCAGTTGGAAAGCCCATCTTGCAGTTGTCAGATGTGCTAAATCAACATAGTTTTCAATATTACATGGAGCTGCAACGCTTGAATGAAACGGGGAACTATGAACAATGGATAGATTTCTTTCTTCGTATTTTGAAAAATGCAATTCTTAGAATTGTCAGATAGGATGATTTATTTTACAAATTATCTGACAACATTCAAATGTGTTGGCACATAACGCCTAACATCTTGTAAGAAAGAGACTGACAACGAAATATTGTTTTTATTCGTTATCAGCTCTTTTACATATCAATTTACAACTTCACGCCACGGTATTCTTTCTGTTCGGTATGTCCCGGCCTGCCTATTATTATATGGCTGCGGATGTAATCATTATTGTCATTATCCGGCTTCGGCACGTTCTCCGCTTTCGGCACCGCCTGACTGCCGCCCTGTTCCTGCCCGTGTTCAGGTATTTCCTCATGTTTCGGAGCCAGCTCTAACTGTATCTTGCGGTCGAGGGCGGCAAGGTCGGACTTCAGTTGTTTCAACTCGTCTTCTTTCTTCCATGTCTTGCCCGCTATCACCTGCAACTGAGGTATCTCGCGCTCCAACGCTTCGTTCTTTTCCTCGTATTGCTTGATGATGGCGGGGATGCGCTCCAACGCATTGAGGAAGTTCACGGCGGCGGCATGGGTGTCCGCCATCGCCAGATGGCCGTTGTTGTAGCTGTACTTGTAGTTCCCCTCGACAAAGAAACGGTTGTCGGTGAACTCCAACCCATCGCTGAGTGCCCGTTCGCTGACGACCTTGACGGGAAAGCCATAGAGTTCGCCGATGCGTTGGGGGACTCCACCCGTCGTGGCGTTCTTGGCTATCTCCTGCAACCGCTTGCCGATGGCCTTCTCGTCGGTGGTGTCCACCCCGTCAATCCGTATCAGGTTGAGCCGGTTGCCGTCCGTTCCGGTCTGTGCTGCGGCGGTGAACTTCTCCCAATCCTCCGTCATGGCGGCAATGACCGCCCGGTTGTTCTTGAGCGTCGAGGTCTTGCTCTCCAGTTTCAGTTCCGAGTCGCGCTTGCCCCTATGGAACGACTTGCGTTCGCCCTCTAATGAGGCTATCTTCTTTTCGAGCTTTGCCTTGTCCAACAGGTCCGTGTTGCCGGAGAGTATCGCCATGTATTCCGAGAAATTCATGCCCGACTTCTCGTCCATCGCCCCCTCGTCGATGGTTCGTGCGCCCATCGCGCCGCTTTTCAGCTGCGAGATGAACGTCTGCTTGCAGTGCAGCAGGTTGAACTTGTAGCTGTCCAGCGACTTCTCCACGGCGTAGATAATCACATCCACCTTGTTATCCGCATAGAGCTTGGCAATCTCGTTGCCTTTCCGTACTGCCCGTCCGTCACGCTGGGCGAGGTCGGACGGGCGCCACGGCGTGTCGAGGTGATGGATGGCAACAGCCCTCCTTTGGGCGTTCACACCCGTGCCGAGCATACTCGTCGAACCGAACAACACACGCACATGCCCCTCGTTCATCGCCTCTATCACCGCCTTCCGTGCCTTCTCGTTCTTGCACTCCTGAATGAAGCGGATTTCATGGGCGGGGATGCCGTAGTCCTCCACCAGTTTGCGCTTGATTTCGGTGTACACGCTCCAGCCACCTCCGGGCTGATACGTGCCCAAATCCGAAAAGACGAACTGCGTGCCTTTTTGCGCGTCGTACTTGCGGTAATACTCCGCTATCATCTTGGCGCAATGGCTCGCCTTGTTGTCGGGGTGGTCCTCGTAGTTCGGGTCAATCATGCGCATGTCCAATGCCATTTTCCGTGCATAGTCCGTGGCGATGAGCATCTTCGCCTTTTCCTCCGTTTCCGAGAGCGGCGGTCTGCCCAATATCGTCGCGTCGCCCGACTTGGCGAACTGCATCAGCTTTTCGATAAACACCTCTTGGTCCGGGGTGGGCGGTATGTGGTGCAGTATCTCGTTCTTCTTCGGACGGTCCACGCCAATGTCCTCCGCCGTGCGGTAGTCGGTTATCTCGTTGTAGAACGCCGCCAGCTCCGGCACCTTGATGAAGTAGCGGAAGCGTTCCTTCTGCACGATGTTGTTCGTCACGTTGAACTCGAAGTCCGTCGTCTTCTTGGCGAATATCGCCGCCCATGCGTCGAAGCAGCGGATGTCCTGTTTCTCCAGCGCCTTCGGGCGCAGGTATTTGAACAGCAGGTATAACTCCGTAAGGCTGTTGGAAATGGTAGTCCCAGACAAAAACGTCGCCCCCAAATCCCTGCCCGTCCGTTCCTGTATGGTGCGGATGGCGAACAGCAGGTTCAGTGCCTTCTGGCTTCCCTCGGAGTTGCCCAGCCCCGCCACACGGTCATGGCGCGTGTTGAACGTCAGGTTCTTGAACTGGTGGCTCTCATCGACAAAGAGGTGGTCGATGCCCATCTGCTTGAAGTCCACCACATCGTCCGTGCGTGACTGGATGGCGTGTTCCACCTTTTCGAGCTTCGCCTGAAGGTTGATTTTTCTTTTCTCCAGCCCCCTCAGCATGGCACGTGACACATCCTTACCCTGATTGCGTAGCACTTCGAGGTTTTCCTCCACCGAGTCCAGCTCTTCCTGCAAGATGCGCTGCTGCAACTCCGGCGACTGCGGTATCTTCCCGAACTGGTCGTGCGACATGATGACACAATCCCAGTCGTTGTTCTTGATGTCGTTGAAGAAACGCACCCGGTTGGCAGCGGCGAAGTCCTTCTCCGACGCATAGAGGATGCGGGCGTTGGGATATGCCCTGCGGTATGTTTCGGCAATCTCGCGCACGTTGGCTTTCAGACCGATAATCATCGGCTTGTGAACCAGTCCCAGACGCTTCATCTCATAGGATGCGACACACATTATCAGCGTCTTGCCGCCGCCCACTTCCTGGTCGGCGATACCCCCACCATTCATTTTCAGCATCCATACGCAATCCTTCTGGCTTACGTACAGGTCCTTGATACCGAGACCTTTCAGGTCCAAGTCCGGGAACTTCTGGTGCGAGCCGTCGTACTTCGGGCGCACGAAGCAGTTGAACTTGTTGTTGTACATGTCCGTCAGCCGCTTCTTGAACTCCGGAGACTGTTCCTCCAGCCATTCAGTAAAGCCGTTACGGATTTCGTCAATCTTCGCATTGGCGAGCTGTATGCCCTCGCTGTCGCGCACCTTGATGTCATTGCCGTGCTCGTCCTTGCCGATGCTTTTCATCATGTCCGGGCAGGTGTTGTGCAGGGCGTGTTTCAGCAGGTTCATGCCGTCGTAGTGGCGGTAATAGCCTTTCACCAGAAACTCGTCCGTGATTTTCATCGTCTTGTGGCTGCACGCCACCGCATACTCGTCGATGTTTTCCGAATAGGTTATCCGCACCTCCGTGTCGAACAGGCGGCTCATGTAGGCGGAATACACCCCGGTAGGTATCCACCGTTCCCCGAAGTTGAAGTCCAAGTCCTCGAAGGGGATTTGTTCGGGTACTGCATCGCGTAACGCTGACAAAGCCTCCTGCGCCTGCGGCAGCATCCCATGCCCTTCATTTTCCTTTATCCAGTCTTCCACGTCGGCGGTCTTCTGCACCACGTTCCCGGCGATGAAGCGGTCGGCTATCTCGTAACCGTCCGCCAGCGGGTTGTAGAACACCCGTCCCTTCAACGCTTCCAAGATGTCCGCTTGCGGCAGGTCGCAGAGTGATTCCATGTAGGGCAGGTTCACGCCGCCGTACAGGTTCAGCGAGGCGGACAGGGCTTCTTCGGGCGACTCCACTTTGGCAAGCGTTTCCTGCGAAAAGGAAACGGGATGGTCGAAGATGTCCGCCTTGACGAACTTCCCGTCCTCACCGCGCTCCAGCGAGAGCATGTTGCGCCCCGAAGCGTCCATCAGGATGAGCTTGGCGTTGTGCTTGGCGTTCAGGTTGCCGTAGCGCATGACAAACTCGTCATAGTAGGTGTTCAGGTTGCGGCGCAGCAGGGCGTTCTCCTCGTGGTTTTCCGCTTCGTGGGCGTAGAGCCGTTCATAGGTGTTGCGCAGGTCGATGTACAGTTGTGCCTTCTGCGCCTGCATCCCCTCCATGTCGAGCGGCTGGAAGGTCGCCCCGTACTTGGTGACATCCTTCAGCACCCCGATTTGGAAGCGGACGCCGCCGGTATATTCCCATACCAACGAGCCTTCTTTTAGGTGCGCTTCCATGATGCCCTTGAACGGACGGGGCATCATCGCTTCCTCCTTCCTGCGCTGCCGCTCTTCCGGTGTCAGGGCTGCTTCCTCCTCGCGCATCTCCCTTTCCACACGCTCAATCCGTCTTCTTCCCTCTGCCTCAAAGCCGTTCTCTACCGGATAGAACGGACGTATGGACTGCGGTCGGGCTGTATCCGCTTGCTTGGCGGCGTTGGCATCCATCTTTTCCTTTCCCATCCGGCGCAGTTCGGCACGCCTTTCGGGTGTGAGTGACATCATCGTTTCATAGAAGCCGTTGATGGGCGGGTTGGTTTCCCAGTCCAGACTGCGGTAAACGGCATCCTCCGGGTCACCGTCTTCGGGTGGAGCGGTAGCACCTTCGGTCTTTCCGTGCATGGGTACTGGCTCTTCGTGCCGTCTTTTCGGTATTCCGTTCGCCCCTTGACGGATGATTTCCTCCATCTCCCGTACCTCTTCGGGGCTGATGGCAGGAGCCGTTTCCGCACTTCTGCCTCTTGCCGCTTCATTTTCTTTTTCCGCCGTTACCCCCTGCCCGTCAGCAGGCATCGGGAACAATGACGGTTGCACCGGCTTCCGGCGTTTGGACTTGGCTCCTTTCTTCCTCTCCGGTTTCAGTCCCCGTTCCGCCAATCTGCGCTCTTCCTGCGTGTAGCCGAACAGGTCATACAAGTCCATTACAGGAGCTTCGTGCTGTTTCGTTTCCACGACCTGCGGTGCGGATTTTACCGCTTCTGCATTTGGCTGTACCGTTTTTTCTTCTATTTCCACCTTCGGCTGTTGTACTTCCTGAACTTGCGGCTGGACGGAAATCGTCTGTGTTTCACGCTTTTCAGCCTTGACGCCATTGTAGCGTTCCAAGTCCAGCCGTGCCGACAGGTCCGCCGACAATATCCGGTACAAGTCCGTGGCGATGCCCTCCACGCCGCCGCTGTGCGTATATACCATAGCCGGCTTGCCGTATGGGTCGGTATCCCTTTTCGCGTCGGTGTGGATGATGTATTCCGGGTGGTCAAAAAAATACCCGTTGGTGGAAATTCCCGTATGGTTGTTCTTTACGACATCGCCCAACCTCTTGTCCTCTTCGGAAAGCTCTTCCTTGCCCTCGTTCTTTTGCAGGATAATCAGGTCGCACCCCACCTCCGTGTTGGCATCTTCCGTGAACAGGTTGTTCGGCAGGCGGATGGCGGACACCAGATCCGCCTTTCTCATCATCATGTAGCGTGTGCCGCCGTTGCCCTCCGTATCCAGCACGCCCTGCGAGGTGATGAATGCCACGATACCGCCGTCACGCACCGTGTCCAGTCCTTTCAGAAAGAAATAGGTATGCACCTTCCTTGCCGCTATCTTTTTGAATACCGAGCCATTGGTGTATTCCGGGTCGAACACCGCTATATCCCCGAAAGGGATGTTGGAGATGGCAAGGTCAAAATGGTTCAGAAACGGCTTTTCTATCTTCTCGAAGCCTTCCGTGCGTATCTTCTGTTGCGGGTACAGGTGTCCGAGCATCTTGCCCGTCAGCAGGTCTTTCTCGAAAGCCATGACCTCCGCCTGCGGGTTGTCCGACAGTACCGGGGCGATGAATACCCCCATGCCCGCCGACGGCTCCAGCACGAGCTTCGGGCGCACCTTCTTGTCGTGGAGCACGTCCGCTATGGTGTCCGTGATGGCTTTCGGCGTGTAGAACGCCGTCAGCACCGAGGCCTTCAGCGAGTCCACATACCGCTTGTACTCCGTTTCGTCCCGGCTGTTCTCACGGATGATACGGTGCAGCTCCACCGTCGGGGCGAACAGTTCGAGGTCGGATTTCGCCCAATGCACGGCATCTGCCAGTTCCTTTGCCGGGTTAAGGATGCACTTCAGCCCTCCGAAGCCGCAGTACCGCTCCAGCAGCGCACGTTCCCTTTCCGTCGGGGTGCGCCGTTCCCGGTCAAGCGTGAACGCCGTGCGTACCGCCTCGATGTTGTCCCTCAGTTTCTGTTTTCTATTGAACGCCATAGGACTCCAGATAAAGCATGACGGTTCCTACCAGCTCCGTGTAGAGCAGGTCATGCGCGGGTGACAGGGCGAAGGTGTCATCCGACGTGTCGTAACCGGCAAACAGGTTGTTCAGGTGGGGGTAGAGCCTGCGGCAGAACGGTTCACGCTCCTGTTCCGCCACCTCGTCGGCAAACTCCCTCTCCACGACCTCCGTCAGCAGGGCGTAGGGAGAGAAGTGCAGCTCTTCGAGCAGCACGCGCATGGCTTCCTCGTGGGCGTCCTCCACCGTGCCGCCCGCCAGCCTTTCCTTCTCGAAAGTGGCGGTGGCGGCTTCTTCGCGTCCGGCAATGAAACCGGTATCCGATGCTTTGTCGGGATGGTATTTTCTCAGGTAGTCCAGTAGGTACAGCCCGTAATAGGACAGTTCCGCCGGAACGGTTTTCTTGTTCTGTTTCATCTTTTTATGGATTTAGTGGTGAAAAAATCGGATATTGATATGGATAAAGGAGAAGAAAAAAGGCACCCGGTATCCCTCCGAGTGCCGCCACTAAATCCATGTAAAGAAACAGTATCAACGAATTGAAACAGATTATTACATGAATCAGTGGCAAATTTATACATTTATTTTCTTCCTCCTTTCTTGTTTGCGGATTTTCTTGCAGAATTGGTTTCGGGGAACACGAATTTCGTGTTGAAATCCGCATCGAAGGCGACCGCCGCGCTAAACGGCTTGCCCTGTTTGCTCTTGAAGCCGCCGAGGACCCCCGTCCTCCCTTTTGCCAGCAGGTCGGTCATTTCCGTGTCGGTGAGCGTCCTGCCCGCTATCTGGCGGAACACCGGCAGGGCGCAGTCCGGGTTGTCGCAGCGCACCACTTTGCCATAGAACAGCATCGTGCCCGTGCCGCACTTGGGGCAGGCGCAGCCCGATGCCTTGTGACCAAAGATTTTGTCGCAGGCGAGCAGTTCGGTGGTTATCTTGCGGGTGTAGCCCTCGATGTCGCGCAGGAAAGCCTCGTGCGGCGTCCTGCCTTTTTCTATCTCCGCCAGTTCCGACTCCCAACGCCCGGTCATTTCCACATCGGCGATGTCCATCTCCTTCACGATGGAATACAGGGCAAGCCCTTTCTCCGTCGGCACGAGCGACTTCTTCACGCGCACCATGTATTCGCGTCGGAGCAGGGTCTCGATGATGGCGGCACGGGTGGCGGGCGTGCCGATGCCGCAGTCCTTCAACGCCTGCCGCGCTTCCTCGTCCTCCACGCCCTCGCGTCCGGCGGTCTCCATTGCCGCCAGCAGGGTGCTTTCCGTGTGCAGCGGCTTCGGACGGGTCATGCCCGAACTCATCGTGCAGCCGTTCATCGCCAGCGTGTCGCCCTCCTTCCAGTCGGGCAGTACGGTGTCCTCCCTGTCCTCGCCATAGACCGAACGCCAGCCCGCCTTGCGGACGATGCACCCTTTGGTTTCAAACGCCACGCCTTCGCACTCCGCACGGACGGTGGTCGTGTCCTTGACGCACTCCGGGGAAAATGCCTCAATCATGCGCCCCACAATCATGTCGTAGATGAACTGTTCGTTCTTGTAAAGAGCCAGCGGACGGTTCGGGGTCACCAACAGCGCGTGGTGGTCGGTCACTTTCGAGGCATCCACGCTGCGGCGGTTCAGTTCGCCCATATCTGCAATCTTCTCCGCAAAGGACGAATGACCTGCCAGACGGTCGAACAGCGCAGGCACTTCGTCAAACACGTCCTCCGGGATGTAGCGGCTCGACGTTCTCGGATAGGTGACGAGCTTCGCCTCATAGAGCTTCTGCACGAGGTCGAGCGTCTGTTCCGCCGTGAAGCCGTGCTTCGTGTTCGCTTCCTTCTGGAGCGTGGTCAGATCGTACAGCAGCGGAGGGTTCTCCACCTTTTCCTTCTTTTCGGTTTTTACGACGGTGGCGCACATTTGTGCCTTTACCTTATTATATAATGCGGCGGCTTCCTCCTTGTCTTTCCATTTCTCCACCGAGGCGAACTTTACCACTTCACTTGCGCTTACCGACGGTACGGTAAAATGAAGCTGGTGTACCGGTTCGGGCGTGAAACGCTTGTTCTCCCAGAAACGCTTGCAGACCATCGCCAGCGTGGGTGTCTGCACACGCCCTACGGAATACGTGCCCCGTCCGGCGGCGACGGTCAATGCCTGCGTGCCGTTGATGCCCACCAGCCAGTCGGCTTCGCTCCGGGCTTTGGCGGCTTGGTAGAGGTTGTCGTACTCGTGACCGTCCTTCAGTTCCTTCAGTCCCTTGCGGATGGCGGCATCGGTCAGCGAGCTTATCCACAGTCTTTGAAAGGGCAAGGTACAGCCGGTATAGGCATAGAGGTAACGGAATATCAATTCTCCTTCACGGGCGCAGTCGGTTGCCACGATAATACTGTCGCTCTCGTTCCACAGTTTGGTAATCACCTTAATCTGCTTCACCGCTGCCGCGTCCGCCTTGTAGCCTTTGTCCGTCTTCACCTGACGGGGGACAAGCCCGAACCTTTCGGGGATAACGGGCAGGCTGTCGCGCCGGAAGCCCTTGATACCGTACCCGTCGGGCATGGCAAGCTGTACCAGATGCCCCAATGCCCATGTCACGTGGTAGCCGTTTCCGGTGAAATACCCTTCTTCTTTCTTCATCGCGCCGACAATCCGTGCTATTTCACGGGCGACGCTCGGTTTTTCTGCCAATATGGTAATCATATCTTTTTCTGTCTAATTTGTTGATACTTTTGTTTCTTTTCGGGTGGAAATGAAACGGGGCACGGCCTTGTCCGTGGGATATGCGGTACAGGGCGGTGTATGCTCCCCGTTTCAATCCGTTGATTATTGTCGGATGGATTTAGTGGCGGCAATCAGGACACCTTCACACCTTTGGATTTTCTTGTCTGCCGTTTCTGCTGGGTTTCGTCCTTTGGTGCGGTCTGCCCCTGCTGCAACGGCTCTTTCACGTGCTTGGTCGCCTCGTTGGTCTTGCCCTCGTTGTTCACGGCAAGCTGCGTCCTGCTCTCGTTCGACGGGGCGACGGTCTGTGCGAGGTCGGGGTTCTGCGAGTAGGTCAGCGGACGGCCTTTCTCGAAGCTGAACTTCAGGTACTTCGTGCAGGGCTGCCCTTGGTCGTCCTTTGCGTTGGCGAGTACCACCGTCCTGCCCGCCACGTAGTCGGCGATTTGCTGTTCGTTGAACAGGTCGTCTTTCCATTTGCTTATCGGGCGGATGCTGCCGTCCTCGTTCGTCCACGAACGGTTGCGGGGTTGCCTTTCGCCGTTTTCCTGCGTCTGCCCCTGTGCATCGGGATTGTCCTGCTTCTTGCTTTGACGCTGCGACTGTTGCTGACGTCGTTGCCCCGGCACGAACTCCACATCGCGTTTTTCGGCGCTTACCTGAAGTAATGCCTGAAATTTGCGCCCGTTGGATAATGTCACTTCTTTGGGAAGGGCAAGCCCGGCACGCAGGATGTCCATTTCTTCCTTTGTCAAGCCGGTCTGTCCGATTTGATAGGGGATGCGCACCTTGTCGGCGGGCACGTCCACGATTTCATTCGTCAGGCGGTCGATGCTGATATACGACTGGCGCATTTCCCCGGTTCTCGTATCCGCCACATCCACCACCTTGCCTAAATTGCCCGTGCGCTTCAGGTTCTTCTTGTCCTCGTCCGTAAAGGTGTAGCCGTTGTGGGGGATGTCAAGACGCGGTTCGTGGCGCACGAAGTGGGGAGTGAGTTTCAGTTTGCCGTCCTCCGCTTTCTGGAACGAAAGGCGGGCTTGCAACTCGTAGCTCTCGTAGCCGAAGGTCGGCTTCACCGTCACCAGCCCCGTCTTGCCGTAATTCATCAGGGCTTTCAAATCCTTTTCTGAAAGGCTTTCCCTGTCGATGCCGCACTTGCGCAATTCCGCCCAGTCCACTTGGTCATCCGCTATCAGGTTCGGCTTCTCCTGTTTCTGCGGTTGCTGCTCATCTTGCGCTTCAGCCGTTTGAGGCTGTTGCACTTCCTGTTTCTGTTCTTCTTTTTTCTGTTCCATTTCTTCTGTCTTTTTAAGGGGTTCATTGTCGCTTTCTTGTTTTACATTCTCCGTTTCCGCCTGCTTCCGGTATTCCGAAGTGTCCACCTTGTGCGCCGCGAGCATTTCTGCGTTTGCCGCAGGGTCTTTCAGCAAATCCTTGATGACCGGCAGCACCGCATCCGCCATGTCTGCCGCCACCCGGTAGAAGCCGAAGCGTGTCGGCTCCTTGCACTGGCGGTAGAAGTTCCTGAAGAAGTTGTCCACCATGTCACCGTGGCGGTCGAAGCGCAGGAAGTCCTGCGAGTGTTCCGCCTTTGCCGGAGCCGTCTTCGGATAGCCCTTGCTGTCCAGCCCGGCTACTACGCTGATTTCGCCCGTCTTCTCGTCGCGGACGACCAGCACGTCTTTCTCGTTTTTCTTTTTCTGTTCCATTTCAGTTTAATTTTTACGGTTCGTTTTTTTGTCGTTTGATTTTCTTTTGGTATTGTCCGCCTTATCCTGAGCCCTGTCACGGAGTATTTCCCGCATGTGGGTGCTGATGAACAGTTCCACGTCCGCCCTGCGGTAATAGGTCTTGTGGCGGTGCATCCGGTAGGGCAGCAGCCCGTCGCTGCGGTAGCGTTGCAGGGTACGTTTGCTCACGTGGAGCAGCATGCACACGTCTTGGTTGTCCATCGTGTCCTCTTCCAACAAGGCGGTGCCCTGCGGCTTTTCATTCACGTCACCGCGCATGGCGGAGAGCATCTCCTCCTGACGGTCGAGGCGGCTGAACACCTGCCTCATGCAGTCCTCGAAAGTGCGTCTGTCTAAAAACTCCATAGCCGTTCCTCCTTTCATTTCCAGCCCGCCTTTCCGCCCGTGCGGAGCCGGTAGTTGTGTTTCAGTTCCTCCGGTTTCTCCGGTGAAGTCTTGACCGCATTCTCCCGGATGATGCGTTCCACTTCTTCCGGAGGGTAACGGCAGTCGCCCCGGATGATGACATACCCGATGCGCTTCTCGTCGCGCAGCCGTTGCAGCGTGCGGCGGCTGACACAGAGCAGGCGCATCACTTCGCGGCTGTCCAGAAGGCAGGCGGTATCGTTCCGCTGTCCCTCCATGCCTTGCCTCCTCACATGGGAGGCGATTTCCTCGATGCGCCCTACGATGTCCTTGTAGGCGGCGCTTTCCATCGTGATGATTTCCATTTCTCAATCGCTTTAATCGTTAATGAATCAATTTGTCGGGAGCAAAATTCGGCTATTCCAAAGGGGCGGGCACGGTACTTACCCGTAACTTACGTGAGATTTTTATGGATTTTCCACCTTGCAGGGGCTTCAACGGGCATTTTTATCATGGAAAACCGCCAAACGGACATTCCAAGCCGTCTGTTTCCCTCATGTCCTGATGTGGCACAATAAAAAGAGCCACAAGCTGCCACTGTTTCCTTGCCCGGTCGGTTCCGGCCCACGGCTGTGTAACTTTGCGGCAAACCGATAAAATTTTGAAAGAATGGAAATAGTAATCATTGAGAAGACCGCCTTCGATATGCTCCTTGCCGGAGTGAAGGCATTGGAGGACAGGGTGAGGACGCTTGCCGAAAAGGGCGGCGACCGCCGCCTTGCCGAATGGATGGACACGGAGGACGTGTGCCGTATGCTGAGCATAACCCCGAAGACCTTGCAGGCCATGCGCGACATGCACGGCATTGCATATTCCCAAATCGGACGCAAGTTCTATTACAGGCCGGAGGATGTGGAACGGCTGTTGCCCGTTCCCGAAACGGGACAACCGTCCGTCTGACACTTGAAGTGTGCCACTAAATCCTATGTAAGATGAATGACAATGTATTGACAAAGGACTGCGGCGTACTTGCCGACGCCATGCAGTCCGTCCGGAGAAGCCTGAAAATGGCGGACAGGCTCGCCGACGGATACATCCCACCGATGGGCGGCGAGCGTTACCTCACCGACAGGGACTTGGCGCAAAGGCTGCACGTGAGCCGGCGCACCTTGCAGCAGTACCGCCACGAGGGGATATTGCCCTATTTCCTGTTCGGCGGCAAGACGCTCTACCGCGAGAGCGACATCCAGAAGGTACTGGAACGTAACTACCGCAAGGCATACTGACGCTTGCGGCAAGTAAAAAACATCGGGAGACGGATACCCTCATGCGGGTTGCCGCTCCCGATGTTCATTTCAGACCGTGCCTGTGCCGTTCAGCAGTATGCCCCATGCGGATGATGCAGGAACAAGACCGTAGGCTCTTTCTTGGAACACGCCACCGTCCGGGCGAGCCATTTGCGGAACAGTGCCGCCTGCCCCGTGTCGAACCGGAACGACAGGGCTATGACCGTTTCCATGCCGTAAATCTCCGTATAACCTTTTGCTTCCTGTAGCCGTATGCGCCGGCATGAACCGCCGTCCGCGATGCCGTCCTTTTTCAGTTTCCTTATGGCGGCTTCCACCGACACGCCGCGCACATAGAACAGGCCTGCGATTTCTCCGGTCGTCATCCACACTTCGGCATCGGGCAGGACTACCGTCTTTTCTTCTATTGTTATGATGCCTCTCGTTTCCATGCTTCTTTTCGTTTTCGGGTTCAACTTCTAAATGGCTTGGCAGATGAACTGTTCCATCGGGGCGAGTTTTTGGGAGAGCAGTTCCATGTCCCGGCTCATCTTCTCAGCCGTGATTTTCGCGTATATCTGGGTCGAACGGATGCTTGTATGCCCCATCAGTTTCGACAGCGTTTCAATGGGTACGCCGTTGGAAAGACATATCGTCGTGGCATACGAATGCCTACTTTGGTGCCAGGTCACGTTTTTGTTTATCCCGCATTGTCTGGCTACCTGTTTGATGCCGTATTTACAGATGTTATAGCATGGGACAGGCAGCAGCTTGCCGTCTTTGGAAACGCCTTTGTATTTGTCGATGATGTGCTTCGCCACGTCCAGCAGGCGGATGTTCGTTTCCACTCCCGTTTTCTGGCGGCTCGTCTTTATCCACAGATGCCCGTCGAAGGAAATTTGCAGGTTCTCTTCCGTGAGGTTCGCCATGTCACGCCAGCTCAAACCGGTGAAGCAGCAGAAGATGAAGAGGTCGCGTATCAGTTCATAGTTCTTCCTCTTGAACGTGCAGTTTATCATCTGCGTGATTTCCTCTTTCGTCAGGTAGCCGCGTTTCGTTTCCTCCTTCGTGATGTGGTAGGCATAGAACGGGTCGCGCTGCAACCAGCCGTTGTTGATGGCGGTGAAGATGATGCTCCGGAAAGGCATCATGTACGACCACACGGTGTTGGTGCAATGCCCTTTCTCCACGCGCAGGAACAGCTCGAAGTCCGTGATGAAGGCGGGCGCAAGCTCTTTCAGGGCGATGTCCTCCACCTTGTACCGGGTTTTGATGAACTCCGACAGGTGCTTGTAAACCACGCAGTATTTCCAATAGCTGCGTTGGCTCTTCATCTTGCCCACTAATTTGGCATAGTCCTCGTTGTGCTGCTGGAACACGGCAAGCAGCGTCTTGTGGTTCATGCCCATGCCGAGGTATTCGTTGCGTACCTTCTCCGCCGTGACATAAGTGTCACGGTCGAACACGTCCTGATAGGCCTTGTTCACACCCACGCGGATTTTGTCCAGCATACGGTTGCCTTCCAGAGCCACGTTGCTCCTTCCGGTCAGCCGTCCGGTTTCCACGCTCCACATCTTTTCCTCCACGTCCAGCTTGCAACTGAACTGTGCGATTTTCCCGTTCACCGTGATACGGCACATGACCGGTATCAGCCCGTTCTTCTTCGGCGCGTTGCGCTTGAGGTAAAATAAAATCTTGAATGTCGCTCTACTCATAGTTCATACTTTTTTATGGTTGCAAAATTACCTTGTGTAGAGCTGTTTGCCTGTATGTAAACCGCAGCAGACCAACGCAATCGAATCTGCCGCAAGACTTTTTCATCCCGAACCTTGCCAACTGCCTGTATAATTGCAGTTCTTGCCATGTTTTGCCGGGCTTTTCCATCCTGTTACCCGTTCCGATTTTAAGTAACGAGATGGTAACGTAATTTCGGTTCAAGTTGGCATTTTCACGGTTTCAGTTGGCACCCGTCCAAATCGCCAAAACCCCATAAATCATTAACTTTCAATCATATTTCCGTGATTTGCTCAGTATCTCACTTTTTTGTATTATCTTTGCAGCAAAGAAACAAAACCAAATACATTACGACAATGAAAGATTTCTTAAAGTACTTGCTGGCTACCGTTATCGGTCTGTGTATCGTGGGGGCCATCTTTACCATTATCGGCATTGCAAGCATTGCCGGCATGGTGGCATCATCGGGAACAGAAACCACGGTGAAAGACAATTCGGTATTCGTAATCAACCTCAGTGGAAATGTGGCCGAACGCAGCCAATCGAATCCTATGAACCAGCTCTTAGGTGACAAGTTTACGACCTATGGACTGAACGACATTCTCAATTCCATCCACAAAGCAAAAGAACACGAAAAGATAAAAGGTATCTGCCTCAATGCCGAAGCCTTTGTCTGCCCAAGTGCCTCGCTTCAGGAAATACGTAATGCCCTGCTCGACTTTAAGGAAAGCGGAAAATTTGTTGTGGCATACGGAGGCAACTACAGCCAAAGCACATATTACCTGGCAAGCGTAGCAGACAAAGTGGCTGTAAATCCGCAAGGCAGCCTTGCCTGGCACGGACTGGCTGCACAATCAATGTTCCTGAAAGACTTGCTTGACAAAGTGGGCGTAGAGATGCAAATCTTTCGTGTAGGAACTTACAAATCGGCGGTAGAACCTTACACATCCACCGAAATGAGTCCGGCAAACCGCGAGCAGACACAGGCATTTGTCAACTCTATCTGGGGACAGATGGTGAAAAATGTATCCGAATCGCGCGGCATCCCTGCCGATACACTCAATGCACTTGCCGACCGAAACATGGATTTCCAGCCTGCCGAAGCGTACATCCAGACAGGACTGGCAGACACACTGCTGTACAAGGACGGAATGCTTGCCTATCTGAAGCAACTGACCGAGACTGATGAGGACGACAACCTGAACACCCTTTACGTAGAAGATATGGTGAATGTACAGCGCAACATACCGAAAGACAAGAGTGGAAACATTCTGGCGGTATATTATGCTGCCGGCGAGATAGGTGACGGCGCACTGGCTTCGGACGAAGGTATCAACTCAGAACAGATGATAAACGATCTGCGCCGACTGCGCGAAGACGAAAACGTGAAAGCCGTAGTATTGCGTGTCAATTCACCGGGCGGAAGCGCATACGGTTCGGAACAGATATGGCGTGAGGTGTCCTTGCTGAAAGAAAAGAAACCGGTCATTGTGTCAATGGGCGACTATGCGGCTTCGGGCGGTTATTACATCTCGTGTGCAGCCGACTGGATTGTAGCCCAACCTACTACACTGACCGGCTCTATCGGTATCTTTGGAGTAATACCTAATGCCCAAAAGTTACTGAACGACAAATTGGGCATCCATTTTGATGTAGTGAAATCCAACCGGCTTGCCGACCTGGGCGATATCAGCCGTCCGTTTACCGAAGAAGAAAAAAATCTGGTACAGGGAATGGTGAACAAAGGCTATGAGCTCTTTACCAAACGATGCGCCGACGGACGCAAGATGCCGGTAGAAGACATCAAGAAAATAGCCGAAGGCCGTGTATGGACAGGCGAAATGGCAAAAGACCTGAAGCTGGTAGACGAACTGGGCGGTATTGACCGTGCCATCGCCATTGCAGCCGAGCGTGCAGAGATAACGGAATACACCGTAATGGACTATCCCAAACAAGAGGAATTCTTCCTTAGCCTGCTCAATTCGACAACAGACCACTATCTGTCCGCCGGACTGAAAGAGCAATTGGGCGAATGGTACGAACCGTTCCGTTTTGTGAAGAACCTCAAGAATGCAGACCACATCCAGGCACGCATGCCTTTTATATTGACAATTAATTAGTCATGCCAATCAGGAGTTAAAAGGGAGTTATAGGTAGTTATCGCCCGCTTGGCAGGCTGGGAGTTAGAAACCCATACCTTTTGCACCACTTTCAGAAGCAAGGCTATTGCTTTTAACTCCTGAACGAAGTGATAACTCCTGTGAAACATAACTACGTTTAAGAAGCTGTTTTGAATTTATCGTGCGATGATTTGGGATGAGTTTTTGAGGCATTTTTGCTTCTGTGATGAGGAAGATAGCGGGCTATCTGACGAAGAACAGGAGCGAAAAGGACCCAAAAATCGCCCAAAGCACACACGAAAACGGATACATCAAGCCAAGAAAAACTTTTTGGAGAAATTCAAAACAGCTTCTAACTCCTGATTCACATTAGTCAACTAAAAATATGCATAACAAGCCGAACGACATACAGATATACCGCATCCTGCTGCCCCTAGCTTGGCTATACGGAGTGGGAGTGCGTTTGCGCAACTCCTTATTCAATAGAGGCGTGCTGCATTCGCACACGTTTTCCGTACCGGTTATCTGCATCGGGAACCTCACGGTGGGAGGCACAGGCAAAACCCCACACACTGAATACCTGATACGCTTGTTGCACAGGGAATGGCAAGTAGCAGTATTGAGCCGGGGATACAAACGGAAATCGAAAGGATTTGTGTTAGGGAATCCGGAAACGCCCATTGAGGAGATAGGTGATGAACCTTACCAGATGTTGCACAAGTTTCCGGACATCTACGTAGCGGTAGACCGCGACCGGTGTCATGGTATCCGCCTGCTGACTGATGGGCATACGGCACCCGGTACACGGGTTATCCTCTTGGATGATGCTTTCCAGCATCGGTATGTGAATGCAGGCGTCACCATTCTGCTTATCGATTATCATCGCCTGATTACGCGCGATGCTTTACTCCCTGCCGGGCGTTTGCGCGAACCGGTAAGCGGGAAAGTACGGGCAGACATTCTGATAGTCACCAAGTGTCCGCCCGGTCTGGATACAGATATCCGGAATGCCATACGGAAAGAACTGGCGCCACTCCCCCGACAAGAGTTGTTTTTCACGACCTTGGCATACGGGAAACTCCAGCCTTTGTTTGTAGAGGCACCCGAACGTAACCTTGAAAGCGTCCGGACGGATGAGTACATCTTGCTCCTTACGGGTATCGCTTCGCCTGCCCCTCTCATAAAAAAACTGTCGGAATACAGTCCGCATATCGTTCCGCTTACTTTTCCCGACCATCACGCCTTCGATGCTTCCGATATACAATGCATCAAAGACAGATTCGGGAAATTGCCGGAAAAAAAGCGGTTCATCGTCACGACCGAAAAAGATGCAGCCAGGCTCATCGGACACCCTGATATGGACAAGGACCTGATACCTTATATATATGTGCTGCCTATTACGGTAGAGTTCCTCGATGAAGAAGAAAAAGAAATGTTCAACCAAAACATCATAGAATATGTTAGAGAAAATACAAGAAACAGCAGCCTTTCTGAAGGCTAAAATGCAGACTCATCCTGAAACCGCCATTATCTTGGGAACCGGTTTGGGAAGTTTAGTACATGAGATAACCGATAAATATGAAATAAGTTACAAAGATATCCCCAACTTTCCCCTTTCAACCGTAGAAGGACATAGCGGTAAGCTGATATTCGGCAAGTTGGGCGGGAAAGACATCCTGGCGATGCAAGGGCGTTTCCACTTCTACGAAGGCTATTCGATGCAACAAGTGACCTTCCCGGTGCGGGTGATGCGTGAGTTGGGCATTAAGACGCTTTTTGTGTCGAATGCTGCCGGAGGCATGAATCCTGATTTCGAGATAGGCGACCTGATGATTATCACCGACCACATCAACCTTTTCCCCGAACATCCGTTGCGTGGAAAGAACATCGATTACGGTCCCCGCTTCCCGGACATGAGCGAGGCTTATTCGAAAGAATTAATCGCCAAAGCATTGGAAATCGCCAAGGAAAAAGGCATCAAGGTACAGCAAGGCGTATACGTAGGCACACAAGGCCCGACATTCGAAACGCCGGCAGAATACAAGATGTTTCATATCTTGGGCGGTGATGCGGTAGGTATGTCGACCGTGCCCGAAGTCATCGTGGCAAACCATTGCGGCATTAAGGTATTCGGCGTATCGGTCATCACCGACTTAGGCGTAGAAGGTAAAATCGTGGAAGTATCCCACGAAGAAGTGCAAAAGGCGGCAGATGCCGCCCAGCCGCGCATGACCACTATTATGAGAGAACTGATAAACAGAGCGTAAGCCATGCACGAAGGAAACAGAACCGAAATAGCGACGCTAGGCGAATTTGGCTTAATCAAGCGTCTGACGGAAGATATTAAATTGGAGAACAAGGAGTCGGTGTACGGCGTAGGCGATGACGCCGCCGTACTCTCCTATCCGGATAAACAGGTATTGGTTACTACCGACCTGCTGATGGAAGGCGTACATTTCGACCTAGTATATACTCCGCTGAAACACTTGGGGTACAAGTCGGCCATGGTGAACTTCTCGGATATCTATGCCATGAACGGGACACCCAAGCAAATCACCGTATCGCTTGCCGTATCGAAACGCTTCTGCATCGAAGACTTGGATGATTTCTACGAGGGAGTGAAACTGGCGTGCCGGCAGCATCACGTGGACATCGTAGGCGGAGACACCACTTCCTCCGTAACAGGCCTTGCCATTTCCATTACCTGCATTGGGGAAGCGGACAAGGACTGTGTGGTTTATCGCAACGGTGCGAAAGAAACCGACCTGATTTGCGTATCGGGTGACTTGGGAGCCGCTTACATGGGACTTCAGTTATTGGAACGTGAGAAAGCGGTATTCCAAGGAGAGAAGGACGTGCAGCCCGACTTTGCCGGAAAAGAATACCTGCTGGAACGCATCCTGAAACCGGAAGCACGGCGCGACATCATCGAAAGCCTGGCGAAAGCCGGAATCAAGCCCACGGCAATGATGGACATTTCCGACGGACTTTCTTCTGAATTGTTGCATATCTGTACGCAAAGCAAGGTAGGATGCCGAGTTTACGAGGAGCGCATCCCGATAGATTACCAGACCGCCGTCATGGCGGAAGAATTCAACATGAACCTTTCGACCTGTGCCCTCAACGGAGGCGAAGACTACGAACTGCTCTTCACCGTCCCCCTCACGGCACACGAGCAAGTAGAGCAGATAAAGGATGTGAAAGTCATTGGCTACATCACCAAGCCCGACTTAGGCTGTGCCTTGCTTACGCGCGACGGCACCGAGCTGGAACTGAAAGCCCAAGGCTGGAATCCGCTGAAGTAAGATATAGAAATAGCATTATTCACTACAGAGGGCACAGAGTACCACAGAGAAAAATTTAAATACTCTGTGTGCCTCTGCGTCCTCTGTGGTGAATAGAATGCTTAAATTATGCATCATAATCTTTCTCCCGACAACGGTGGAAGAAATAATCTGTCAGAAAGTGCGCGTTTTGTTGTAAGAATTTCCGTCCGTACTCTTCCCCTTTTAAACTGTTCAGCATCGCATCCGGTAGCATGCCCCTGTCTTGCAACATGCAACTCAAGTCGTATGGAATCACGTCCGGGCTAAGTAAGAAAGAAAGCGCTTTTTGAGCAGCGGCTTTTGCATCGTAAAACGGATTGTCGGGCGACTTGACACATTCGCATAACTGGGTTTGTATGTACAGTCCGGTTCGAGGACTTGCCATCAAGATCAATCCATGCTTTGCTCTTATTGGAGGCAACTTCAATCCTTCAGCCGTACGGTATTTCATCTCATGAGTCAGGAAGTCAATCATTTCCTGCCGGGATTTGCAGAAATAAAAAAGCTTTCCGCCGGTTGCCCGTATGAAGTCTTCATACACAGCCTTTTCGTTCCGATGTTCTTTTTTGTCACGCAGGCTTTCTACAGCTTGCTTTATGTCATTATTCAATGACGGCAACAGACTCATTATACCTATTTGATTCCACACTTTTCCATAATGCAGCAAGGTGCAGAGAGCAACTGATTCACCCACTTGCCTGTCTTTGATAGAACTCAAGTCGAAAGAATCCTTAGTAACTCGATACACTTCATCCTTACCGCATAAGTCCTGTAAATACAAGAAACCGTCATCTTCCCCTGTAAGCAAGAAGAAACTTTCTATATACTCCTTTGTCGAACGCCATTCTTGCGGACCGTTGTTCTGTTCAGCCCACAATGCCAGCCATTCGCAAGATGTCAAGGATAAAAGGTCTCTGCGCCCTTGCAACATCAAGGCTGTATAGGTGTTATATACGAGCAAGTTCTTCTTCCCTTGCCAATCCTCGCTTAAATCGCTTGTTGTTTCTTCTAATTCATCCTCATATTGCTTTTGGTTTTCGATATTGAAATAAGAGTCATAATGAAACCATTGCAATACTAAACGATACTTCTCGAAACTGTCCCATCCTCCTTTTCCCTCGGGATGCATAAATTGCCAAAGCCGTTCATTTTCGGGTGCTGTTTCATAAATCTCATCCAATATGCAGTAAAGTTCATTCGCGAAAAGTTCTATCACTGGATTTTCGGGATTAATAATACGTCCTTCATCTCGGGAAGAGAACTGTATATGATGCCATAACAGAAAGCGTATGTCTTCTACATTAATTTCATCGGGGTAATAATTTTCATCCAGCGGATAAAAGGGAAGCCAGTTCCCGTAACGTTTCTTACACGCTGCTGTAAAAGTAGTCCAAATTCCTACTTGGCTGATGACATCCTCAAACCAGGCTGTCAGGCAAAGGCTAAAATAGCGGGCATCCTTCTCCTCAAACATTCCGTCTGCTAAAGGCGTGTTCAGTACTTGGTAAATCTGATTGGCTACATCGGTGTAATAGCGGTCTACTTCGTCCACAATTTGATAAGGATGCAATTTTAACCATTCTTTCGGATATATTTTCTTCATTGTTTATTGATTTTAGTTGCACACATCGTTGTTCTTTCTTGTCAATTTTGACCGAAAGTACATAAAAAAACGTTTGTCCTGTTGCTTTCCCGGTTATTTCTGCACTTTTGATAAAAAAGTTTCAAAATAGTTTGCAGATTCAAAAAATTTGCCTACCTTTGCACTCGCAATCAAGAAACAATGATTGTAAAGTTGGTGCCATAGCTCAGTTGGTAGAGCAAAGGACTGAAAATCCTTGTGTCACTGGTTCGATTCCCGTTGGCACCACAAAGAGTCAGAGAGTTACAGCGATGTAGCTCTCTTTTTTATTGCTTTATTGGGAGTCCGAAATAAAAAGGTTTTTCAACATCAAATGATTGTTTCTAAAAAGAATTAGCTATATTTGCCCTTAAAGGCTCTTTACCTTTATGGCTCATACAGCAAAGGCAACCACACAGAGGACAGCGACATTGACATTGCCGTTGTGGTAGAACGAATGAGTGATGATTATTTTGAAGATACTCCTTTATTGTGGAAACTGAAACGTAAGATAAGCAATCTTATAGAGCCAGTTCTACTTACAGAAGATACAAACAATCCTCTCTATGCAGATATTCTCAAAACGGGAATACTGATATAAACAGAAATATAGAGACCTATCCAATATAGGACCACTATATTTATATGAGATAAGTAATACAATTGTTAATAATTATGTGTAAGCCGAGGTGTAAACTACGGTGAGTTTTCCTCCAGTATGCACAACCTGCATAAGCTTGATGCCAATAAAAGTTTTGGTTTCCATCAAAATAATCCTTTGCATTTGCTGACCAGTTCGGCTACATTTTTCGCATTCATTTTCTCAAGCAGGCGTTTGCGGTAGGTTTGTATCGTGTTTATGCTGAGATACATGCGCCGGGCTATCTCTCGCGTACTCAGCCCTTGCATGAGGTATGTCAACACTTCTTTTTCCCGGTCAGACAAGGTACGGTAAGGTGACCTGTTCTCGGTTCTGCTCCGTTTACCGTACAATAGACTGAATGACTGGCTGAAGTATTCCTGACCGTTCCGTATGGTATTTACTGCCATGGGAATTTCATTAAGGTCAGCGTGTTTGGATACAGCTCCGCTAATGAAATTGCGGATGTCCGATTCGTATAGCTTGGTAGCTATCCAAGGCTCCTCATGCATAGTATATACCAGAATGGGGCATTGCGGCAGATGTTCGTGTATCATTCGGATGAGGTTGAAACCGTCTGTTCCCGGAAATTCCAAATCGGTGATGCACAGGTTGAAATCCGTTCCCGTAAGGACTTGCTTTAACGTGTTCAAGTCGTTGGCTTTCATGCAATGTGCTTGGATATGCGTACTAAGTAACTTTTCCAAGCCGTCGGTCACGATGGGATGATCATCTATCATAAGGATGTTATACAAATTCTCGTTCATTGGATTCGATTTTGAAAGTCATTATAAAGCGGTTCTCTTTTTCGCCGGTCTGGTTTTCGATTGTAGCTCGGATGGCTTTGGCACGGTCGCTTATGGTACGTAGCCCGATGCCTTTTTCTTCCGTTTGGGGACGGTTCGGGTATATGGGATGTCCGTTATCTGTAATCTGTAAGAGGATATTTCCGTCTGTATGGCGGGTGAGGCGGATGCCGATGCTTGAAGCGTCGGTATGCTTGATGACGTTCATGGTGATTTCCTGCACGATGCGGTACACTTCGCGGGCGGTCCTTTGGGGCAACGCGTCGGGTGGCGTTGGCGAAGATGAGCCTTCGTTATAGCTGACGCGGACGCCCGTGTTTCCCGTGAGGCTTCGGGCATATTGGCTCAATATCTCATTCAGGCTGAGGCTCTCGAATTCGGGCGGCATCAGTTCGTGCGAGATGGTTCTTACGTTTTCCCTTACCTGTTTGATAGCCTCAGCCATTGACGCCTGTTTTTCCGTGCGGGCTTTCATTTCGAGGGCAAGCAGGTCGTTGGCGGTACCGTCGTGAAGCTCTTTGGCGAAATGCCTGCATTCTTCTTCCAGTCCTTCGATGTAGCTTCGTGCCGATTCCAGTTCTTTTTCTTGCCTCATCCGGAGCAGTTCCCGTTCGGCGTTCCTCCGCTTGTGGCGTTGCTGGAGCAGGATGATAACCAGACATGCCAGTCCGGCTATCAGGGCGAGGGCTATCTTCAGCGAGTCGGCTTCTTGCTTCAAGACTTTCTCGCGGAGCCGGATGATTTCCAGTTCTTTCTCTTGTGTCTCGTATTTCACCTTCACTTCCGCCATTTGCGAGGTGACTTCTTGCTTGGCGAGCGAGTCCGCCCACATCCGTGCGCTGTCCATATAGGCGAAGGCTTTTTGCGGATTTCCCAAATGATGATAGCAGACCGCCATTTTTTCGAAAAGCGATTTCTTTTCGCTTCCCGTCGGATGGGTATTCAGGTAGATAAAGTCTTTCAGGGCTTCGGCATACCGCTTTTGTTCGTAGTTCGCCAAGCCTCGTGTCTGGATGAATCCCACGGCGGAAATGTTATGAGGCGGAAGCTTTCCCAAAAGTTTGTTCCCTATACCGATGTAATAACGGATAGAGTCGGTCATCCCTTTGCGCTGGAAGTACCGGTACATGCCGGGGATGCAGCGCACCTTCCATTCCGCATTGCCTTCGGGACCGCATGCGATTTGCCACGCTTGTTGGATGGAAGCCCCCGCTTCTTCAGTCTTTCCGATTTGCGCCTTGATGGCGGACCGCACTTGCCAGGCAGCGAATGTGGTGGGAAGGTCGTCGGTTTGGAGCACATACCTCAACGCATCGTCGATGTGCCTTTCCGCGTCTTCATAGTTCCGCAGGTTAAAGTAGAATACTGCCAGGTTCAGGTTGAGGTTTCCTATCCAGCTCTTGTCTCCGTATTGCCGGGCGGCATCCAGTGCCTTGTTATAGAAATAAAGGGAAGAATCTTGCCGGTTGAACCGGTGATAAAGCACACCCAGGTCGTTGTACACGCTGACGTGCTTCTCTAAGTCCTCCACTTCGGGCAAGTAGGGCAATACGCTTTTCTTCATCTCCAGCGAGCGGGCGAGTTCGCCTTTATAGAAGAGCAAGGTGGCTTGCTCGTTGAGCAGAACCGGATAAAGGGGCGAGCCGGTTACGCCTTCCATAGCAAAAGCCTTGTCGAAACAAGCCTGAGCCGAGTCGTATTCGCCTTCTCCCATAAGCGAGACTGCCTGATCATAGAGATGCGCCAGAAGGGTATCGGTAGGCAATTCTTTTCCTTTGCTTTCGGATAAAGGTATCACGAAAGCGGAAATCAGCAGGATAAGATGCAGGCAATACGTGCGCATAATTGTTTATAATAGTTAACCGATGCAAAAATAGTAATTTATTTGAAACCACATGTCGGGTGGTTGGATTTTTTTCATTCAAGGATGCATTTTGATAAACATAAGTAAGTTGCCTGTTTAACATAAGTGAGTCGGACGTTTCACATAAGTGAGCCAGCCACATCACTTATGTTTGCAAAGGCTCTTCATGCGAACATTCAATAAAGTTTATTCTCCTTTGAAAAATCACTGTTTTAGGTGACAAATTAATTGTATGAAAATGCCGTAATTTGCAAAAATATGTTTTTTAGTTAGTTCAATAACATTGAATTTATATAACCTTTTAAATTGAATAGTTATTATTACGGTTGGAGTTCGTGAGGAATTCCGCCGTTTTATAGAATTATCCTATACAAAGACCAAGATAAGGCCTATGGGATATGTGAGGTTGGATGGACATAAAAGTTCAATATGCTTCAAATACCACTGTTTTAGGTGACAAGCTAATTGGAGAAAAATGCTGTAATTTGCAAAAAGTGTATGCTCAGTAGATTGTGTGGCATATGATGAAAATTGAATGTCCGCATCCTGCCAATATATACCTTTTGAAAACAGATATATACTTCATCCGCCTGTGGATATATATTTTAGAGGCAAAATGAGAATATTATCATTTATTATATTGGTGTTAAGTCTTTTGGGTTTAACTTCATGTTATCCGACTCAGGAATATGGAGTTAAAGACGAAATTGTGACTAAAACAAAGCGATTGTTAGGACCGGGTCGAGACACAATAAAAGTCGGGGATAAATTGACCATAAAGAAAGTTTTTGAGATAGGTTCAGATATTTGTGTCAAGAATGCTCGGACTGGTGCTTGGCATATTGTAGATTCGAAGCTGTTGTTCAATTTGGATACCGGCAAGTCGATGTATGAAGATTTGCAGACAAAGGACCGTGGTAATCTGTGGGAAGAGAGAATACCTACGCTTAAGATTCCTGAAGAGACATTAAAGACGTATGAACGCTACATGATTATAGGTGCTATAGTCTTGTTGGTTTTGTGTGTTGTTGGATTCTTCCTTCTTTTAAGGGAGAATATAAACCGGACAATGATCGGCGTTTATTATTCCTTGTTGTCATTGGTCTCTTTGTTTACCAATGTCCTCTTTTTTATTTATTCCTCCTGTGATACATGGGGGTATTATGAATATCTGTTTTCACCGAGCATATACGGTTGGGGACATACTATTCTTTATTGGATTGCTTGCTTTGTGCTGATTGGAGTGAATTTGTTTGCTTATAAAGCTGTCATTATGCTTTCGGAAGTATGGTCAGGGCGTAATTCCTGTACGGGATATGCTTTTCTTGCAGTGATGGTATGGGCAGTGGTTTATCTGTTTAGTTCCAATACCCTTAACGACTATTTTCTTTGGGCACTGTATGGCATTGTGGCGTTGCATTTGATTGCTTTGTTCATTGTGAATATGAAAGTTAAAGCAAATGTGTTTGAAATGTTTTACATCTTCTTTTATTTTTGGATATGTTTGCTTCCAGTCGTTTTGTCTACTTTGACAACAATAGTGTTGATACCTCTCTTGTTGTTTGCTTTTGCAATTGTGAGGTCTGTCCCAAGTATGTTTGCTGAAGCCTTTAAAATTGATGATGGTAAAGAGAAGAAAGTTGTAGGCAAACCTGTATTCGGAGAAAAGACTTGCCAATTCTGTCAATTTTATAAACATGGTTCTTGTGAGAAATATCTGCCAGAGGATAAATATGACGGGAAGGCATATTCTTGTCCTTTTTATAGTTGAAGTTAGGTATATATTTTCATTTAAAATGATACGTTTATGGACGAAAAAGTAAGAAAACAGAAGTTTTTGCAGCTTCAGTTCTGTATGCTGTTGCTGGTGTGTACCTTGTTACCCGATTTGGGTTCTTTGTTGGGGTTACCCGATTTCAGCGTTTCGGTGTTTTGCAGCCAGTTGGTAGGTGTGATCGGAGCCGGATGGGCCTTATACGCTTTCTACAAAAGCGGGCCTATGCCCGTACCTTTCTTGTGCCTGGCAGGTGGCGGAATCGTGATAGGGTTGCTTTCGCTTATCCCCGATATGCCGGCTTGGTTGGACTATGTGGGTCTGATAGCCTTGCTTGTCGCTTTGTTTATGAGTGCAGGGGCTTTGGGCATCCGTTGGAAAAATAGTGGAAGCCAGGGAGCTTACCTGGTATTGATGGCTCTGTTGCTACATGTATACGATAGCATCGGCGATTCTACAATGACAGGCATTGCAGCACTGATAGGCCTGGTGCTTTTCTTTGTGGGATTAGGCAAACTCAAGCAAAGTGTTGACCAGAAAGGTGCACAGGGCGTGTCGCGTCTGAAGATAGCCGTTATTTTGGGTATCGTGGCAGTTGTGTTCGGCTGGATTCCCTTGTTGGGTGGCATCGTGGCAGGCATCTTGCTGATTATTGGATTTATCATTGAGTTCTTAGGGTATGGCTCGATGATGCAGTCGGCATCTTTAGGCACCGAAGGGCAAGCAGGTGCAGGCAAGTTACGCATCAGCATGATTATTTTGCTGATAGCAGCTATTATCGACTTATTCCCGTTGACAGGGATGGTCGTAGGGCTTATTTCGCTGGTTGCTTTGTGGCTGGTGTTCAAAGGCTGGAGTATGATTCTTGTGGGATTGGAACGGTATAATTAATATAATAGAATCTATGAAAACAAAACAATCAGTTTTTGCCCTTGTTGCGATAGCAGCATTGGCATTCGCCTCTTGTGGAGGTAATGGAACATCCTCATCGGGTGTAGCCAAGAAAAGTTTATTCGGCGATATACCGGAATTGTATGAAGAAAAGGCGGTAGACTTGTTGAAAGAAGCCGCATCCATGCAAGGCAAGGAGGCGAGTATGGGTGAAGCTCTTGGGCTGGTCGCCAAGATGCAGGTGATGTATGAAGAAGCAGGAAAAGAAGCCCAACCGTTGGCAGACAAACTGGTAGGGGAAAAAGTAGCATATGAATTGTCGGATAGCCTGTCTTATCAGCTTGTGTCGGACATTGAGGTGAAAAAAGTTTCTCTTCCTGAATATGCATTATTCGGGGGTGGTGAGCAGACTACACGGCTTCATGTGAACTTTGACATCGTAATGACTCAAAATTCAGAAGAATATATCAGGTTGTATTATTTGATTATGGATGATGATACACCTATCGGTTATGGATCTTGCTCAGGATTAGGGAAACATGCTGTAGGCGATACAATACATGTTAAGGATAAAATTACCGCTCCGGATGTCCCTGCAAAATATGCAAAAGCCTGCAACATGTTAAAATTTGTCACAGAATATACCTATTATTCGCAACGGGATGCATTGCGTGAACAAGCTAAGAAATGGAATGAAGAGTTAGAAGCCAAATACGGAATTAAAAAAGAAGATGATAAGTGATTTTCTTATTCCATTTGTCTCAATCGGCTTTATCTGTTATATGATAAAATAACAGCATATTATTGAATAGTTGTTACGGTCGGAATTCCGGGAGGAACTCCGACCGCTTTTTATAGAATGTTCCTATACAAAAGCAAAGATAAGGCTTACGGGACATGTGTGGTTGGGCGGTCATAAAAGTTCAATATGCTTCAAATATCACTGTTTTAGGTGACAAGCTAATTGAAAAAAAATGCTGTAATTTGCAAAAAGTGTATGCTTAGTAATTGTATGGCATATTATGAAAATTGAATATCCGTATCCAGTTAATACATACCCTTTGAAAACAAATATATACTGCATGGACAGATGAATATATACTGCATGTGCGGTTGAATATATACTTCATCCGCCTACGGATATATACTTCAGAGGCAAAGTAAGTACTACTGCGTTTTTCACACAGACGGATTGGCAAATTGCGGAATTTATACTATGAAAAAACAATAATAATAGATATGGCTGTAAAATCAATGTTGGCATGGAAATCTTTTATGCATTCCGGATTGGTCTTATTGGGAATGCTTTTGTGTTGGGGGCTGTCTTCGTGTTCGCCTTGGGAAAGAGATTTAAATAAGGTATATCAAGCCGCACAAAAGGGTAATAAGAACGCGATGTTAGTTTCCAAGGAAAAGGCTTGTACGCTTTGCAGCCATTATGGTCATATTTCGGAGTATTGCCCGCTCGTTGGCGAAAAGAGAACGATATGATAGTGCGGCTTATTCTTGACCGTATTATACCACAGATAAATGATAACTCTTTAATAGTTTTGACTGTAATTTAGATAGTATGAAAATGAAACAAAATTTGTTTGTTTTGCCTGTCCTTGGCTTGCTGCTGATGCTTTGCCAGGGATGTTCGGAGGATAAAGAAGAGAATCCTCCTGCTCCTGAGTCTCCGTCTATAACGGTTGAATCGGAAGAAGATATTCCTGTGTTTGATACTGCTGGCGGTACGCTCGCCTTGACTTTTACAACTACTTCCGATTGGACGGCTTCTGTTGACGGTGCTGCCTCGGGTTGGCTTAGTGTTTCGCCTGCAAGCGGTGAAGCGGGCACTCATACGTTGAGCCTTGTCACTACGGCAAATGATAGCTATGATGAACGTAATGCTTCGGTCACAATCACATCGGGAAGCGTAAAGAAAACCATTACCGTGACACAGAAGCAAAAGGATGCGTTGATTCTGACTTCCAACAAAGTGGAGCTGGAAGCGGAGGGAGGCGATTTCTCGATAGAGCTGCAGGCGAATGTTGAAGTGACTTATGAGATTGAATCCGGTGCACAAACGTGGTTGACTCCCGTTGCCCGTTCTCGTGGACTAACTTCCTCATTCTTGGCCTTCCATGCAGAAGCTAATGAGGAGGCGGAAGCCCGTCAGGCTGTCATCAAGTTAGCTGGAGGAAACGGCTTGACCGAAGAAGTTACGGTCTATCAGATAGGAACCGGTCCTGCCTTGGTGTTAAGTCAGTCAGAGTACATCGTAAGCAGTGCCGGAGAGACCATTCAGGTGGAATTACGAAGCAATACGGCATACGAAATCGAAATGCCCGGTGTAGATTGGTTAAGGAAAAACTCCTCCCGAAGCCTTTCCACCTATACACATTATTTTATAGTAGACCCGAATGAAACATACGACGCGCGTAGCGCGGTGATCCGGTTTATAGATAGGGAAAACGGGATAGAGCAAACCGTGACCGTCACACAGATGCAACGGGATGCCATTGTTGTGGCGCAAAATGTTTACCAAATCGGTGTGGAAGGCGGTGCTTTGGATTTCGCCGTGCAAGCCAATGTAGATTTTACCGTAAGTACAAATGCGGATTGGATTACACAAGTCGAGACGCGCGGATTGACAGAACGGATGTTATGTTTTGATGTAGCACCGAATGAAGGGGAAGAAATGCGTGAAGCGGCGATAACTTTGGAAAGCGGGAGTGCAACGCAAATCATCAAGGTACAGCAATTCGGAAAAACAGAAGAACCTTTCATCGAATTGTCTTTACAAGAGTATAAAGCCGGTAATGCAGGGGGCACTTTCCAGATTGATGTTCGGACAAATATTGAATATCAAGTGATGATGCCTGATGAAAGTTGGATTATAGAAACGATGTACGATGGAAGCACGCATTTCTTCGAGGTTTTGCTTAATGACACTTACGATGCTCGTACTGCCGAAATACGTTTTGTCAATACAGAGAAAGGCATAGAAAAGACAGTTACTGTGACACAGGAAGCATTGTATGACATTCTTATAGAGCAAAGTTCTTATGAAATAGGGGCAGAAGGAGGTGTATTGGATTTGCCCTTGCAAGCTAATATGGATTTTGAGGTAACGACTTCTGAAGATTGGATAACGCAAATAAGTGCGCGGGGCTTGACGGAACAGGTATTGCATTTCAATGTAGAGGAGAATCCTCAAGTAAAAGAAAGGACTGCTATCATTACAATCTCAAGTCCGAACGTAACTCACGAGATTCAGGTTGTGCAACGAGGTAAAGCTCCTACCCTTAAAATAATCTCTGCTCCTCAAGAACTGGATAATAAGGAACAAGAGTTTATTATCGTAACAGAGAGTGAAGTGGAATATTGGGACGTAAGTCAAGATGCTTATTGGATTCAGTTGAGAGACATTTTCACCGAGGAGTCAGAAGGCACTTATATTACTACTTATAAATTTAATGCAGAATCAAATGCTTCCTCTGATGTGCGAAGCGGGCAGATTACATTTTCTATCTATCACAATGGTTATACGGTTAGAGAAGTTGTAACGATTTTGCAAAGAGGGGACGTATCTGTTAAACCAGGTATCGACGATATGCCAACAGAAGAATGGTAACACAAAAAGTATGAAAATATGAAAGCAATAAAGTATATATCCGTAGCAATATTCTCGGCTTTGTCTTTAATAGCCTGTCAAGACAATTCCTTTAACGCAACGAATAAAGACATTAGAATATTTGCAGATTCTAACGTCAAAACACGTGTAGCATTTCACGAAGATGAAAGTGCCAATAAAACATACGTTACATGGGAAGAAATGGATGCTATCTCCCTTTATACGAAGGGGCAAGTTCCCATATATTATCAAGCAATGACAACTGAAAATTCTAATCAAGTTGAGTTTGTCAAAGGGACTCCTGAGGCGTTAAATGGAGAAGAGGGAGATTCGGTCTATGCTTATTTCCCCGCCTATAAAAATTATCCGAATGACACTTATACGAATGATGGAATAGAAATAAACTGTGATAATTATTCAACATTCCTTTATGCCAAGAGTAAAGTAGAGAACAATCAAGTCCATTTAACTTTTAAGCATTTATTTGCTTATCTGAAGCTCACTGTGACAGAGAACCTTTTCCCGAAAGATTGTCATCCTCAATCTATGGCGATTTGGGGAGAGCATATTTTACAGGGAAAAGGAACATTCAACCTGTCTGCAGAAACTTTATCCATTGAAGAAGGCATTAACCAAGTTTCTATGGATATAAACTTGGAAAACGGTTCTACAAGCATGTATATCCCTATTTTACCTCAACCTGATGGCACAAGGTTAACTTTTTATTATTTCGGAGAAGATGGATGGGGGGATTTTCTTTTCGCAAGGACTGCACCCAAAGGAGGTTTTAAAGCCGGACATGTATATATTTTGGATACAGGAAGTGAGAAGGAATTGGAAGAAATGGAAAAGCAAAAAGAAGCATTAATCGCATTGTATCACGCTACCCATGGAGAAAGTTGGGTAAACAATACGAATTGGCTGAGCGACAAACCCATTTATGAATGGTATGGTGTGAACAATAATGAATATCGCACCATAGAAAGTCCCTATGTGGTTATGCTTAACCTCGCTAATAATGGATTATATGGACAATTACCACCAGAATTTGCTGACTTGATGAATAGCTTGGAAGCAGGAAGTCTGGATATAAGCGGAAACGGCATTTATGGTTTTGTCCCGGATGCGGTGAAGCAACATTCTGAATGGGATAACTTCGGGTGGAATATCATACAACAAAATCCTTGGAATGGAGGTCGTATTGATATGACAAATATCAACCTCCGAATGGAAGATGAAGAGGTTGAGTACTTGGATGAATCGCAAGGGAAAACTAACATCTATGACATATTGAGAAAAAATAAAGTCAACCATATCATGATTGACACGCCCAGCGATGCTTTCGCCAACATCCATCTTTCCTATCACAATAAAGGTTATGCAACTATCATAGCCCACCAAGACTGGATGGGTGCAACAAGGGAAGGAACCATTCAAGACACAAAAGATTACCCAATTAAAGATATGATAAGGCTTTGGAATTCATTGGGGAATGGAAGTTTGTCAGGACTAAGCGGAATGGGTAATAGCTTCCTTATTGACAATGAGGGAAATTTGATTGAAATGCTCAATAAAGATTGGGGTGCTCCTGAATCTTATTATACAGATATCGTGGACAGTATTCTTTATGCGCGTTTGGGAGAACCGGAGGAACATCCCATATTCTCTACTGAATATTATACATCTACGGATTATTCACGTGATGGAGAAGTGGTTACTTTGCAAACGGCAAGTGTGGGTAAAGGGATTGACTTAGTGTTTATGGGCGATGCTTACGTAGATAGGGACATGGAAACCGGAGGTAAATATGAAACAGATATGAAACAATCCATGGAATATTTCTTCTCCATTGAACCATACAAGTCATTCCGCAACCGCTTTAATGTATATGCAGTAAAAGTGATATCAGGTACAGAATACATTTCAGACCAAAGTGGGCGCATGGATCTTCGAATCGGTATGTTTATGGGAAATGACTATGGCGGAGACGATAATATCTGCTTTGAATATGCTTCTAAGATTCCTGACATAGATTTAGATAATGCGACAATTGTAAATGTTGTGAATAATCCAAATGGTTTCTTTGTTTCTGGGTATACCAATATGTACGATACAGGAGCATCTGTCGCTCATATAGATGTCGGTGGTCCGTCAGAAGTCATCATCCACGAAGCGGGTGGCCATGGCTTTGCCAAGCTATTGGATGAATACATCTATGAAGGATATGAAAATGTCACGGCAACTACTGAAGATAAAGCTTCTTTTGATTCATATTACAAATCAAGGGGATGGGGTGCAAACATAGACTTCACGAATTCACCCGACGAGATTCAATGGGCGCATCTGCTTAAAGACGAACGTTATGCTAACGAGGTAGGTATTTACGAAGGTGCATACTTATGGGCGAAAGGAGTATACCGTCCGACAGAAAAAAGTGTAATGAATCAGGATTACTCGTGGTTCAATGCTCCCAGCCGTGAGGCCATCTACAAAGCCATCATGCGTGCATCCGAAGGTGATAATTGGACATATGACTTTGAGGACTTTGCCTCGTATGATGCAATCAACCGGACAATGGCACGAAGTGCTAAAAGTCTTTCGACAGATAAGAGAAAAGTGATACACCGACCGCCGACATTCATAAAAAGCCCGTGGCAGAATAATACCGTGGTGCCTTACAGATAATAGTAGCATAAAATTGAAGAGACATAATTTGCGGTCGGAGTCCGTGAGGGATTCCGGCCGTTGTTTTTTATATGCCTGCCGTAAGTTTGTATCTGAGAAGCGAAGATATCGGTAATGTCAGGAGACACAGTTATTATGTGAGAAACACAGAAAAATTACAATAAAAATGGCACATAGAGTGATTATCGTCTGTCATCTCCATATGCCATTTTATGTTTTAGGGACATTTACTGAATATCCCCAAATAGGAATTGTCGTTTAATTCATTCAATTTATGGCTTCAAATGTGCATAAATAGTCTCTGTTTATTCTTCAACAGCAGTCTCTACGGTTTCCATCTGAACACCTTCTACAAAATCAGTTTCACCACTTGACACAAGCAGATTGTACCATTGAATCAGCTTTTTGATATCACTGGTATGAACACGGTCACGGTCATAATTGGGCAATACTGCCGCCATAAACCCGTGCAGCTCGTCACTGGATGCTTTCTTATAATTGAACTGCACTTCAGCACCATTTTCTTTTTTCTTTACCGATTCGAGCACAGTAGCCAATGGCACTTCTTCAGCATCGGTGTACATAGCAATATCGCCCAACGAAATCACTTTATCACTGGCATAGACCGGCATTCTTTTCTTATCTGCGATATTTTCAACAATCAACATATTTTTAGCCTGAGAAATCAGCTTATACAGTCCCGGTTTTCCCGAGATTGCCAAAATAGTTTTCAACATACGAGTTTCTAATTAGTTTAATAATTTATTTTAATAGGACAAAAATACAATACACGACCGACATACACAAACTTTATCCGTTACCTTTTATCATTTTTTCTAAAGTTTCCTGCAAATCGTCTAATTGAAGATTTAACGGACGACTCCCGTCATTGAATATGATAAAGTCTGAGCGGTCCTGCTTGGCTTTATCATCCATCTGAGCTACTATCCGCTGACGTATTTTCTCTTCGGTTGTACTGTCACGCAACATGACCCGACGAATCCGAAGTTCTACCGGAGCATACACCATGACAACCTTATCTACAATGTTGTCGAAGCCCGACTCAAAAAGGATAGCCGACTCTAATGCCACAACCTCACATCCGGTTTGCCTGTCCGCCCATTTCAGAAAGTCAGCCTTTACCTGCGGATGGACAATGGCATTAATTTGCCCGGCATGACAAGAATCGGCAAACAGATAATTTGCCAGCAAAGGCTTATTAAGTGTGCCGTCACTCTTGTAAACCTCTTTTCCAAGCAATGCTGTCAGCCTCCGGCGAATCCCTTCATCAGAAAGCATCAGACGTTTTGCTTCCGAATCGGTATTATAGACCGGAATTCCATAGTGTTCTGTCAACAAGCGGGAAACATACGATTTTCCGCTCCCAATTCCTCCGGTAATACCTATCTTCACCATTCGGTTTCCTCCCCCGATGTCTGTTCTATTAAATAATCGACCGAAGCTGGCGTAATACGGACATGACTGACATAATCGGGAGAAGTCTTTAGAGTCAGCGGAAGCTTGTCACTCTTGGCCCGAATGATATCCTCATAAGTAACACCAATAAAAAAGTCGTCTGATGTGGCATCCTTGAAATGCGCCAAACCTACTTGAAACGTCACCTGTACTTTCGAAGGGAAAGTACGCAGCACCTTATCGGCAGGGAAATTAATGCCCACAATCGGCACCTCTACAGTTTTTTCGGAATACATATCGACATACACCAGCAGGTCATCGTATGCCGGAACAAACTTCACTCCTTTAATCTTCTGCAACATTACCCGCTGGTTCAAAGTATCCGTTACATTTTGCAGATGCACTTTCTCGGTATAAGCAGCCGTCAATGTATCGAGCACTTCTTCGGGGGCATATGCGATGACCGAATCGGGAGAAAAACCTATGTGGGAAATATAATACTGCAAGCCGGCACTTACTTCACCTGCCAGCCTGACAGGAACTTTCTTCGCCTTGCCCATCGTGTAAATAAAATCAAGCGTATCCGGACGTACCGAAAGCAGATGGGTAGAGACGTTCAATTGTGCCGAAATCTTCTTCAACAGGTCTGCCGAAGAAATATGCACATGCGCCCCCCGGTCCTTATAGTCGTTAAAGTCAAACGAAATAGGGAAAAAGGTTCTTCCCAGCATATAGTTCAGCAAGACTGTCCCCCGATCTTCCACCCTTACCCGCACATCGCCTGGCAGTTCGGATGTCAACACGGCTTCTTTCGGGACGTTTTTCAAGCGTAAAGGCACCTTAAATTCTGTCTGATAGACATCATCCAGTGTCTGCAACATCCAAAAAGCGAAAGAGACCAAGACAAAAAACAAGAAGACCAGACTCTCCTTGCACTTATCGCTAAGCAAGAATTTTCTGATCTTCCGTATTCCCAGTCTATAATATTGCTGTATGTTCTTTACATCGAACATATATCCGTCTCTTATTTATTGTTTGCAGCCTGTGTATCAGCGTAAATAGAGTTCTTGTCTACTTTCAGTTTTACACTCGGAGCCACTTCTACAATAACAGCATTGTCTTCTATTTCTTTAATCTTCCCATAAATACCTCCGGCTGTAACGACCGACTGTCCTACCTCCAGGTTTTTGCGGAAGTTTGCTATTTCCTTCTGCTTCTTGTTTTGGGGACGAATCATAAAGAAATACATAATAGCAAAAATTGCTACCATCATAATCAAGAAAGAGTAGTCGCCTCCTCCTTGTGCTGCCATAAATACAGTTAACAAATTCATAATTATCTTTTCTTGGTTAATAAAATATCAGCAGACAAATATATCAATTTTTTGTCAGCTTGTTTTCCTTTTTCAATTGATTAACAATTCCATCCAGTGTGCCATTAATAAAGCCGCCACTTTTGGGAGTGCTATACAATTTGGCTATCTCCACATATTCATTCAGCGATACATTGACCGGGATATTGGGGAAAGTCAGTATCTCGGCTAGTGCAACCTGCATAATCACCACATCCATTGCGGCAACCCGTTTCAGGTCCCAATTTTTCGAATGTTCACTAATCAGGTGACGGTAATAATCGGCATTCAAAATGGTACGACGGAAAAGACGGCGCGCATAGTCTTTGTCTTCATCGTCTTTGAATTCGGGCAACAGTTCCTGCTTGTCCCCGTTTTCGGGGGCAAAACGTTTGATGGTCTTGAGCACGAATGTATCGACAATCTCCTTGTCATCGTTCCAATACAAACTCTGGTCTTCCAGCACTTCATCCAATGCCTGATTGTTGAAAATTACCTTCTTATACAGCTTCCGCCATACTTCACGGTCATCTTCATACGAAGAAACTTCGCTTGCCATGTATTCCTTATATATATCACTTTGCATAATCTGCTCGCACAAACTCTTGATGAACTCGCCCTCGTTCTCCCATGTTTTCTTCTGAGAATTGACAAATTCATTCAGCTGCCTGTTCACTTCCAGTTGCGCGATAAATCGGTTGTCTACAAATTTTGTGTTAGGATTCAAATCTTCCGGCGTGGGAGCAAGCTTGTGCCTGGCAGCATCCAGCCGCCTGCTGGCATACCGCGTCACTTCTACCATCAAAAGCAAAAGATAGTTGTACAGATCATACGCCTTGGACAAACTGAAGAACAACTCCTTTTCTGCAGTATCCAAATTTTTCCCGCCATTCTGATAATAAGCGTAGATTATCTGAACCACCTTCAAACGAATAAGAACTCTGTTAATCATACTAATTATTATAACTATGTCACATTATGAGGTGCAAAAATAATGATTTTCATCCATACGCTCCAAATAAAGTACGCATTTTTACTGTTTTTTTCTGTTTATAGATATTTTAAGACATAGTTCCTTGGCTTTTTGCAGAAAATTCAGCAATTTTGGCATCGGAATTTTAGATTTTACAGACAATGGAAGAAGTTAAGAAGAATACGATGACTGAAATAGACAAAGAAATCGTTTTTACGAAAGCTATCAAAGCCGGGAAAAGAATCTATTATTTGGATGTGAAGAAAAGCAGAAGAGGCGAAATGTTTCTCGCCATCACGGAAAGCAAGAAAGTCGTAACAGGTGAAAGGGAAATGTCGCAGGTCAGCTTTGAGAAGCATAAGATATTCCTTTATAAAGAAGATATTGAAAAATTCATGGATGGGCTTCATGAAGTAATCCGGTACATCGAGCGTGAGCAGGGACCGATTGTAGGAGAAAGCCACATCGCTGAAAACACCGACCTCAGAGGCAACGCAATCCTGAATGAGCCGCTAAAGACAGAAGACATCAAAATCGACATCGATTTTTAATAACCAGAGGTACACCCGCTTTTTGGTCAACGGATATATATTCACCAGCCAATGAAAATATCTACCCGGGCAGGTGAAGATATATTCTTGACCCATTGAAGTATATCTTCAATAAAAGACGAAAACATTTCGTTCAAGAAAAATAGTCCATACGCTTGCAATATCAAAGAATATCACTACCTTTGCACCGCTTTTTCAATTTCATCGTTGTGACATTGACGCATCGTGTGATGGTGAATTAAGCAAAGATATCACTTAATTTAGAGTAACACAAAATTTATCAAACATGAAATCAATTGACATTACAGGTTCTTTAAGAACAGAAACAGGCAAGAAGGCTACCCACGCTTTGCGTAAGAACAGTCAAGTTCCATGCGTATTGTACGGCATGAAGAAAGACGAAAACGGTCTGCCCGTTGCCACTCCTTTCACTGTTACGGTAGAAGGTTTGCGCAAACTGGTTTACACTCCGCATATCTATGTAGTAAACTTGAACATCGACGGACAGGTTTACAATGCAATCATGAAAGATATCCAGTTCCACCCCGTAACTGATGCTATCCTGCACGTTGACTTCTATCAAATCAACGAAGAAAATCCGATTGTAATGGAAGTTCCGGTTCAATTGGATGGTCTGGCTGAAGGTGTGAGAGCCGGTGGTAAACTGGTACTGCAAATCCGCAAGTTGAAAGTGAAAGCTTTGTACAACAATATGCCCGAACGTGTGGTTATCAATGTTACCAACTTAGGACTGGGCAAAACCATCAAAGTCGGTGAATTGCACTACGACAATATGGAAATCCTCAATGCCAAAGAAGCTGTGGTATGTGCTGTCAAATTGACCCGTGCCGCACGTGGTGCTCAGGCTGCCGCTGCAAAATAATCCTGTAAACCACTAAAAGTACAAATCCACTTTCAATGAAATATTTGATTGTAGGTCTGGGAAATATCGGTGACGAATATCACGAGACCCGACACAACATAGGATTTATGGTATTGGACGCTTTAGCTAAAGCGTCCAATATTGTTTTCAAGGACGGACGTTACGGAGCTACGGCATCACTATCGCTGAAAGGCAGGCAGCTTATTCTGCTGAAACCATCCACTTACATGAACCTGAGTGGAAATGCAGTCCGATACTGGATGCAACAAGAAAAAATTCCATTAGAAAACGTCCTCATCGTAGTAGATGATCTGGCACTCCCATTAGGAAGCTTACGCCTGAAAGGCAAAGGAAGTGATGCCGGCCATAACGGACTGAAACACATAGCCGCCATACTAGGCACACAAAACTATGCAAGACTACGGTTCGGTATCGGCAATAACTTCCCGAAAGGAGGACAGATAGATTATGTATTGGGACATTTCGATGAAGAAGAACGGAAAATTCTTCCCGAACGGATCAGTACAGCGGAAGAAATCATCAAAAGTTTCTGTCTTGCCGGATTGAACATCACCATGAATCAATTTAATAATAAATAAGTATAAAAGGAGGCAGAGCATCCGTTTATACTTACCCCTCTGACTTCTTTAATACTTTAATACTAAAACAGAACAACCTATGCCTGAAGCAAGAATAGACAAATGGATGTGGGCTGCCCGCATATTCAAGACCCGCACCATCGCCGCCGAGGCTTGTAAAAAAGGAAGAATACACATCAACGGGGCACAAGCAAAACCTTCCCGTATGGTCAAGCCGGGAGATGTCATTCAAGTAAAAAAACCGCCCGTTACCTATTCTTTCAAAGTATTGCAGGCGATAGAGAAACGCGTAGGAGCCAAACTGGTTCCCGAAATTATGGAAAATGTCACGACACCTGACCAATATGAATTACTGGAAATGAGTAAGATAAGCGGGTTCGTCAATCGTGCTAAAGGTACAGGAAGACCAACCAAAAAAGACCGTCGTGAATTGGACGACTTCTTTATGCCCGAATATAATGATGACTTCGACTTTGATTTCGATGACGAAGATTCGGACGATGAGGAATAAAAACATAGAGGCATAAAGCACAGAGCACGTAAGACTCTAAACTTTATGCCTCTATTGCCTGTTACAGATTTGCCTTGATGGCTTCAATCAATTCCTGATACTCGGCATCCGACAAGTAAACCTTTCCCGGATTCATCTGGAAAGTTCCTCCATAATCCGGACCATCTACATATTTGGGTGCCAAATGAAAATGCAAATGCGACAACTTGTCGCTGTATGCTCCATAATTGATTTTCTCAGGATGGAATGCCTTTTGCATGGCACGGGTCACACGTACCACGTCTGCCATAAATGCATTACGGTCTTCATCGCTCAACTCATTCAAGTCATTTACATGATCTTTATATGCCACCAGACAACGTCCGCGATAAGTTTGTTCTTTAAACAAGAAAACACGCGAAACACTCAGCGGAGCAATTTCAATCATCAAATTGTGCAACGTCTCATTGTTCTGACAATAGAGACAATCTTTCGGATCACTTTTCATACTTCTTTTTATATTTAATAATTATAAAATAATGGTTTTATCCTTCTGCCGCAAACAATCGTTTCAAATTCGCTTCTTCACCTACCACCCAGACAATATCATTTTCACTTAAAGGTAAATGTACGTCAGGAGCACGAAGCACATTCTCCCCAGACGACTCTACCCCTACTACCAGACAATGATATTTCGACCGCACACCACATTCAATAATATTTTTCCCGACAAAGGGAGAATCTTTATCCACAATAAACTGCTTCAACAACATTTCATGCCTTTCAAACTCCCCGTCATCAGAGGTACGCATCGCCTTCATTGCCATTGAAGAGAAAAACGACAACTGTTCATCGGTACCAATAATCTGTAACGTATCTTCTGGAAAAATACGCGATGCGCCATCAGGGATATTCAACCGTCGGTTGCCTCGTATGATAGATGCCACATGCACACCGTATTTTTTCCCTAAATCCAGTTCTTTCAGCGTGTGTCCGACCCATTCCGAATCAGGAGACACCACAAAATCACTCAAGTGTAAATCCCTGTCAAGCAACTTGCCGGCATACGACGGACGCTTGCCGCCCAAATATTCCTGCTGCATCTCTTTCGAACGCAAATTCATCACAAACGTACGCTCCAGCACAATAGACTGCTTTTTAAGGAAACGCGAAAAGACCATAGCACATACCAGCAAGATAGCTATCCCCATCATCAACGCCACCGATGTGTGAAACAAGCGTTCGATTACAGACACGATAAATCCTGCAGCTATAATAACCCTGAAGACAACTAAAGAAATCAACAAGGCATGATTGAAACGATTGTCTGCCCATAAAGTACGAAATTCTTCCGAATGGTTTTTCTTCATAATCATCGCACGTAAGAATGGAGCCAGCACTGCTATCGTGACAACAGCTGTCAACACCCGGCCCCATAAGTCGCCCAACATATTCGTAGCAAAAGGCTCTACCAAATGCAGACACACCATAATGACACCAACTGAAAGGACAGAATAAACAACCACAATCCGAAGCACTGCCGTCATCAGTTTCTGCCAATTAGTCTTATGATTCACCGTAGATGCTCCCGCCGAATACCGCTCAAGCAACAGGCTCCAACGCTTAGGCAAGTGGCTGTTAACCAGATTATAAGCAGGAAGAGCAAGCCGAATCATATAAGGAGTAAGGAAAGTAGTAATCACCGATACCGCAACCACAATCGGATAAAGGAAATTACCGGTCACTCCCAAACTGACTCCCAAGGCTGCAATGATAAAGGCAAACTCTCCGATTTGAGTCAGGCTGAAGCCACATTGTATCGCAGTTTTCAACGGTTGTCCCGACAACAAGACACCTGCCGTTCCAAACAGAGTCTGCCCCAACAGTACAGCTGCTACAATGGCTAGAATCGGATATTTGTATTCAACAATCATATGAGGATTAACCATCATGCCTACCGATACAAAAAAAATGGCACCAAACAAATCCTTAACCGGAGCCACCAATCTCCCGATATGCTCCGACTCAATAGTTTCCGAAAGGATTGACCCCATAATAAAGGCACCAAATGCAGGAGAAAAACCTACAGCAGCTGCAAAATAAACCATTCCGAAACATAAAGCAAGCGATACAATAAGCAACGTTTCATCACTCATCAATTTACGCAATCGCCTCAACAGCAATGGAATCAGATAAAGTCCCACCACCAGCCACAACACTAAAAAGAACACCAGTTTGGCAAGACTGTACACCATTTCGACTCCCTCAAAATGTGTACTGACCGCCATTGTAGAAAGCATAACCATCAATACAATGGCAAGAATATCTTCGATAATCAGAATCCCCAATACAACACCGGCAAAATGCTGCTGACGCAAACCCATATCATCAAAAGCCTTATAGACAATCGTAGTAGAAGACATGGCTATCATTCCTCCCAAATAGATACAGTCCATTTGTTTCCATCCAAACATCCATCCCACTGATATACCGACCACGATCATACACAAAATAATGGTACAGGCTGAAATAACTGCCGAACTTCCTACTTTCAACAGTTTTTTCATACTGAATTCAAGCCCCAAAGCAAACAACAGGAAAATCACACCTATCTCTGACCATAAATGTATATTTGCCTCATCGGTTACGGAAGGAGTGAACTGAAAATGCGGGCTGCATAAAAAACCGGCAACTATATAACCTAATACTAAAGGCTGCTTCAGTTTTTTAAATATAAGCGTCATCACTCCGGCACATATCAAAATCAATGCCAAGTCACTAATAAGAGGGGCTAATTGAGACATATTGTTCAAGTTGTATGTATATTTCCATACAAATGTAACAAAAAATCCGATAGATACGAATACATACAGAACAGATTCAAGAAAAATCAGTGCACGGACACGCAAAAGCTATTTTTTGACTACCTTTGCAGAACAATCAAATAAATTTATATATGATAGTTTGCATAGCCGAAAAACCAAGTGTAGCACGCGACATCGCCGATGTACTTGGAGCCAGAGAACGCAAAGATGGATACATCGAAGGAAACGGATACCAAGTGACTTGGACATTCGGTCACCTTTGTACACTGAAAGAACCGCACGAATATACACCTTCGTGGAAATCATGGTCGCTCTCCAGCCTGCCTATGATACCACCACGGTTCGGCATCAAACTAATTGAAGACCCAGGCATACACAAACAATTTAAAATCATTGAACACCTGATGCAGGCTGCCGATGAAATTATCAACTGTGGTGATGCCGGACAAGAGGGGGAACTCATACAGCGCTGGGTGATGCAAAAAGCCGGTGCACACTGTCCGGTGAAACGCTTGTGGATTTCTTCACTCACTGAAGAAGCCATTCGTGAAGGTTTTTCCAAACTGAAAGACCAAATTGAATTCCAGCCGCTTTACGAAGCAGGACTGAGCCGTGCCATCGGTGACTGGCTGCTGGGAATGAATGCCACCCGACTGTATACACTGAAATATGGACAAAACCGCCAAGTGCTCTCCATCGGGAGAGTACAGACTCCTACCCTTGCCCTTATAGTTAACCGGCAACAAGAGATAGAACACTTCGTACCGAAACAATACTGGGAGCTGAAGACTGTATACCGAGATACCACTTTCAGTGCCATCGTGCGCAAAAGTGACGAAGAGCTTGCGGAAGAAGCATCCCAAACTTCACAAGCATCTAAAAAAACCATCAATAAAGAAGAAACAAATCGCGGCATTCCACCCATCACCGATGAAACAACAGGAAAACTGCTACTTGAACGTATCAGCAATGTACCTTTTACAATTACTGACACGGCTCTTAAAAAAGGAACAGAAGCACCTCCTCGTCTGTTCGACTTGACCTCACTACAGGTAGAATGCAACAAGAAGTTTTCTTATTCTGCCGATATGACCCTACAGCTCATCCAATCGCTTTATGAAAAGAAAGTGGCAACCTATCCCCGTGTAGATACCACTTTCTTAAGTGATGATATTTACCCCAAATGTCCCAAGATACTAGAAGGATTAAAAGATTATACCTCTTTCACGGCTCCTCTATCCGGAAAGGCCCTGATTAAATCGAAAAAAGTATTCGACAATTCGAAAGTGACCGACCACCATGCCATCATTCCTACAGGCGTACAACCTAAAGGATTGACTGATATGGAAAAACAAGTGTTCGACCTGATAGCAAGACGCTTTATTGCCATATTTTATCCGGATTGCAAATTTTCCACCACCACAGTCACAGGAGAAGCTGATGGCATTGAATTCAAGGTTAGCGGCAAGCAGATCATCGATCCGGGCTGGAGAATCATCTTTGCCAAAGAACCGAAAGACGATACGAAAGAAGGGGAAGAAGAAAGCGTATTGCCTGCTTTCACCAAAGGAGAAAGCGGACCACATACACCTATGCTGAATGAAAAATGGACACAACCGCCCAAACCCTATACCGAAGCCACCTTGCTGCGGGCTATGGAAACAGCAGGCAAGTTAGTGGATAACGAAGAGTTGCGCGACGCCCTGAAAGAGAACGGAATAGGACGTCCTTCCACCCGTGCAGCCATCATCGAAACATTATTCAAACGGCATTACATCCGCAAGGAACGCAAAAGCCTGACAGCTACTCCCACAGGTGTAGAATTAATCGGACTAATACACGAAGAATTACTGAAATCTGCCGAACTGACCGGCATTTGGGAAAAGAAACTGCGTGAAATAGAACGGCGCAGCTATGATGCCAAACAGTTCTTGAACGAATTAAAACAAATGGTTAGTGAAATAGTCAACAGCGTGTTAAGTGACAATACAAACCGACGCATCACCATAACAGCAGAAGAACCTATACACAAAACCGTTACCAAAGACATGCCCAAAAAGAAGAAAACAACTTCCACCAAACGAAGCAAGAAAGTTGTTTCTTCTCCCAATACCGCCACCGATACACTACCGCAAGAAGATGCTATCGTAGGAACAAAATGCCCCTTATGTGGAAAAGGTACAATACTGAAAGGGAAAACCGCATACGGCTGTTCGGAATGGAAAAACGGATGTACGTTCCGCAAACCTTTCTGAAAGTTTTTCTTACCACAGACTCGTATCGTTAAATTTATAACTAACCCGTTGAAAACAAACGAGTTCATTGGTAAGGTTTAGCATAACGCAACAGGTCAAGTAGCTGGATTTCAACAACTTTAATGAAAAAGTTGATTTTCAGTTACTCCGTTTTTATTTTATCAAGCTTTCATTATTGTCCGAATGCCTTGCTTTATTTCGCAACACACATTCACGGCTTGTGTTGGCATAGCAATATACACAAAAATGACGGCACGTATCATACATCCCGATGTCTTTGCTCACCATGCATCCGCATATTTTACGTTGCCCCTTGTCTTTCAGATTTTTCCGTTCAATAGGAATAGGAGGAATCTCTCCGAATAAATCCGGTTCGGGCAACTTGCCGGTATGCAGATAGTAAACCAACTCCTTATCTTCGCCGAACACACGTTCCATTAACTCCCCGTCTATGCAACGGTTATGATCAATGTCATACTTCTCCAAATTAGCTTCTTCGGCACACGTGGCAAGCGTCAGGTTCCAGCCTTCGGCTTTCCATACATCGCGTAACTTCGCCAGACCTTCCACTATTTCCAACCGTTGCACCTCATTCAGTTCTGCGGTTTCTACATTCTCTTTCGTAAAGCAATGCATTTCCTTTATCAGATTGCTCTGCACTTTCCGATACGCTTTTACATCCACAAAGCTGAATACCAGCTTGTCCGTGTACCCTTTCAACCGATTGCCTATCTTCCATATCCGGTTCAGCAATATGCGTGGGGTTATGTCAGGCGTGATAACCAACGGGTCAAACCGCCATATCACCCGTTCATGTCCAATCTGCTCCGACAATTTGCAGAACGTTTCAATCCGTTTCTCCACACTGGGCACATTCGGTTCGAAACCTTCGCGTACATAGTCGTTCAACGTCACCTGAAAATAGTAATGAATCCCTCGTTCATCCAACTGATATAAATAAGGTAAGATAGGTTCCGGATTCTTCGTCCAGAACACCACTACTTTACAATGCTTGAAAGACACATACATCGGCTTCCGGTTAAACGGATTATACCATACACAATACCCTTTAGCCAAGCGGTTAAAGAACCATTTGGCATAAAAGGCAGGTATATCCGTAGAGCGGCTGGCGGAAATGATTACCGGAGCGGTTGCTTCTATTTGTTTGCCAGAATCGGTGGTTATCTTTTCCTTCGCTACCCGGAACTTAACATGTATCTCTTCACGAGTTATTTTATCCGTTTCCATAATAACTGAGCATCTCGCGAAGATACAAAATATAATTGGAAGCCAATGTTTTATCAATGAGATGATAAATATCTAAATACCTTTTTAAATATTATTCAGCCTTCTATGATAAAGCGTTGCTGTTCCTTTAATGTCTTGACCATGTCGCAGTGCTTTATTTACATATCATACAGCTTTTCCAAATCACTAATAACCTCATCATTTAGTATCGGTTTGAACAATTTGTCAAACATGCTTTGGTTTCCTTTTAGACCTTTGGATTGTTCCGGTTCGCAATACTCAAAAACTTCAATTATAAACACATTTTCTTGTCAAAGCTTGAATGATTTTGATGAGTAATCATTATCTTTGCAGATACAATCAATTATTATTGCACATATGCAATACGTTTTAATATGGGAACAGAAAAAATAAACAGACTAAAAATAGTATTGGTAGAACAGGGGAAAACCGGGAAATGGTTGGCTGAACAGTTAGGAAAGAACGAGGCTACTATTTCGCGCTGGTGTTCCAATGCTACCCAGCCTTCATTGGAAATGCTGATGAAGATAGCGGAAATTCTGGAAGTGAATGCAAAGGATTTGATTAACAAGGGAAAATTCGATTAAATGATATGGCTAATAAGAATCTGAACAAGGCAAAAGAAGCCAAGAAAGACGAATTTTATACGCAATTGGAAGATATTAACAACGAGTTGCGGCATTACCGGGAACATTTTCGCGGTAAAACTGTATTGTGTAATTGCGATGACCCACGTGTGAGCAATTTCTTCACCTATTTTGCTTATAACTTTGAGTTCCTTGGATTGAAGAAACTGATTACCACTTGTTATAAAAATCAGAACATTGACTTGTTTAGCCAGAACAAGAGCGAGCAAGCCGTTTATTTAGTTTACGAAGGCGACAAGAACGGCGACCATATACCCAATGCCGAAGAGATAGGCGTAAAACCGTTGAAAGGTGACGGGGATTTCCGCAGCAAGGAATGCATCGAACTGCTCAAAGAAGCGGATATTGTGGTAACCAATCCACCGTTTTCCTTGTTTCGAGAATACGTGGCGCAATTGATGACGTATGAAAAGAAGTTCTTGATTATAGGGCATCAGAATGCTATTAAATACAAAGAAATATTTCCTCTTATAAAAGAAAACAAATTATGGTTAGGATATGGCTTTAAGGGCGGAGCCGGGCATTTCATCTCACATTATGAGGACAAGGCAACCGCTGGCGACCATCGTGAAGGCATGATTCGAGTTTCTGGCGTTACTTGGTTCACCAATTTGGAAATAAAGAAGCGGCATGAAGATATTATTCTTTATAAGCACTATACACCTGAGGAATATCCTACGTATGCAAATTATAACGCAATCGACGTATCAAAAACTGCTGATATTCCTTGCGACTACGATGGACTGATGGGGGTTCCTATTACATTTATGGATAAGTACAATCCCGAACAGTTTGAAATCATCGGAATTGCAGAAGGTGATTCTGGTAAAGAACTAGGGCTTGCTCCTTTTGACAGAAAACTTAAAGAGTTAAACAAAAGTTTACGGGATGGTCAACTGTTTTATATGGTCAATGGCTATCCTCAAAAGCCATTCACAAGAATTATAATCCGTAAAATCAAGAAGTAATGAAAGCCGAAGAAATCATAGAATTGTTCCGTCAGTTTGAATCCATCGCAAACGAATATAAGGGTGTGGAATGCTGGAGTGCAAGAGAACTCTCTACCTTATTGGGGTATGCGAAATGGGAAAAATTTAATAATGTGATAGAAAAAGCCAAGGAAGCGTGCTTGAATGCAGGAGAAAATTCAGACGACCATTTTCTCCACGTGGGGAAAATGGTCACACTTGGTTCAGGCGCTCAGCGTGAGGTAAATGACTATATGCTGACACGCTATGCCTGCTATCTTATAGCACAAAATGGAGACCCGCGCAAGCCTCAAGTCGCCTTTGCACAAAACTATTTTGCGGTACAGACACGACGGGCTGAACTTGTGCAGCAGAGGATATTGGAGTATGAGCGTGTCGTGGCTCGTAATAAACTTGTAGAAACGGAAAGCCGTTTATCGGGCATCCTTTATGAGCGCGGAGTGGATAACAAAGGATTCGGAATCATCCGTTCGAAAGGCGACAAGGCTTTATTTCATTTGGATACGGCATTGCTAAAACGCAAGTTAGGAGCTCCAGACAATCGACCTTTGGCAGACTTCCTTCCGACAATCAGTATCAAGGCTAAGGATTTCGCTGCGGAAATGACTTCGGTAAATGTACAGCAGAAAGATTTGCACGGACAAGAACAAATCACTCGTGAACACGTGGATAACAATGCCGCCGTAAGAAATATGCTGCTGCAACGTGGAATAGTCCCTGAGCAATTGCCACCGGGAGAGGATGTAAAGAAGGTGGAACGGCGATTGAAGTCTGAGGAAAAATCATTGACCAAGAAGCAAAGCACGAAGAAAACTTCAAAAAAAGGAAAGGAGTAAGATATGCAAATAGAATTGAAGTCCATAAAAATTTGTGATTTGATTGACGGATATATCAACGACCCCGATGCCGGAGTAAAAGGTTATCATGGTAAGTTAGACATACGCCCTCCTTATCAGCGTGAATTTCGTTATGATGAGAAGCAACAACAAGCCGTTGTGGAAACCATTCTCAAAAGCTTTCCGCTCAACATCATGTATTGGAGCGTAGATGAGAATGGCAATTTTGAAATGATTGACGGGCAACAGCGCACCCTCTCGATATGCGGATTCTACACCCACGACTTTCATATCGTTGACCCTGAACGGGGTACACTCTATTTTTCCACACTTACAGAGGAAGAGAAAGCCAAGTTTCTCAACTACGAACTGACTGTGTATTTTTGCGAGGGAACAGACAAGGAAAAACTCGATTGGTTCCGAGTTATCAACATTGCAGGAGAGAAACTTCTCGACCAAGAACTGTTGAACGCCGTCTATGCCGGACCTTTCGTGACAGATGCACGCAGGCATTTCTCAAAGAACGGATGTCCAGCTTATAAGATGGGAGCCGATTTTTTGAGCGGTAATGCCATAGAGCAGGCGTATTTGGCTACTATCTTGAAATGGGCGGCTCGTCATGACGGTGTAGAAAGCGTGGACAAATACATGGCACTGCATCAGTTTGACCCGAATGCCAATAAGCTATGGGCTTACTTTGTATCTATCATTACATGGGTACGTTCTACGTTTACCAAATATCGCCGTGAAATGAAGGGGCTGGATTGGGGAGCCATGTATGATGGATTTGGCGAAAACGTGTATGATACGGCAGCCCTCGAAAAGCAGATACACGACTTGATGGAGGATGATGAAATCATGAAGAAGTCAGGTATCTACCGTTATGTATTAAGCGGTGACCTGCGCGACCTCAGTTTCCGAACTTTCGACAAAAAGCAGAAGCGCGAAGCTTACGAGCGTCAACAAGGTATTTGCGTTCATTGTGGCAAGCATTTCGAATTGGAGGAAATGGAGGCCGACCACATCACGCCGTGGAAAGAAGGCGGTACGACGGTGGCGGAGAATTGCCAAATGCTTTGTAAGAATTGTAATAGGATTAAAGGAGGAAAATAAATATGTACTAATATGAGAATATACCATTATACAAATATAGAATCACTCGCACTTATACTTAAAAATAAAACAATTCGTTTCAACCGCTTGGACAAAGTGGATGATTTAGAAGAAGGTAATGCGGAATCTTTAGGAGTAAAATTCTGTAAATATGTTTTTGTCTCCTGTTGGACTGAAACAACAGAAGAAAGCATTCCCTTGTGGAAAATGTATGGTGGTGATAGCGGAGGAATACGAATTTCTCTTGAACAAGAGATGTTTAAAGAATACTTCGTTTCTAATTTAAATTTTGGAAACTTAAAATCTCAAGGAGCTATAATATCTAAAATTCCACCTCAGGACATGGTAAATCCAAATTTCTTTTTCTTTCCCATGTTAGATTATAAAAACGATTTATTTTATAGACATGTAAAATACGTGGATGACATCTATGTATTCACTAAGGATGCTATTCAAATAACAAATGTTCAAGGGAATCGTGGCAATATGCATGTGGACATGAAACCTTTTGGCTATTATAAGAATAAACGATGGGAATTTCAAGACGAAGTTAGATTTGTCCTCTATTCTCTTCCTATGAATCCCTTGTTAGAAGGAGTAAACCCTGAAATTTCATCTATTGTAGTGCAAAGTCTTTTAGGAAATAAATCATTGCCATTCCATTATTATGATATGAAGTTAAAGGATGATGTTTTTGATAATTTAGAGATTACACTAAGTCCATCCGCGACAGAATCACAAAGGCTTATTATTCAGGCGTTGATTGATAAATATGCTCCTAATGCTACACTAAAAGAAAGCGCTTTAGGCAAGGTGGTTCGCTTAAAATAAAACGATATGGTCACCGAATCTCAAAACATAGAGTTCAAAGAATCTTGGCGCGACGAATACCAGAAATGGATATGCGGTTTTGCCAATGCACAAGGCGGTATCCTTTATGTGGGTATAAAGGACAATGGCGAAGTGTGCGGTGTGCAGGATGCCAAGAAGCTGATGGAGGATATTCCGAACAAGGTGCGCGATATGATGGGTATCTTGGTAGAAGTCAATTTGAGGGAAAAGGACGAAAAGCAATATCTGGAGATTGTAACGGAGGCTTATCCTTATCCCGTTAGTTTCCGTGGAAAGTATTACCAGCGGAGTGGGGCTACCAATCAAGAACTGAAAGGGGCTGCACTCGATCGTTTTATGCTCCGCAAGCAGGGTAAAACATGGGATGGTGTGCCAGTACCTTATCTGAAAGCGGAAGACTTGGATAACGCCACATTCGATTTATTCCGCAAGTATGCCAAACGGAGCGGACGCATGGAGGAAGCGGACTTAATGGACGACAATCACGGATTATTGGAGAAGCTTCGGCTTTATGAGGGCAGTTATCTGAAACGTGCTGCCGCTTTGTTGTTCCATCCTGACCCGGAACAATATGTGACTGGAGCATTTGTAAAGGTCGGCTTCTTCCGTGAAGGTATGGATTTGGTATATCAGAATGAAGTGCATGGTAACCTGTTCCAACAAATTGTGAAGCTGATGGACTTGCTGTGTACCAAATATATGAAAGCCATCATTACTTACGAGGGCATCCAACGGATAGAAACATTGCCTATGCCCCGTGAGGCTCTGCGTGAGGCATTATTAAATGCTTGCATCAACAAAGACTATGCAGAACCTTCTCCCATTCAAATCCGCGTGTATGAAAATAAGTTGGAGATAATAAACGGTGGGATGTTGCCTGAAGGGTGGACTGTGGAAACATTATTGTCTTCTCATCGGAGTATGCCTTACAACCCGGATATTGCCAATACCTTCTTTCGTGCCGGTGAGATTGAGGCATGGGGACGCGGCATTGAGCGTATCATCACGGCTTGTAAGAATGACGGTTTCTCCACGCCGGAGTTCCGCTATGATGCTTCGGGTATTTGGACTACATTTAAGTTCGAGTACCCAGAAAGAGCTACTACCCAAAGCGACCAGAAAACTACCCAAAAGACTACCCAAAAGACTACCCAAAAGGCCATACAAAATCTGACGGAACAACAGCAAGCTATACTCTCATTCTTAAAAGGACATCCGGAAGCGACCCGAAAAGAGATAAGCGAAGGCCTTTCTAATATTACAGAGGATGGTGTAAAATATAATCTTTCCCGCCTTCAAGAGCTTGGCTTGCTGAAACGTATAGGAGGCAGGAAGCAAGGATATTGGCAAATTATAGAATAAAGGAGGATTATGGACGATTTGGAAGAATTTGAAAGCAGGCACAAGGATTTGATGGCATGGCAACGCTTTCAAGACGAGCTTGAAAGAATCAAGGGAGAAAATACCTACGATGATTTGCACGACTTTGAGGATAAAAGCTTATCCTTACAGCAGGAAACCTCCACGCAACTTGGCGCAGAACGCTGCAACAATCCGGTGGAGCAATAGTGGGAGATTACGCTACTTACAGAAAGATAAATCAAAGATATTCAGCTTTTTGAATCAACAGTTCGATTCCTAATGGGAATACCATGTTCCCGTCGTTAAAATCAATCTGTTTCATTGCTATATCGCTTTAACAAGTTATGTTTCTTTTTTCGGAGGCAAAGTTAAACGAAAAGCCGCAGAATAATGTTTTTCTGCGGCTCAATATGTGTTGGTGAGAGGCTCTTTTTGTCGAAATAAAATTTCGGCTGGCTATGATGATTCACGATAACTTGCTTCTTGAATATCTAATAACTTTCTGCTAAGTTATATCATGCGACAGCTATTTTTCAGCAAAGACATATGCACTCCGAGCTTTTTTCACATTGCTGGTAATATAATGATACGAACTATTTATTCGGGAACTTTGTAGTATCAAATTATAGAAATTGTCATGTATAAAATTTGATAATCAGAAAGATATAGAATATAATCCGGCTCAAGCATGGAACTGTGTGCCATTTCCACATCTCTGAAGGTCCTAGGAAAACCCAACACACAATGGTGAATAGACAGCAGCCCCACGCTATACAGCGTGGGAACCGCCAACGTCCATTCCTGTGTAACTCTTGAAAGTTTCCTAGGGTTTCAAGAACAAGAATGAAGAATGAAGCATGACGCTTCTCACAAATATTTTTCCCACAAAATAGTGAGCCGCAGACGCTTCTGCCTGCTCACTGCCACAAAAGTAAGCAATCCTTACGAACAAATCAAACGATATTCTTTTATATTTGATGGGTTAAGAATTTATATCCGAATCTTTTTCAAATAAATCCCCCAAACACTTGACTTCGCTTCTGGGCTATATTATCTTTGCAGATAGCTTCCTTTTACGGTTTTGATATCAAGAACGTACGGTTTCCAATTGGAGAACGTATGGTTTCCATATCAAGAACGTACGGTTTCGATATGGAAACCGTAAAATGGAGACAACTGAAAACCGATTATTAACCTTTTAAAAACACATTGCCATGAGTGCCCTTTATGATTTCTTGCCTGTACCGCCAAAAGGAAACAATGAAAGCGGATCGCACCTTTATCCTAAACTGCGTCCTTACAAGACTGTTTCTTTTGATGAACTTACAGAAAAGATTGCCTCCCATTCCGGATTGACCAAAGGAAATATCCTTGCCGTGATGGAAGAAATAGAAAACTGGACCAAGCAGCTCCTTTCGGAGGGGTACCGCGTGCAGATAGGGAACATCGGCACGGTTTCTGCCTCGCTCAAGGCAGATGCGGAAGTGTACGATAAAGGGGATATACACGCCCAATCCATCCGTTTTGATAAGGTGAAGGTGACCGTATCGAAACAGTTCTCGAAGCAATGCGACGGAAAGGTACTGCGTGCCCCTTCGGGGAAGAAATTCCGGCAAAGTTCGTACACGTATACGGAGGAAGAGCGGCTCGCCTTGCTTCAATCGTATCTGGAGAGCCACGACTATATCACTCGTGCGGAATATGGCACTTTGACGGGGCTGCTGAAATACAAAGCTTGGCAGGACCTGGACAAATGGGTGAAAGCGCACCTTATCGACATCAAGGGGCGTGCTCCTCACCGGGTGTATGTGAAGCGTAAGGGGCAGGATGACGGGCTTTAATTTTTCAATAAAGTAAACTGTTTTGAAATTCTACAAAATCAGCACACGATAAATTCAGAAGCTGTTTTGAATTTCTCCAAAAAGTTTTTCTTAGCTTGATGTATCCCGTTTTTCGTGTGTGCTTTGGGCGATTTTTTGGTCCTTTTCGCTCCTGTTCTTCGTCAGATAGCCCGCTATCTTCCTCATCACAGAAGCGAAAATGCCTCAAAAACTCATCCCAAATCATCGCACGATAAATTCAAAACAGCTTCTCAAAATAGTTTCTTATGTATCTCCATGCATTAATTAACCAATTGTTTTTCGTACCTTTGCACCCGATTTAGAAACTAAACGAAACGACATGTGGTTATTATTAGCATTCTGCTCGGCGGCATTGCTGGGCTTTTATGACGTGTTCAAAAAGAAATCGTTGAACGGGAATGCGGTGCTCCCCGTACTGGCGCTGAACACGCTGTTCTCCAGCCTCATCTTCATCCCCTTCATCCTTGTGTCCCGGTTCTGTCCGTCGGCATTGCAGGACACGATATTTTTCGTACCCGAAACGGGAGGCTGGGAAGTGCACAAATACATTGTGCTGAAATCGGTAATTGTGCTCTCGTCGTGGACCTTCGGCTATTTCGGAATGAAGCACCTGCCTCTTACCATCGTAGGGCCGATTAACGCCACACGCCCTGTAATGACCCTGGTGGGCGCATTGCTCATCTTCGGCGAGCGGCTAAACCTGTACCAGTGGATTGGTGTGCTGCTGGCGGTGGTATCGTTTTTCATGCTAAGCCGCTCGGGCAAGAAAGAAGGCATCAGCTTCGAACATAACCGCTGGGTGTGGTTCGTGGTGCTTGCCGCCTTGCTGGGAGCTATCAGCGGCCTGTACGACAAATACCTGATGGGAATATTCAACAACATGGTGGTGCAGGCTTGGTATAACATCTACCAGCTTTTCATGATGGGGGCGGTGCTGATGTTCCTGTGGCTTCCGAAGCGCAAGACCACTACCCCTTTCCACTGGGACTGGTGCATCCCGCTGATTTCCCTCTTCCTCTCGGCGGCAGACTTCGTATATTTCTATGCCTTAGGAATGGACGACTCGATGATTTCCATCGTGTCGATGGTGCGGCGGGGAAGCGTGGTGGTATCGTTCCTCTTCGGTGCCATGGTGTTCCGCGAAAAGAACCTGCGGAGCAAGGCGGTCGATCTCGCACTGGTGCTTCTCGGCATGTTCTTCCTGTATCTGGGGAGCCGTTAGGATTCTCTTTATAGAAAAATTTAAACAGGCTCTACATACATCCGTGTAAAAGTCTGATTTCTGAAGCAGGAAAAAGGTAGCTTGCCGCTCCGTTTTCCTGCTTTAAGTTCCGGTAAGAAACATTTTTTCGCAAAAAAACAAGCAGTTTGTTTGCTGATTTGAGAAAAAGCATTACCTTTGCAACCGCAAAACAAAACAACGATTGTTGCGGAAATAGCTCAGTTGGTAGAGCACAACCTTGCCAAGGTTGGGGTCGCGAGTTCGAGTCTCGTTTTCCGCTCCACAGTAATGATGCCCAGGTGGCGGAATGGTAGACGCGCACGTTTCAGGTGCGTGTGTCGAGAGGCATGCAGGTTCGAGTCCTGTTCTGGGCACGTTCTTTTTAAGTTTGTTTATCGGAGAGATGGCGGAATTGGTAGACGCGCTACTTTGAGGGGGTAGTGACATTATGTCGTGGGAGTTCGAGTCTCCTTCTCTTCACGCGTTGTTGCGGAAATAGCTCAGTTGGTAGAGCACAACCTTGCCAAGGTTGGGGTCGCGAGTTCGAGTCTCGTTTTCCGCTCCACAGTAATGATGCCCAGGTGGCGGAATGGTAGACGCGCACGTTTCAGGTGCGTGTGTCGAGAGGCATGCAGGTTCGAGTCCTGTTCTGGGCACATCATTGCGGAAATAGCTCAGTTGGTAGAGCACAACCTTGCCAAGGTTGGGGTCGCGAGTTCGAGTCTCGTTTTCCGCTCACGTTAGTTATTTTGGGTTTCATTGCGGCAATAGCTCAGTTGGTAGAGCACGACCTTGCCAAGGTCGGGGTCGCGAGTTCGAGTCTCGTTTGCCGCTCATAAGGAGAGATTGGGTTATCCCAGTCTCTCCTTTCGTTTTTTATGTCTTAAGAGCCAGATATGGGTTCATCTGACCTCTTTCAGCTTTTCTTCCAATTGAAGAGCTGATATACCCAATTTAATAGCTTGCTCGTAGGCCTGACGTGCCTGGTGTTTCTTCTTTTGGCGGACATAAATGTCGCCCATCATCACATATACGTCAGCGTCATTCGGGTCAAGCTTTGCCGCAGCCTCAAGATCCAGCAAGGCCATATCGGTAAATTCCTGCTCCAGTTCCACATTGGCACGCATTTTCAAGAGTGATGCATCCTGCGGATATTCTTCCACCAACAGATTCAGGCGGTCACGGGCTGCAATGAACTTTCCTTCCTTCTGGTCAAGCATGGCAAGCCCGATACGGGCAGGCTTGTTTTTCGCATCCTTGCCCAATAAGACATTATAGTCGATACGCGCCTCCTTATACTGATGACGCTGCATGTAGATATAGGCGCGGAACAGGCGTGCTTCTTTCTCTTCGGGAATAAGGTCGATGACGTTGCAATAGTCGATGTATGCTTTTTCGAGCAAACCTTTATCCAGATACAATGCCGCACGGTTCAGAAGGATAGCCGTAGCGTATGGCGTGATATTCAACGCCATGGTATAGGCTTCGATGGCTTCGTCCGCCTTTCCCTGACGCTTCAAGACCGTGCCGAGGTTGGAAAAAAGCAAGGCATTGCGGGCATTCTTGGGGTCGAGCTTCAAGGCTTCGCGGAAAAGCTGTTCGGCACGCACCAAACTGTCCTTCTGTGCACAAGCCATCGCTTCTTCCACCAGCTCGTTATAGTTTTGGGCATACAGTCCGAACGAGCACAGGCAGACACACGCTATGATAATCAGTCTTCGCATAAAACAAATGTTTACTTTCACCACAGATTACACAGATTTAATCTTTAAAATTATTAACTGAAAAAATCTGTGTAATCTGTGGTGAAAAAATCAAGCTTCTTTAATATAATTCACAATCCATGCGCCAACTTCTTTGGTCCCGTACTTGGCACCGCCTTCTGCCTGGATTTCGGGCGTACGCACGCAAGCATCCAGCGAAGCGTCTACGGCACGGCGTATCAGGGCACCCTCTTCCTTACAATCGAAGTATTCGAACAACATGGCTACGGAAAGGATTTGCGCCAACGGATTGGCGATGTTCAACCCCTTAGCCTGCGGCCACGAACCGTGAATGGGTTCGAACACCGGCGTGCTTTCGCCCGTAGAAGCCGAAGGAAGCAACCCCATCGAGCCGCTGATGCAAGAGCCTTCATCGGTCAGGATATCGCCGAACGTATTCTCGGTCACCATGACATCGAAGAACTTCGGTTCCTGAATCATGCGCATTGCCGCATTGTCGACATACATATAGTCGGTGGTTACTTCGGGGTATTGAGGAGCCATCTCCTGGGCTATCTGACGCCACAAGCGTGACGATGCAAGCACATTCGCCTTATCGACTACCGTCAGGTGCTTGCGGCGCTTCATAGCATACTCAAAACCTACCTTCAGGATACGTTCGATTTCGGGACGGGTATAATAATTGGTGTCATACGCCTTATCGTTGTCCTGGTATTTCTCGCCGAAATACATGCCTCCGGTCAGCTCGCGAATGCAAAGGAAATCGGCACCGTCCACCAGTTCGGCACGCAAAGGAGACTTGTGCAACAAACATTTGAAGGTCTGCACCGGACGGATATTGGCAAACAGTCCCAGCTTCTTGCGCATGGCAAGCAAGCCCTGCTCGGGACGTACCTTTGCCGTAGGGTCATTATCGAACTTGGGGTCGCCCACCGCCGAGAACAATACGGCATCGGCATCCTTGCATACCTGATAGGTTTCTTCCGGGAACGGGTCGCCCACCTTATCAATGGCATCTGCACCGCAGATAGCGTATTCGTAACTTACTTTATGTCCAAACTTCTCACAAACAGCCGTCATGACGTCGACACCCTGAACAGAGATTTCAGGACCGATGCCGTCACCGGCTAATACTGCAATTTTAAATTCCATAGGTCTTCTTTTTTAGGTAACCAGGAAACTAGGTACCAGGTGACCAGGTTTAATATAGCATTTACAAAACTATTCAAGACCTAGTCAACTAGTACCTGGTACCTTGTCAACTGATTGTTATTCTTCAATTATATTCAACATTTTAATGGTCGCTTTGATTGCCGCTTCCGTCTGGTCGGCATCCAAACCGCGGGTACGGAACTCACGGTCCTCGTAATTCCACGTGATGACGGTCTGCACAAAGGCATCGGTACGTCCGCCGGGAGGAATGGTCACGGCATAATTGGTCAGCATCGGAAACTTGCGCTGCAACGTACCTTTATATATCTTACGCAAGGCACGCACGAAAGCATCATACTGGCCGTCGCCCGATGAACTTTCCTGATACACCTTGCCGTTGATTTCGATGCTGAGCGTAGCCATCGGCTTCAATCCTTGAGCAAGGGTGACGAAATAGCTCAACAGTTTCACCTTATTTTGCGCTCCGTCGTGTTTCAGCACATCACTGATGATATAGGGCAAATCTTCCTGTGTCACCAGTTCTTTCCGGTCGCCCAATTCGATGATACGTTCGGTCACCTTCCGCATCGAATCTTCGTCCAGTTCCAAGCCCAGGCTTTCCAGATTCTTGCGAATATTCGCCTTGCCCGAAGTCTTTCCCAAAGCATACTCACGTACCCTGCCGAAACGTTCGGGAAGCAAATCGTTGCAATACAGGTTATTCTTATTATCTCCATCGGCATGCACGCCCGCTACCTGCGTGAAAACACTTTCGCCCACTATCGGCTTGTTGGCGGGAATGCTCATGCCCGAATACGACTCGACCACCCGACTCACATCGTTCAGACGGCTTTCATCGATATTGGTCACGGCATGGAAATGATCTTTCAAAATCGCCTGCACACTGGCAAGGGGAGCATTGCCCGCCCGTTCGCCCAAACCGTTGATGGTGGTATGAAGTCCTTTCACCCCACTCAGCACAGCCGCCAGCACGTTGCTCACGGCAAGGTCGTAATCGTTGTGCGCATGAAAATCGAAGTGCAGGTCGGGATAACGTTTCTTCATCTTCCGCATATACTCAATGACCTGCAGCGGATTGAGAATGCCCAACGTATCGGGCAACATGAACCGACGGATACCGCAATCCTTTAAGCCGTCGACCAGCCCAAAGACATAAGCAGGCGAATCTTTCATGCCATTGCTCCAGTCCTCCAAGTACACGTTGACATCCAAATCCCGTTCGTGCGCATACGATACCACCGCCCGTATGTCCTCGATATGCTCGTCAAGAGTCTTCTTCAGCTGGTACGTGCAATGCTTCTCCGAGCCTTTCGTAAGCAAGTTAATGACCCTGCATCCAGCATCGTGAATCCAGTCGACCGACACGTGGCCGTCGACAAAACCCAACACTTCGACCCGCGGAAGCATGTTCCGCCGCGCCGCCCAGTCGCATATCATCCTTACCGCATTGAATTCCCCTTCAGACACCCGTGCCGAAGCTACTTCCACACGATCGACTTTCAAGTCTTCAAGCAGTAAGCGGGCAATCATTAATTTCTCATGGGGCACGAACGACACGCCATTGGTCTGCTCGCCATCGCGGAGCGTGGTGTCCATGATTTCTATTCTCGGATGATTTTCCATAAAACTTTTTTTACTCACCTCAGATTACACAGATTTAATCTTTTATAAATGTCCGCATTTAGCCGGCAAGGAGTTAAGAAGCCAATACTTCTGTGCTATTGGCATTTAACTCCTGCCGAAGGCATAACTCCCTTCTAACTCCTTTTATCTATGAGGATATTCATTAATCTTTATCAATATTAATTATAAACAGAAAAAATCTGCGTAATCTGTGGTGAAAAATATAACGTGTTATCTGTGTTCTTCCTCGTAAGCCTCGATTTTATCCTTGTTTTCTACAAGGAAATCGATGTCGTCCAGCCCGTTCATCAGACAATGCTTCTTATAGGCATTGATTTCGAAGGTTTCCGACTTGCCTGTCGCCTTGTTGGTAATGGTCTGGGCAGGAAGGTTTACTTCTACTTCCGTCTTCGGGTCGGCAAAGATAGAGTCGAACAGTTCTTTCAGGAACCCTTCGCTTACCACCACCGGAAGCACGAAATTATTCAATTCGTTATTCTTGTGGATATCGGCAAAGAAACTGGATACTACTACACGGAAGCCGTAACCGGCAATCGCCCACGCCGCATGCTCACGGCTGGAACCACTTCCGAAGTTCTTGCCTGCCACCAGGATTTGCCCGCTATATGTCGGATTGTTCAATACAAAGTCTTTGTTCAGCGAACCGTCCGGATTGTATCTCCAATCGCGGAACAGGTTATCACCAAAGAATTTTTCATCGCGTGTAGTGGCCTTCAGGAAACGTGCCGGTATAATCTGGTCGGTATCTACATTTTCGAGCGGTAAAGGCACACAAGTGCTGGTAATTATATCAAATTTCTGTTTCATAATAATTTAATGTGACAATGTGGAAATAAACAATGTGCTAATTAATAATGAGCCAATTAATAATAGGCTAAATTACTTGTCTTTATTGTTTATCTCCACAGTCTTTTTACTTGTTGTGATTATACTTGTTAGCAACTTTTGAATCTCGTGAATCTGCACTAATAAACTTTCCTCAAAAGGATAACTGTCTGCGTATTTGCAAAGCAACAACCAATATTTTGTTTCTTCGGCTTCTTTAGCGGCAATTTTCAACTTATGGATAAAATCAATTTTACTTTCACTATTTTGTGCTTCGGATACGTTGGCTCCTATCGAGGTTCCACACCGCAACAATTGATTTGCTATTGCATATTTCCGTTCCGATTCTAATCGTTCTGAAAATGCAATAACCTGCAAAGCAAAATCGAAACTCAAATCCACAATTCTATTTCCAGTCACCCGTTTCATTAGAATATTATTAGTGCATTAAACACATTCTTCATTAGCACATTAACAAATTATTTATTAGCACATTAGACTCCGTGGATCTGTTATCACTCCCGTTACGGCTGCGGCGGCTGCGGTCAGCGGACTTGCCAACAACGTGCGTGAGCCAGGACCTTGACGGCCTTCGAAATTACGGTTGCTGGTAGATACGGCATATTTGCCTGCGGGAATCTTGTCATCGTTCATCGCCAGACAAGCCGAACATCCCGGCTGACGGATAGCAAAGCCTGCTTCCTCAAGCACTTTATCCAACCCCTCTTCACGGATTTGCGCATCTACCATCCACGAACCCGGCACAAGCCAAGCAGTAATGTTCTCCGCTTTCTTACGCCCCTTCACGATAGATGCAAAAGCACGGAAGTCTTCGATACGGCCGTTGGTGCAAGCGCCGAGGAACACGTAATCGACTTTCTTGCCCAGCAACGGTTCTCCCGGCTTGAAGCCCATATAATGCAGGGACTTTTCGAAAGACGCCTTCTCTACGTCACTCATTCCTTCCGTAACAGGAATGTGAGCGGTGATTGCCATCCCCATACCGGGATTGGTTCCGTAAGTAATCATCGGCTGAATATCGGCGGCATCGTAACGCACTTCTTTGTCGAACACGGCATCTTCATCGCTCTTCAACGTCTTCCAGTACGCCACAGCCTTGTCCCAATCTGCTCCCTTCGGTGCATATTCACGCCCTTTGATGTATTCGAAAGTCACTTCATCGGGAGCAATCATACCGCCACGGGCACCCATTTCGATAGATAAGTTACACAAAGTGAGACGTCCCTCCATCGTCAGGCTACGGATAGCCTCGCCGGCATATTCCACAAAATAACCGGTCGCGCCGCTGGTCGTCATTTTCGACATCATATAAAGGGCTACGTCCTTGGCAGTCACTCCTTTTCCCAATTTGCCGTCAATGGTAATACGCATGGTCTTCGGACGTGCCTGCAAGATACATTGCGAAGCCATTACCATTTCCACCTCGCTAGTGCCGATACCGAAGGCAACCGCTCCCATCGCACCGTGTGTAGAAGTGTGCGAATCGCCGCAGACAATCGTCATGCCTGGCAATGTCAGTCCCCGTTCGGGACCCACCACGTGAATAATGCCGTTCCGCTTGTCCATCATACCGAAGTGAGTCAATCCGAAATCAGCGGCATTCTTTGCCAATGCATCCACTTGCGCCTTCGAAACCGGGTCTTCGATAGGTTTGTCCTGGTCGTGTGTCGGCGTATTATGGTCGGGCATGCAATAAATCCGTTCCGGACGGAAGCATTTCAATCCCCGCGCCCGCATGCCGGCAAATGCCTGCGGACTGGTCACTTCGTGACAATAAAGGCGGTCGATGTACAATTGCGTGGGACCGTCTTCCACTTTCTGCACCACGTGTGCATCCCAAATCTTATCAAATAAAGTATTAGCCATACGTTTCAAATGTTATCTCGTTCCGTTATTTTCTGAATTTATTAATGCAGTCGATATACGCTTCCACTGAAGCCGCGATGATATCGGTATTGGCACCAAAGCCATAATACATCTGTCCGTCGTATTCCACTTGCATGTGTACCTTACCCACATCGTCGCTCCCTTTACTGATTGCCTGAATGGTGAACTCTTTCAAGGTCATCTGACGTTTGATAATCTGTTTCACCGCCTTAATGGCAGCATCTACCGGTCCGTTACCGGTAGCGGCAGCCTCGAAATGCTCGCCCGAGATATTCAAGCCCAAGCTTGCCACCGAACGCACGCCGACACCACTGGTCACCTGCAAGTATTCCAGCTTGATGTGATGATTCACATTGCGGTCGGCACCTGCAATCACCAGAATATCGTCATCGGTAATATCCTTCTTCTTGTCGGCAAGTTTCAGGAAATCCTCATACACCTTGTCCAGCTTCTCCTGATTCATTTCCACACCCAGCACATGCAAACGATGCTTCAATGCCGCACGTCCGCTCCGGGCAGTCAGTACAATCGCATTATCATCGATTCCCACGTCTTTCGGGTTAATGATTTCGTACGTCTGCACGTTCTTCAGCACACCGTCCTGATGGATACCCGAAGAGTGTGCAAAGGCATTCCGCCCCACAATCGCCTTGTTAGGCTGCACGGGCATGTTCATCAGGCTGGAAACCATACGGCTGGTAGGATAAATCTTCTGGGTATTGATGTTGGTATCAATGTTCAGATGCTTGTGGCAACGCAAAATCATTGCCACTTCTTCGAGCGCTGTATTGCCGGCACGTTCTCCGATACCGTCGATGGTCACTTCCACCTGACGGGCACCGTTCAGCACACCGCTGATGGTATTAGCTGTAGCCATACCCAAATCATTGTGGCAGTGGGTAGAAATGACAGCTTTGTCAATGCCGTCCACGTGGTCGA
>NZ_NFIC01000004.1:345000-485454 GCF_002161565.1 Bacteroides sp. An51A
GTTATTTTCTTTTCCTGCGGGTACTAAGATGTTTCAGTTCCCCGCGTTGGCCTCCGCCACCGGCGGATGTCACCCCTTCAAGGTGACGGGTTGTCCCATTCGGACACCCGCGGATCAAAGGCCACTTGCGCCTCCCCGCGGATTTTCGCAGCTTGTCACGTCCTTCATCGCCTCCGGGAGCCTAGGCATCCACCATGCGCCCTTCTCTACTTTCGCGCACTCCCGCGGCAACACGCCGCGGGAGGCTTATGCTTTGTTTCATTGGTTGCTTGTCACATCATGTCACAGATCTCCTTCGTGTGGAGAATAACGGATTCGAACCGTTGACCCCCTGCTTGCAAAGCAGGTGCTCTAGCCAGCTGAGCTAATCCCCCAAGACCGTAGTCCCAGGCAGAGTTGAACTGCCGACCTCCACATTATCAGTGTGGCGCTCTGACCAACTGAGCTATAGGACTGGCATCTTCAAGCCCTGTGCGATTCAACGCCCATAGAGTCGGATATGTCAGGTACAGGAAACGGAAACGAAAGGAACCACGCAAGAAACATGAGACCGGACGCTCCAGAAAGGAGGTGTTCCAGCCGCACCTTCCGGTACGGCTACCTTGTTACGACTTAGCCCCAATCACCGGTTTTACCCTAGGGCGCCCCTTGCGGTTACGCACTTCAGGTACCCCCGGCTTTCATGGCTTGACGGGCGGTGTGTACAAGGCCCGGGAACGTATTCACCGCGCCATGGCTGATGCGCGATTACTAGCGAATCCAGCTTCGTGGAGCCGGGTTGCAGGCTCCAGTCCGAACTGGGAGGGGATTTCGGGATTCGCGCGCCGTCGCCGGCTGGCAGCCCTCTGTACCCCCCATTGTAACACGTGTGTAGCCCCGGACGTAAGGGCCGTGCTGATTTGACGTCATCCCCACCTTCCTCGCATCTTACGATGGCAGTACCGGCAGAGTACCCAGCATCACCTGATGGCAACTGCCGGAAGGGGTTGCGCTCGTTATGGCACTTAAGCCGACACCTCACGGCACGAGCTGACGACAACCATGCAGCACCTCCGCGCCTGCCTTGCGGCTGCACCGTTTCCGGCACATTCAGGCGCAGTTCAAGCCCGGGTAAGGTTCCTCGCGTATCATCGAATTAAACCACATGTTCCTCCGCTTGTGCGGGCCCCCGTCAATTCCTTTGAGTTTCACCGTTGCCGGCGTACTCCCCAGGTGGGACACTTAACGCTTTCGCTTGGCCGCCGACTGTATATCGCCGACAGCGGGTGTCCATCGTTTACCGTGCGGACTACCAGGGTATCTAATCCTGTTTGATACCCGCACCTTCGAGCCTCAACGTCAGTGGCGGGCTGGCATGCTGCCTTCGCAATCGGGGTTCTTCGTGATATCTATGCATTTCACCGCTACACCACGAATTCCGCATGCCGCGACCGTACTCAAGCCCCACAGTTTCAACTGCAATTTTACGGTTGAGCCGCAAACTTTCACAGCTGACTTAAGGGGCCGTCTGCGCTCCCTTTAAACCCAATAAATCCGGATAACGCTCGCATCCTCCGTATTACCGCGGCTGCTGGCACGGAGTTAGCCGATGCTTATTCGCAGGGTACCTGCAATATGCCACACGTGGCACACTTTATCCCCCTGCAAAAGGAGTTTACAACCCGTAGGGCAGTCATCCTCCACGCTACTTGGCTGGTTCAGGCTCGCGCCCATTGACCAATATTCCTCACTGCTGCCTCCCGTAGGAGTTTGGGCCGTGTCTCAGTCCCAATGTGGGGGGCCTTCCTCTCAGAACCCCTATCCATCGTCGCCTTGGTGGGCCGTTACCCCGCCAACAAGCTAATGGAACGCATCCCCATCGGCGGCCGATAACTCTTTAGTCAGGCTGTCATGGAACTGCCTGACACCATCGGGGATTAATCTTTCTTTCGAAAGGCTGGACCCGGGCCGCCGGAAGGTCGGATACGCGTTACTCACCCGTGCGCCGGTCGCCATCAGGCTTAGCAAGCTAAGCCCATGCTGCCCCTCGACTTGCATGTGTTAGGCCTGTAGCTAGCGTTCATCCTGAGCCAGGATCAAACTCTTCATTGTAAAATATCTTTTCATCGCCTGCCTCCCCAAAAAAAGAAAGGCAAGGCGCTTTTTTTCCTGTCCAGGTCCGGTTACATCTTTCTAACCTTCACGTCATTCACTTTTCGTACTGCGTTTCCTGTATCCAAATCATATCAAAGATCTTGCTCACCAGGGACTTACACAACCTTTTCAGGTGGCGTCCCTTTCGGAAAGCGAGTGCAAAGGTACGCCTTTTTACCGAAACTGCAAGAAACTGGAGAACTTTTTTTGAAACTTTTTTCATGTGAAATATGCAAAATGCTGATATTCACAGATATACAGGAAAATATTTACACCTAGAGAAAACTTAGTAAGAATAACAATACTCCTTATTATATATAACAACAGAAAACCGAAGGCAAGGATACAAAAAAGCACCTATATGTACGGGGCAACGGATATATCTTCCATGCCCCCGTACATATAAGTGCGTACCTTGAATGAATTAAGTAATGCTGTATCAGGTTCTAATAAATGAAGTAGCCTTCAACGAAATAATATATGCAGCATTAAATGCATTTATCTTGCACTTGTCATCTTCTCCTTCAGTTATGCATTAATCTATATTTTCAAACTCAGTCAATTTACCAGTTACAGAGTCAATAATAAATCCACGCACGACTACATCTTTAGGCACTAATGGATGATGTTTTACCAAATGCACACTACCTCGTACCGATTGCTCCACATCGTCAAACCCGCTCAACCAAGCGTGCAAATCAACATTGCAATACTCCATCATCTCAATGTCACGGTCGGATACTCCGTGCTCTTTAATATGTCGCAACATGACCTGACTATCCATGTGTTGCGCCCCACAATCCGTATGACCGATAATCATAATTTCTTCTACACCCAGTTCGTAAATACCTACCAACAAGCTACGCATCACACTTCCAAAGGGATGTGTCACCGTTCCTCCGGCATTCTTAATCATCTTTACATCCCCGTTGCGCAAGCCTAAGGCAGCAGGTATCAACTCAACCAAACGCGTATCCATACAGGTCACTATCGCAATCTTCTTATCAGGATATTTTGTGGTTACGTACTGTTCATAGCCTTTGTTTTCTACAAAGGAACGATTGAACTCCAATAATTCGTCTATCATACACACTTAATTTTATGTTTCAAACCGCACAAAGATACGCAAAAAGGCCCACTCTTCCGAAGATAAACTTCTTCTAAGTGAGCCTTGCTGATTATTTTCGGGAGGAAATCAATTTTCCTGCAACGTTATTCCATCCATGCAGAAATAGGAAGGGGTATTCATACCGAAATCACCGGTATCGGAAGAAGACATTTCAAACGTAATATAGTCGGCATCCGCCAGTTCGCTCCAGTCGAACCATTGCCACGTATCGAGAATCCTGCTGTTCCCATCACGAAAATCCGCCAAATAGAAATGTATCGTATCGGTTTCATTACTTGTATGACCGATAGCGGTTAGCTTGAACCAATCGCCAGTTTTTTCGGAATCGCCAGTTTCGAACTTTGTAACCAAGCCTGAGCCACCGTCATTCCCATCCTTGATAGCCAAATAATCATACGTTGTATTGGTCACCCACGCTCCTTTGAAGCGGTATTTTCCGGGTTGCAGATTGGTTATGCGTGCCGGTGTGTACTCGTTCGTATTGCCGGTCAGATAAACACTTCCATTCTTGCCGGCACCGATGATGGCACTCAGATTCGTGTATCCCGGCGTTGTTACATCTGTGCCATTGGTGTAAGTGAATCCTCCGCCAAAGCCCCAATCACTAAAATAATGGGAAAAAGAGACCAATGCCTGAGGGTCGGAGAACGTAGTCTTTTGATAATAGCCGTCCGCTTCCCCTTTGGACGCGAGATAGAAAGTGTCAGAAGCACTCAATTCACCCTCGAAACTAATCACCACTTCTTCTTTCTGTCCTTCACTTGCCGGATTCTCGTCATCGCTACAATTCCAAAGCGACACACACAACAGTGCCGCCCAAAACCATACTAATTTTTTCATCTGTCCTAATTGCTTTAATTGATTCATGTTATCTTTTGGTTAAAATATAAACCTATTCACACAAGGAAGTTATCCCTGCGCATCTTCGCATAACACCGATTGCAATTAGAAAAAGGGAATAATAAAGAGAGGGCAGCCCGAAAAGCCACATCCTGCCGTATTCCCACGCTTTTTCCTCGAAAGCAGTGAAAATGCAAAGGCACACGGCAGGTCTTCTGACTTGTTCCTATCGACAAACCGCCTTCCCAAGATACCCTCCCAGTGGCTAAGAATGGTTTGCGACACTTCAGTCTATGGAACTTACAGCAGCGGGACTGTTCAGGACTTGCACCTGATTCCCTTTTAATCGGACGTGGTTTGCCCGAACCGTTGCATGGGCAAAGATAGAAAGTTTTTCATTACATGAACCGACGTTAACAAACATTAATAGAAGTATAAGCAGGATTAAGGGCATCTTCTTGTTTATTGACAAAGAAACATAACCAACAACCGACAATATGGAATTTATCATCGTTTCAGTACTTCTTATCGCCACCGCTTCCTTTGTAGGAGGCTGGGCTTTGGTCAGTTTCTACAAAGCCGAACTACATTATGGAACATATTTTCATACAAATACCCAACAACAATCCGATATAGAAGAGATTGACTCCCAAAAGATTTTTGAGTCCAAGATCTCCCTTTTGGACAAACCCATCAGCTTTTCCTTTCCGATAACCCGTCGGACATGCACACAAACCTCTTCTGAATAAAGCCGCTATATAAGTCCATCCGCTGTAAGATTAATAATCTTCAGGCTGCAAGATTATTAATCTTACAAGCGGAAGATTATTAATCTTACACCAGACGAGGCTATCTGCGTTGAGAGAAGAAGATAATAACAACAACCTTTTAAATCATCTGAATATGATAAAGTACAGCTTAGTAATGCGTGGTGAACGGAACGGAGACAGCACACTTTAACTGTGACATCAACAAATGCACAAATGCATACCGCGCATAGTATAAATCACCGCTGTACTGGAAATATCACCCGATACTTTCCGCTCAAATGCATAAAAGCGAATAAACGGAGTAATCCATCGTAGTAATAATTGAAACCTGGAGTAGGACGACTATCCCACAAACGCTGCACAAACTCACGACTTTTGGCATGTGTGCAGACCAGCGATACAGCGGCCGCCGTAGCCACAAGTCCTGGCGCATGAGAAGGTTTTCCCATTTGCAAACTGTCTGGCAACATTGTGCCATCCACATTATATTGATTGACAAACGTATCAATCCCCTGTCCATACAGAAAATCCTGAATCTTATTGCCGTATGCATGCTGCCATTCCCGGTCGGCACATGACCACGAATAATCAAGCGCAATGTTCATCGGCACACGCCAAGAATCAAAACGGAAAGCATCGCCTATCATCCAACCTTTATGCATCAAACTTCCGTCGTAGTTACTATAATCAGGAGTCAACCCTGTAACAGGATGAACTGCCTTATGCAAAAAATGGCGGCTGCGTTCGGCACATTCTTTCCAATATGCAGCACGTCCATCGTCAGCCCAACGTGCCCAAACTTCGTAAAAGGCAGGCAAATGGTAAGAAGGATCGGTAAAACCATAACCGAACTTATTCGGGACAAACGTAATAAGCTTGTGTTCTTTATGAATAAGCGGCATAACACTATCTGTTCCATCTTTTTCCATGGCACAATCCAGTATATGCTGAGCTTCGGCCAGATAATCAATACCCGTATCATTTCCCCACAGGTTCGAAGCAAAAATTAATGAGGTAATGAAATAAAGCTCGCCGTCCGAAGCCGACCCTCCATCGATATGACTCCCGTCTTTCCGGCAACACCAGGCAAAATAACCTTCCGAAGCTCCTTCCTTATGCTGCATATAAGTCTTGGTCCAACGCCAAAGCCGGTCAAAAATGTCTTTTTTCTCAAACTGCACAGCTATCATCATACCGTATGACATACCTTCACTACGCACATCATCATGTATTATATCACAGATATATGCTGTAGAGTCATCGGGTTCAACATAAACCTTGTTCTCCGGTGAAAAGATTTCATCGAAAACCGACTGCACCCGAGCATCAATTTCTTGAGAACTGTAGCCCATTTCAGCAAAAATATTACGATATTTCCCTGTGTCGAAAGCCCCCTCCGTCCAAGGACTTTGCAGCAAATCCTGCGTTTCCGGAACTGAAGCCAATACGGAAAAGAACGGCAATCCTAATAACACCAAGAAAAGCATTCCGAAAATTCTGTTTTTCATTTGTTCTTTCATAATTGAAATATACTTGTTAAGGTTCAAAAATCATTTACTGCCGGCAAACGTAAACAAAACAAATGACTTTTCTCCTATATTAATGTTACAAAGATTATTCTGTATGTTACATCGGGGTACAGGGATACGTTTTTTTTCGTATATTTGCCGAAAATAAACATTTTAAACAACAAATGCTTATGGCAAAAGAACTCGAACTGAAATACGGCTGCAACCCCAACCAGAAGCCAGCACGTATTTATATGAAAGAAGGAGAACTGCCGCTGGAAGTGCTGAACGGACGTCCGGGATACATCAATTTCCTTGATGCGCTGAACGGCTGGCAGTTGGTGAAAGAACTGAAAGAAGCGACCGGCATGCCTGCCGCTACCTCATTCAAGCACGTTAGCCCTGCCGGTGCCGCCATCGGGCTGGAACTGGACGAAACGATGAAACAGATTTACTTCGTAGGCGATCTGCCGTTGTCTCCCCTCGCTAACGCATACGTGCGTGCCCGCGGTGCCGACCGCATGTCATCGTACGGCGACTTTATCGCGCTGAGCGATGTGTGCGACGAAGAGACCGCCCGCTTCATCAACCGTGAAGTTTCGGACGGCGTTATCGCTCCGGGCTATACCGAAGAGGCGTTGGCTATCCTGAAAGCGAAACGTAAAGGTACATACAACGTCATTCAGATTGACCCGGAATATCGTCCGGCTCCCATCGAGCACAAAGACGTGTTCGGCATCACCTTCGAACAGGGACGCAACGAAATCAAGCTGAACGGAGAGGAACTCTTCGCCAACATCCCGACACAGAACAAGAACCTGCCCGACGCGGCAAAGCGTGACCTGATGATTGCGCTTATCACCCTGAAATATACCCAATCGAATTCGGTGTGCTATGTGAAGGACGGACAAGCCATCGGTATCGGCGCCGGCCAGCAGAGCCGCATCCACTGCACCCGCCTTGCCGGAAACAAAGCCGATATCTGGTACCTGCGCCAGCACCCGAAAGTATTGAACTTGCCTTGGGTAGAGAAAATCCGCCGTGCCGACCGCGACAACACCATCGACGTATACATCAGCGATGATCACGATGATGTATTGGCTGACGGCGTTTGGCAACAGTTCTTTACCGAAAAGCCCGAAGTATTGACCCGCGAAGAGAAACGTGCCTGGCTGGACACGCTGAAAGGCGTATCGTTAGGCTCGGATGCCTTCTTCCCCTTCGGCGACAACATCGAACGTGCACACAAGAGCGGCGTGGAATACATCGCCCAGGCAGGAGGTTCGGTGCGCGACGACCATGTCATCGAAACATGCGATAAATACGGCATCACGATGGCGTTTACAGGTATCCGTCTGTTCCATCATTAATATTAATTTCGAACACAGAGACACGGAGGCACAGAGTTTTATATTCTACAAAAATATATGCTCTGTGCCTTTGTGTTCTATTTTGCTTTACCTCAAGATGCCGGTATCTTTATCCGCTTTCTGTTCAATGTTCCGCCGGACATCTTTATATGCCCTTCCCTGTGAGAATTTCCATGCAATGTTCAGGCTCACGAAATTGCCCAAGTCACGGCAATGCAGAGCAGTCGTTTTCCGGACATAACGGTTGTACACATCCGACTGGAATTGCTTGTAACGGTTTCTAAACGGTTGTTGCCAGACAAGCGACAAGTTCAGGTTCTTGTACCGGTAGGATGCGTTCAGAGAAACAAACGAGCTGTTGAATCCTTCGGTCTCACCTTCGAGGAAACGGAAACCGCTGTCCATGAATGCCGAAAGGGTAAGTTTGCCTAAGTAAGCCTGCACATTGGCTGTACCCGAATAAAACGTCTTGCAATGCGTATAGTCTTCGCCGAAGTTAAAACAGCGGAAAAGCGTACCAGATAACGCTATCGAAAGCTTATCGGGGACTATCCAACCATTCGCATACAGCATCAGGTTAAGCACATCGATTTCTTTTTGATTGAGTTGGGTGTACACAAACCGGTTGTCTTCGGTCCGGATATACGTAGCCATATTCGGCTGGTGGCAACGTTTTCCGTATGCCTGGACAAAAGACTGGAAGCGGGGATGCGTGTACGAAATCTGAAAAGTATGCGCTTGCTCGCGGTTGGGGCGGATATCGGGATTGCCCAGCGTCCATTCCATGCTGTTGTTGCGGATAGAAGTATTGCTAATCATCGCCACCCGCGAAACATGCTCGCTTATCTGGAAATCATATTTCAGCTGGACGGCTTGCACTGGATTGTAGGCAACGGAAGCCTTCGGGCGGAACAGCCAGTACTGATAATCGTGCGCTTGCTGGCGGTAATCCAAATAACTGCCGCCTACTCCCGCCACATACCTTATCGGACCAAGTTTCCCCTTTATCTCGGCAAAAGCGTAGACGCTGCGGTTATGCATCGGATTGACGGAATTTACATCACCCGTGTACTTATTCTTCGTGTATTTCTGCATGTAGTTTGCCCCAGCAGTAAACGTAAAAGGCTTGAGCCGGTTCTCGTAAACGGCTTCACTCATCAGGGAATAAGTCTTCCCTTCCACCTGATATGCATACGGCGCACCCTCATCGTAACTGCTGCGGAGCGAAGTGGCGATATACGTCCCTACGGCATTCAGTGTCAGCGACTGACGGGAAGTCAATTGCTTAAAGAAATACAAATCCAAGACCGGACTGGAGCTACGGTTTCGTTCGCATTGCGTGGCAAGGTATTCCTCGTTTCCTTCCAGAATCTGCTTCCGGTTATAATTGTCGGGGACATGCGAGAAACCGGCATTCAGTGAAGCCTGAAACACATAATCGGCAGAATCGGCAAGGTTGTATTTCAATTGCAAGCCGTTGCTAAAACTCCGGCTGCGCGAAGCGATGTCGTTCCGCCCAATGGTACGGACCGACCCGTCCGTAAGCCGGTAATGAGCTGTTTCATTCGTCCGGTTTCCCTTAAAGTCCTTGTATCCGAAATTATAACTCAACGAAAGCTCGCTGTTCCCGGCGTTCCATTTTCCGTAAATTAAATCATTGCCCGACTTAGCAGTCAGTGCCTGGGTCAGATCAATGCCGACCGTATATCCGCTATCCGCCCGGCGGGTCAGAATGTTAATAACGTATGCGATTCCTTCTCCGTATCTCACCCCGGGATTGTCGATAAAGTCTATCCGGCTGATGCTTCCGGGAGAAAGCGCCAGCATTTCTTCCCGTCCTACAATAATGCCATTGATGCGCAACTGGATGCTTCCCCGTCCGTCGATGGCAGAGAGGCTTTGCGAAACCTCATCCACACGGATATTGGGCAAGGATAACTTCTGCAGAATGCTATACCCCGAATGCGATGCATTTTTCTGCGTTTCGGTGGGATAAATAATTTGCCCGTCGGGTTTATGAATTACTTTAGCCGCCTTTATTTCTACTTCTCCAAGTTCGATAGTCTTCGTCTCATTCTGTGCCGAGCCAACGAGGGCATATACGAATAAGACCAGCAAGATGTTGATACGTTTCATTGTGTCCATGTTTTTAGTCCGGACACAAAAATACGTTCGAAGGCTACACACTCACCTAACATGTAGCTGACATCTTCCTGACATTTGGCTGACAACTGGTTTTCGGTTTGATTTCCAGCGCATAGCTTCTTCCTTTATGAGCGACAAGCTGCAATTCGCTACATGCCTCAAGAATCGGTTTCAACCGTTTCACCAAGGTATAGAGCGTATCGTTGGCATCCGCTTTCTTGGGCCAAAGCAGGGCGCATATCTCTTCTTTCGATACCGAATGGGAAGGAGCCTGCCATAGCATCAACATCAATCGGTATTGCATCGGAGTAAAGTGGACAAACGCATGGCTTGCGTCATAGAAACACTTGTCCTCGGGCGAATAAGAAAGCCCTCCATAGCTGACGGTACCAGCAGGCGTCTCCTTCTTCCGAAAAAGAAATGCAGTTCCCGCCGCCCAAAGCAACGCAGCAAAAGCCAGCAAGGACGACCAACGCTGGTCGGACATACGGAATATACCGATTGCAGAAAGGCGTGCGTAACTTTTCACGGCAAGCGTCGTTCCGGTCGCTTCATTGTTCACTATCAACGTATCGCTGCTGATAACGTCCACTTCCGGAAACTTGCCGGGATAAGCCTCATCAACAATATGAAACGAAAGGAAGGCATTGTCTTTCAGCTTCCGGTTCTTCAAATTACGGCATAGCTTCCGGTCGGCAATGGCAAGCCATACTTCTCCGTCCGACACTTGCCTAAGCCGCTTGTATGCCCGGATGGAGTCTTGCGTGACGATATCCTCCTGCCTTTCTCCAAACATACGCAACAAAGCCTGGTTCAAGTCGGCGGTTATCGCTTCTTTGGCACCACAATACCCCTGACGCCCTGCCAACAAAGACGAGAGCATCAACACCATAAAGACTCCAACAGATAAGATTCTCCTGTTCATATCATTTTTCCCGATTGTATTTCATACGGCAAAAATAGTAAAAATAGTCCGAAAGCCCCAACGGCTTTTACACGGCTTATGCCGTTTTCGGTCAAATAATGCGTTACGCTTCCTTTTTTTGCCTATATTTGCTGAAAAGAAACGTTTATTCAGGACAAAGATGAAAACAAAGAGATTTTCTTGCAGCATCTATGCGTGGACGCTTTTCGTCTGCGCATTCGGATTGGTATCCTGCCACGACCTGACTATCGACAACGGAGGGTATCTCAGTATGATGAATAGAGGCACTATCGTAGGCAACGACGAAGACGGCTATTACCTCTTTTCGGACGGAAGAAACGAAGTCGCCATCTGCTACGGCAAAGGACTGGACAAATACGAACGGGCTTACTACAGCCTGTCGTTCAAAGAAGAAAACCGGTTCTTTAGCGACCGCACTCCCGGCTTCACTATCATTGACAACGCAAGGGTAGGAATTGTGGAAACCTACAAGGTCATCCACCCCATCAGTAAAGCAGAAGCGGACAAACGGGGCATCACGCATCCGGACAGTTGCAGCGTAGACGAGAACTTTTATTTTTCCAACTCTTACGGAGCGTACTGCGGTTATTTCGATTTCTCCACGCTCGCAACAATTACTCACGACCTTTACACGCATTACGAATATGCATCCATTCCCATAGACTTGGTATACGACCCTGCCCGCCAAAGTCCGGACACGCTACGCTTGGAGCTTTGCTATCGCCCCCACGTGCCGGAAGGTTGGGAAAAGTATCGCTATGAAGCCGGCACTTTTTCGTGCGACATCTCCGGACTCGCCAACTTGCAGGAATGGAACGATTCGCTTTACATCGTAGTGGACACGGGAGACAAGCAGCTCCACTACATGCCCATCAGCAAAAAAGGCTTCAAGAAGCCCGAACCGTTTTTCGATTTTTAGAACCTGTTTTGAATTTCTCCCAAAAGTTTTCTCGCCTTGATGCATTATTTTTGTGTGTGCTTTGGGAGATTTTTGAGTCATTCCAAATCATCACACGACAAATCCAAAACAGTTTCTTCTTCATCGAATTTCTTCCAGTCTTTTTTCTTTAGAATCAAGTTTTTTCACCTTTTAGAAGTTACATTAGCAGCTTTCCTTGGCTTATTTCCTCCTTTATAATTCCTCAATCTCTTCCAATGCCAATTGCGTAAAATGGGCAATGGTTTCAACAGGCATACCTGCTTCTTTCATCTTCTTTGCCATTTCTCTCATGCGTAAAACCATTTCCTTTTCACTTTCCGCCTTCGCTTCTGCCCTGCCTTTAGCCTCTCCTTCCGCAAGCCCTTCGGCACGACCTTCTGCTCTACCTTCTGCTCTACCCTCTGCACGACCTTCAGCACGACCTTCAGCACGACCTTCAGCACGTCCTTCTTTCAAACCTTCGGCACGACCTTCATACCAGCCTGTTTTAATAACACTCCGTTGGTAGCGCAAAGCCTCCATATCATGGATATATGCACGCCTGTCTTGGTCGGAAAGCGAATCCACCCGGAGCCGCTCCCGTGCTTCAGGCAAACCCTTAGCGGTAGCCGAACTATCTATATTGCCCGTCTTGAGGAACTCTATCCATTCATCAAGAGGTGTCTTAGCTATTTTATCGAAGTCATTTACACGTAGCACGTAATATTCTGGGAAAATATCTCCGGCGTCTTTTCCAATAAACCTTTCCCTCTGCCGTATGGAAAGTTGCAATACGTCATTTGGGTCATGCAACCCCCGGAATATGGTTTTCCCATGATAGACATAATCTTTCCCTTGTCCCAATTCGAAGTACACGATATTAATGGAGTAGATTTTCTTTACTTTATCATAATCATCGCCGAGGTTAATATACTCAGAAATAGTTTTCGACACACCATACAACATCCGGTGAAAGTAATCTAACTCGTGGTTGTTCTGCACTTCAATAATAAGAAGCCGCCCTTGCTCGTCTTCCACCAGCATATCAGCACGGTTAAACTTGTCATTCACTTCTGTCTGGTTTGCTTCACTTTCCAGGAAACGTACGATGTGCAAGTCTTCTCCCAATAGAGTTGACAGAAATCCTTCCAGCACGACATAATTACTCTTGTCTCTGAGCAGACGTTTCATCGCCCAATCGAAACGAATGAGATTATTCTTCATATCCTATCGTTTTTAATTTTCACAAAAATACGAATTTAATTGGGAACGACAACATACAGAAAGAAAAACGAGGATGTTGTTCCTTATTATTCATCCTCGTTTCCATATAAAATTATCAAAACTTGAAGCCTGCGCTGAAGAAGAGGTCATAGTTACGTGGACCATCCTTACAAACCTTACACAAACCGAAATCGGCATCCACGCCTACTATCCAGTGTGGGAAATCGAGCGCAACACCGACTCCGATGCCGGCATCGAAGCGGCGGAAGCCGTCCCAACCCACTCCATCGGCATCCTTGAAAGTTTTCCAAGAAGTAGTAACATCATTTTGCTCATATTCCGTTTTACCGTTCACGCCTACTGCAACATACGGACCTGCCGTAAACACAAGGTCGAAGCTATCGGTAGCACGCATGTGGAACGCAGCCATCAAAGGAACCTGAAAATAGTTCTGATTGACTTTCACATCATTTTCCATCTTCGCACCTTTCGAGACCCAGCTCAGCCCGGGCTGGAAAGAGAACCATTCGTTCAAGGGGACATCCGCTGTAACACCTACACGCGGATTAAAAATGGCATTCGAACCTTTTGCCGCATCTCCCGTCCAGCCACTCATGCCGATGCCCACTTCGAACATCATCGTCGGCCTCATCTGCGCCGACACCGTAAGCATCGACAACATACATACCGCTAACAGAAATAACTTTTTCATACGCTTATCATTTTAGATTGTTTTGCATAGAACAAATATAAGGTTTTTAATCGGTATGCAAAACAAAAATCGGTGATATTGCACAGAAATCGCTACGTTTCGACAAAGTTTCTTCCCCGATGCGGATATATGTATGCATCCGGTTACCCGTTTTTATGCCGATTGGCACGGCGGCGGCGATATTCTGCCTTCATTTTTGCTGAACCAGATCCATGTGTTCCGGTTATATATGCTTTCTTCTTTGCTTTCGTTTTTACCTTTTCTTCTTTTTCCTTTTTCAAGCCGGCACCTTTAAAGATAATACCTTCCGCTAAAATTTTCTCTATATCCATACGTTTTGGTTTTATTCGAAATAAACGATTTCTATATCCTGAGCCTCTGCAAACTCTTTCATCAGCCCTACCATATAATTGACGGATTCAACCAATCCCTCACTTCCTCCATACGCATTCATTATCGCCAACACGTGCGTAGTGTCTATGCTCATCTTTGTCCGTTCGTGGTCACTGGTAGGCGTTCCGATACCTCCAATGGCATCCCGATAGACTGGCATACCCTCAATATTCAGTGTGCCCCTGCCGATACCTTCGTAAGGTTCTCCGGCTCGTCCGATACCCAACACCAGGCGATCGCCTTGAATTTTGTCACGGTCGAAACCTCCTATCGAATTCCCACTATAAATAGAAGCCAGGTTAATCAAGTCTACCAACGTATCAATCTGATACAACGGAATGCCCCGCAAGATGCGCCGGCACAACGCTTCGGACGAAGGACGATAGCGGCTGGGGTCTTTCCCACATTTCTTATAAGCCTGTCGGGTAGCCTGAATAGCAGGCATTTCCTTGATAGAATCGACGGTATATTTCGCGCGATACAAGGCGGTAAACTCGTCAATCCGCTTCCATAACTCAGCACTATAAACCGTATTCTTTACCGTAGCAAAAACAGCCGCTCCCCGAAACTGCGGCCAAGCACGATGTAATTCTTCGGATACTTCTATTTTCATAAGTCTTTAAATTTTTCAACACATCATTATCCCTGACAAAATCCGTCCGGAAGCAATACCCAGCCTCCGTGCGGAAAAGAAATCATCTTTATTCTTCCACGTACAAATGCCACTGACCTCAATACGCGAAGTGTTCACTCCAAACTCCAGAAGCTGCATCCGGTTGGTTTCCCAAAGATCAATATGCCACTTCTCTTTCCGGACAGCAATACGCGGCATATCAAAACCAGCCTTATCAAAAATATCATAAACCTCATCCCCGACTTCGAATGCATCTTGTGAAATACCCGGACCTATACAAGCATATATATCTTCTCCTCGCGTACCATACACTTTTTTCATCACACTCAAAGTCTTACATACAATACGTGCCACCGTACCTCTCCATCCTGCATGGATAGCCGCTATTGCCCGATGACGCACATCATAGCACAAGACCGGAATACAATCGGCGGTAGATACGCAAAGACAAACTTTCGGCACATTTGTAACCAAAGCATCCACTCCTTCGAGCAACGCCTCCCTGTCCGGTTTACCCTTCTGCAAGAATACATCATCCACGATTCGTATTTCCGTCTGATGTACCTGATGCGGAATAACCAGTTCACCACGCACTGGCAATAGCGAACTAAGCAATTCCCGGTTTTTGAGAACAGCTTCCGGCATATCCCCACAATAGCCGTTGCAATTGAAAGATGCGTAACTCCCTTGACTATATCCGCCATGACGGGTCGTCGAAAAACAAAAAATGTTGGAATACAGCTCCGTCAAACCGTATTTCAACATCCTTCTATCTTCAGTCAGCCTGTTGTCCATCATTTTTCCGGTTCATCGTCCCAGTCTTCTTCATACTCGTACTCGAAGTCATCTTCATCATCCACGTCTTCTACGTAACTGAAATCCTCGTCCATATCTTTCAATTCTTCCTGCAACAGATGGATGTCCTTTGACCGATGTACGATAGATGACTGACGCAATCCTTCCAACTGATTACCTTCTTTATTCAGTTCTGTCCACAAGATGTCTTTCAACTCTTGAATACCCATACCGGTCACAGATGAAATAAATACACAAGGAAGATTGTCTGGAAGTGTCGGCTTCAACATTTCCATCAATTCTTCATCCAGCATGTCACATTTGGTGACGGCAAGCACCCGCTGCTTATCAAGCATTTCGGGATTGAACTTTGCCAGTTCGTTCAACAGCACATCATATTCATGACGGATGTCATCTGCATCGCCGGGCACCATAAACAACAACAAAGAATTGCGTTCGATATGTCGCAGGAATCGCAAACCCAAACCTTTTCCTTCGCTTGCTCCTTCGATAATGCCCGGTATATCTGCCATCACGAAAGACTTTCCATCGTGATAAGACACGATACCCAAGTTCGGTTCGAGGGTAGTAAACGGATAATCAGCTATCTTCGGACGTGCCGCCGACACTCTTGACAACAGTGTCGACTTTCCAGCATTGGGAAAGCCTACCAGTCCGACATCCGCCAGCAGTTTCAGTTCCAGTATCACCATCATTTCCTGCATCGGCTCGCCCGGCTGTGCAAAACGTGGAGCCTGACGTGTGGCTGTACGGAAATGCCAGTTACCCAGTCCTCCTCTACCTCCTTTCAACAAGATGACCTCCTGCCCGTGTTCGGTTATGTCGCATACATATTCGCCCGTCTCAGCATTGTATGCCACGGTTCCGCACGGCACTTCAATCACCTTATCTGCACCGTCTTTACCAAAGCTCCGGCTCTTTGAACCGTTCCCGCCATTCTCGGCAAACACATGACGTTCGTACTTCAGATGCAACAGAGTCCAATAATTACGGTTTCCGCGCAAAATGACATGTCCTCCTCTACCGCCGTCTCCTCCATCGGGACCACCGTTGGGCATATATTTCTCCCGCCGTAAATGAGCCGATCCGCGTCCTCCCTTGCCAGAGCGACAATAAATTTTCACATAATCTACAAAATTCGATTCTGCCATAAAAATATTTTTTAGTTTTTGAGTTTATAAGTTTTTGAGTTCTTAAGTTTCTTGTTTTTAAGCCCATAAGCCTAAATGGTCCAAGAACTTATAAACTTAAAAACTCAAAAAACTTATAAACTTAAAATCTCAAAAACTTACAGACTATCCACAGCCTTACAAATGTCAGCGAAAATGCCATCCATCGAGCCAAGACCGTTGATATGATGGTATTTGCCATCGTTCTTATACCAGTCAATCAACGGAGAGGTCTGCGAATGATATACCACCAGACGTTTTTTGATAGTTTCCTCATTATCATCCGCACGTCCGGATTCCTGCCCACGCTTGATAAGACGAGCCATCAGCTCATCTTCCGGCACTTCCAGGTCCAACATCACCGACACCTCTTGTCCGCGTTCGGCCAACATCTGCTTTAAAGCTTCGGCCTGTGCAATGGTACGGGGAAAACCATCGAAAATCACTCCCTTGCTGTCTTTGAAACTATCGAACACACTTGCAAGTATATCAATCATCAAAGCATCCGGTATAAGTTGGCCGTTGCTTATATATTCATTAGCCGTTTTACCTAACTCCGTACCGTTCTTGATTTCGGCACGCAATACATCTCCCGTCGAAATATGGTTCAAACCGTATTTCTCCACGATACGTGCGCTCTGAGTTCCTTTCCCCGAACCTGGAGCACCAAAAATTACAATGTTCAACATCTTTTTTACCTTATATTATTGATTAGTGATTATTCTACAACCGAATAAATATCACGATAATTACGTCCCAGCCCCTCATAGTCCAGACCGTATCCCACGATAAAGTCGTTGGGGATGCGCATTGCCACATAACGGATATCCAAGTCCACCTTCAGCTTGTCGGGCTTTAGCAGCAACGTGGCAATCCGTATTTCCTTCGGGTGCTGCGCCCGCAGCGTCTCAATCAGCCTCTGCATCGTCAAGCCTGTATCCACGATGTCTTCCACAATCACCACCGTACGTCCGGTTATGTTTTCGTTCAGTCCCACCAGTTCCTTCACTTTTCCGGTAGAAGAGGTTCCCTCGTACGAAGCCAGCTTGACAAACGAGATTTCACACGGAATCGTGAGACGTTTCATCAAATCTGCCGTAAACATAAAAGAGCCGTTTAAGACACTGATAAAAAGTGGGTTGTCACCTGCCAAATCTGCATTAATCTCACCGGCTACCCGTGTCACTTCCTTCAGAATGGACGCTTCGGATATAAAAGTCTTAAACTGCTTATCTTTAATCTGGATTGTGTTCATAATGGCGCTTCTTTATAAAATTGGGACAAAAATACGATTTTTCCCTTAAACTTCTATACTTTTTTTGTACTTTTACCCGCAAATAGCTATTATGACACAAAGATGAAAATACTTACTTGCACCCAACAAAAGGAAGCCGATGCCTATACCATCGCCAATAACAATATTCTCTCCATCAACTTGATGGAAAAAGCAGCCTCGCTGATTGCCGATGAAATCAGCAAAAGGTGGGATCGTTCACACCGCATCGTTGTATTTGCCGGAGCGGGCAACAACGGAGGTGATGCCCTTGCAGTCGCACGCCTTCTGTTCTCCAAGAGTTATCCGGTAGAAATTTACCTGTTCAATATCAAAGGAACCATTTCGGAAGACTGCATGACCAATATCCAGCGATTGCAGCAATGCGGATTCACTGACTATCACGAAATCAGCAACGCATTCGAACCACCCAAACTGACGGCTGAAGATGTAGTAGTAGACGGACTTTTCGGCTCAGGACTGAACAAGCCGCTGAGTGGCGGATTCGCCTCCGTCGTAAAATACATCAATGCTTCCAACGCACAGGTAGTCTCCATTGATCTTCCTTCCGGACTGATGGGAGAAGACAACAGCAACAACCTGCGTACAAACATTATCCGTGCTGACCTGACCCTGAGCATCCAGTTACCAAAACTGGCTTTCCTTTTCCCTGAAAACGAAGACATCGTGGGCGAATGGAAAACACTCGACATCGGCATTAGCCAAGAGTTCATCGCACAAGCAGATACTCCTTATATTATTACGGAGGCTAGTGAAATGAGCCAACTCATCAAACCGCGCAAACGCTTTGCTTTCAAGAACAACTTCGGACATGCACTGCTTATCGCCGGCTCGAGTGGGATGGCTGGTGCTTCCATCCTAGCAGCACGTGCCTGTTTGCGTTCAGGCGTAGGATTGCTTACCATACATACCCCTGTATGCAACCACGACATCCTGCAAACAGCCGTACCCGAAGCTATGGTACAAAATGACGTGCACGAACTTTACTTCGCCGAACCAGTCGACCTTGACAACTATCAGGCGATAGCCATCGGTCCAGGCATCGGGCAGGAAGAAGAAACGGCACTTGCCACCTTCGACCAGCTTGCCGATTGCTACATTCCCGCCGTGCTCGATGCAGATGCCATCAATATCTTAAGTTCGCACCGGAACTATCTGAACCGCTTGCCTCGCCGAAGCATCCTCACGCCACACATTGGCGAACTGGAACGCCTTATCGGACGTTGCAACGATAGTTTCGACCGGCTGACCAAGGCTAAAGAACTTGCCGCCTACCTGCAATGCTATATCGTACTGAAGGGTGCCTACTCCACTGTTATCACACCGGAAGGCAAATTCTACTTCAATCCCACAGGTAATCCAGGCATGGCAACCGGTGGAAGCGGAGATGTGCTGACTGGTATCATACTTGCTCTGCTGGCTCAAGGATACTCACAAGAAAATGCAGCACGGCTGGGTACATTCGTACACGGACTGGCCGGCGACATAGCCTGCCGCCGTACCGGAGAAATCAGCCTGACCGCCAGCGACATCATCGCTGCACTGCCCGAAGCCTGGAAAGAACTCTGTGAAACTAAATAATAGATACGCGCATGAAAAGAATCGTTTTTGCACTAAGCATGCTGGCATGTGCGACGCATATCGCTGCACAAGACATCAGCTACTACACTCCCGGAAGCGATGAAGGAATTGTCTACTTCCTTCCGAAAACGGCACTGGAGGTAAATATCATTGCCACACACATTACATACCAGCCTGGAGAACTGTGCCAATATGCCAACCAATACCTGCGGATGAACAACATAAGTTCCCAACCGGAAACGCACTGGGAAATCAAGCGGATAGAAGTACGCTCGGCAGGAGTACCCGACTCTACCAAAGCCTACATCATCAAGCTGAAAGACAAAAGTGCCATGAGCAACGTGGAACTGACCAACAACGGACTTATCAAAGCCATCAATACAACGGCACCCGACATACAAAAAGCTGAATATGTACTGGAAAAGCCTCAACACCACGAAAACCCACGCCAATACATGACCGAAGAAATACTGCTGGCCGGGTCTTCGGCAAAGATGGCAGAACTTACCGCTAAGGAAATCTACAACATACGGGAAAGCAAGAACCTCATCTTGCGAGGACAAGCAGACACCATGCCCAAAGACGGTGCATCCCTACAACTGGTCATCGACAACCTCGATAAGCAGGAGAAAGCACTGACCCGCCTCTTCAGTGGAACCACCGACCGCGAGGACAAAGTGTTCACCATCCGCATCCCTGCCAATGAGCCATTCAGCGATAAAACAGCCTTGCGTTTTTCTAGCCTGCTAGGCATACTTCCTGCCGATGACCTTGCGGGTACCCCCATCTATATCAGCTTAGCCAACACGGTTCCACTGCCTCCAACTACCACAGAAAACGAAAAGAAAAAGAAAAAACTGGAAGGAGCCATCTACAACATACCTGGGAAAGGGAAAGTAACCGTCACGTACAAAGGAAAGACCTTATTCGAAGACGAACTCCCTATCACACAGTTCGGAACGACCGAAGTTCTGGTAGAAGACCTGTTCAAGAAAGTAAACACCCGTGTCGTTTTCAATCCTGAGACAGGAAGCATCCTGAAAATTGACAAAGACTAAGAAACTGTTTTGAATTTCTCCAATTAAAAAGCCGGTTGGAACGGCAAGGCTGTTTTTTCATTCTGCCTCACCGCACCAACCGGCATCCGCATCTATATTAAGATATACTGAAAATCCGCCTATCATACAGCTACGGTTTCCTTCAACCACTCAGGCATCACCGTCGTTGAGGTTCCATCCTGTTGCTTGTAAGTTACCGTACCATCCTCGTTCATAGTCATCAATTCATAAGTCTTTCCTTCGGCTACTACATTCCACGTACGTTTCTCCGCATCGTATACTAAATTTAACGGATGGTCTACTTCGCCCAATTTCGTAATGGTATACCCGTCTTCGTTTGTACGGACTAGATATTCTCCGTCTTCTCCATGAATAACTTTTTCCGTACCTACATCAGCCATTGGATTGGAACCCGACCAAAACTCAATTGAATTTAGTACAAGCACATCTGCCAAATAAGCTACTTCATATACCGGTATGATATGAAAAGCTAAAAACACAAGCTCATTGACTGCTTTATGTCCGATTCCCATATTCCAATTTTTCAGACTATTCCATGCGCTGAATGAGCCAATACATGAAGAACATAACAAACATCCTCCTAACACAGCACACACAGCTGTCGCTTTCATCTTTTTCATCGATTCAAGTTTTAGCAATTAATTATAACACCCACAAAGATAGAACTTATTTCAAGGAAAGAAACAAAAACCACCAAAAAGAAGTATCTTTGTCGCACATTTTAGCAAATATGTAAAACTATTAAATAAAAAAACAAATGAAAGAACAAATCCAGAAACGCCTGAGCGACTCGAAAGCCGCTCGCTGGACGGCACTGTTCATCGTGTCGTTTACCATGATGTGCGGCTATTTCCTTACCGATGTCATGGCTCCTCTTGAAAACTTACTCACCACGAAAGGCAAAGTTGTTTATTTCACCGACAACACTTCCATGCCTGCCGACAGCCTGGTGGCAAAAGTGGAACTCTTTGCCGAAGCCAATGCATTATCGGCTCCCGACCTGACGGTACAGAAACTGGAAGAAGGAGCCAAATACCAATACATCGAAAACATAAACGGAAATCAGGAAACCATCAGCAAGACCATCAGCACGGTATCGACAGGTAAAGGATGGAGCAGCACGGAATACGGTTTCTTCTCAGGGGCCTACGGATACATCAATGTGTTCTTGCTGATGCTGTTTTTCGGAGGAATCATTTTAGACAAGATGGGAGTCCGTTTCACCGGCATGATGTCGTCGGGACTGATGTTTGCAGGCGCCCTGATTAAATGGTATGCCCTGAAGAACGATTTCGGCGATGCCATGTTATGGGGCATGAACCTGCAAGTAGTAATTGCAGCGTTAGGCTTCTCCATTTTCGGCATGGGAGCAGAAATTACAGGAATCACCGTATCAAAAGTCATCGTGAAATGGTTTGCCGGCAAAGAACTGGCACTTGCCATGGGACTTCAAGTAGCCATGGCACGCATCGGAACCGCCATCGCTCTGGCAGCCAGCCTGCCCATTGCACGTATGATGGGCGACATATCCGGCTCTGTCCTTATCGGAGCCATTGCCCTCTGCGTAGGTTTCGCATCTTATCTGGTCTATTGCGTGATGGACCGCAAGGAAGATGCTTCGGTATCCGCCGCCCGTGCCGAATCAGGAGAAAATCCTGAAGAAGGCTTCAAATTGTCCGATCTGAAACTTATCTTCTGTAACAAAGGTTTCTGGCTCATCACGCTGCTTTGCCTGATGTTCTATGCCGGCGTATTCCCTTTCCTGAAATTTGCCACCAAACTGATGATTTATAAATACGAAGTGCCCGAATCATTTGCCGGCCTTATTCCGGCACTGTTGCCTTTCGGTACCATCCTGCTGACTCCTGTCTTCGGTACATTATACGACCGTATCGGACGAGGCGCCACTTTAATGATTATCGGTTCGGTGATGCTAACTGCCGTACACGTACTTTTCGCCCTTCCTGTAATGAACTACTGGTGGTTTGCCGTAGTTGTAATGATTATATTAGGTATTTCCTTTTCACTGGTACCAAGTGCAATGTGGCCTTCCGTTCCTAAAATCATTCCAATGAAGCAGTTGGGTTCTGCATATGCTATCATCTTCTACATACAGAACATCGGTCTGGCCATGGTTCCTACGCTCATCGGCTATGTCATCGACCGTTTTGCCACCCAATACAATGCAGCAGGTGCCATTATCGGCTACAATTATACCATTCCCATGGTCATCTTCGCACTTTTTGGCTTGTGTGCCATCATCATCTCGTGGATGCTGAAAAGTGAAGACAGCCATAAACATTACGGGCTGGAAGAGTCAAATATCAAAAAAAGCGCTTAAAAAAACATACTATAGTATAAACTGTATTTTACCATATTCAGATGATTTAAAAGGTCGTTGTTATTTTCTTCTTCTCTCAACGCAGATAACTTCGTCTGGTGTAAGATTATTAATCTTCCGCTTGTAAGATTAATAATCTTGCAGCCTGAAGATTAATAATCTTACACCAGATGGACTTATATGCGTTTGCCGATGCACCTATATCCGTGGGCTTACACAACCGGCTGCGCCTTGAATGCACATATTGATGCCGCTAATGTATAGCCATAAGATTCTTCCCTATAATGTCGTTATACAAAAGCAATCCAGAAAACGACCAAACGTATCGCCTGAATATTTTTTCACAACCAATCTATCAGAAATTGAAGCATTTATGCATTTTGTTTCTAGAAATGTGTATTTTTGTACCAACGCGATAAATTCAAAACAGCTTCTAAGGAAGAAATAGAAAAATTATAAAACCATCAGAAAATGGCAAAAAAGAAAACCGACAAAAGCAAGAAGGTATCCTACCACTACAAGCCGGACAATATGACATTGGAACAATGGCAAATCGCCCTGCGCAGGCAAGCCGCCGAAAAAGAAAACTTCGGCATTCAAGAATTGAACGCCCAAGAATATCCCGGCTATTATATCGTAAACAATCCGGTTTCACACAATACGTACAAAGTGATTTATCGCGGAGCATTCAGCGCATGGAACTACTGTTCGTGCATGGATTTCAAAACCAGCCAGTTAGGCACATGCAAACACATAGAAGCGGTCAAGCTTTGGCTGGAAAAATCCCACAAACGGACATGCACCGATACACCAGCCTATACTTCGGTCTACCTATCCTACCGGAAGGGACGGAAAGTACGCCTGCGCATAGGGACAGACAATTCCGAAGAGTTCCAAAAGCTTGCCGAACCTTATTTCACACCTGAAGGTATCATGCGCCCCGAAGCCATCGATACAATCAATGATTTTTTCAGTAAAGCCCTGCAACTCAATAATACGTTCCGATGGTATGATGACGCGATGGACTTTATTTTAGAACAACGTGACAAGCGCAAACGGGAAAAGTTCCTTTCCGAACCCCAGGCAGACACCTTAATAGACTCCCTGCTCAAAGTCCGCCTGTTCCCTTACCAGAAAGAGGGAATCCGCTTTGCCTACCGTGCCGGGAAATCCATCATAGCCGATGAAATGGGACTGGGCAAAACCATCCAGGCTATCGGCACCGCCGAACTGATGCGCAAACAAGGCATCATATCCTCGGCACTAGTGCTCTGCCCTACTTCGTTAAAGTATCAATGGAAAAAAGAAATCGAAAGGTTCACCGATGCGCAAGCCATCGTAGTGGAAGGGAACCATTTGAAACGGAAAACACTCTATAAAGCAGCTCCTTTCTATAAGATAGTATCTTACAACAGTGTATCCAACGACATCGAAATCTTGCACGGGCTACAAACCGATTTCTTGATTATGGACGAAGTGCAACGCCTTAAAAACTGGAACACAAAAATTTCCAAAGCAGCCCGACACATCGAAGCTGAATATGCCGTAGTACTTTCGGGGACTCCACTGGAAAACAAACTGGAAGAACTCTACTCGGTAGTGCAATTCGTCGACCAATATTGTCTGGGACCATACTATAAGTTTATCAACGAAACCGTCATCAAATCGGATTCCGGAAAAGTAAAGGGATATAAAGGGCTGAATACTGTAGGTGAAAAACTACACGACATCTTGATACGCCGTAGAAAGAAAGACGTAGCCTTGCAGTTGCCCCAACGTATGGACAAAGTGTTGTTCGTACCCATGACCCAGGAGCAACAGAACATGCATGATGAGTTCCAAAGCATAGTTGCCCAACTGGTCTACAAATGGAACCGCCAACGTTTCCTGAGCGAAAAAGACCGTAAACGCCTGCTTTTGCTGATGAGCCAAATGCGCATGGTATGCGACAGCACCTATATCTTAGACCAAAAGAGCCGCTACGACACAAAGATAGACGAAGTAATGAACATTCTCAACAACGTGTTCGAAAGCGGTGACGAAAAAGTTGTGATATTCAGTCAATGGGAACGCATGACACGGCTCGTAGCTGCCGAACTGGACAAGATAAACATCCGGTACGAATACCTCCATGGAGGTGTACCTTCGGAAAAACGGAAAGACCTGATGGAAAACTTTACCTCGTTGCCCGAAAGCCGTGTGTTCATCTCTACCGATGCCGGAAGCACAGGACTGAACCTCCAAGCCGCATCTATCCTCATCAACCTCGACTTACCGTGGAATCCTGCCGTATTGGAGCAACGTATCGCCCGCATTTACCGTATCGGGCAGCAACGAAACATACAGGTCATCAACTTGGTAGCTCCCTCTTCCATCGAAGAACGCATGCTTTCTACCCTCAATTTTAAGACTTCACTCTTTGAAGGCATACTGGACAATGGCGAAGACAGCATCTTCCTGGATGATAGCAAGCTGGATAAGATCATGGAAAACATCGCGTCTGTTGTAACCGAATCGCCTAACGAAGAGAAAAAGGAAAGCGGAGACATCATTGACCCAGAAGATCGGGAAAAGCCAGCTTCACTACCCGAAAAAGACGAGAAACCGGCAGAAAACATACAGGCAGACACGTTTGATGAAGAATCTTTATCTCAAACGGAATATACACGTGCATCAGAAACACCAGAAGCCGACCGTCTGATCAGCCAAGGCGTATCGTTCTTCAACGGACTGGTACAAACGCTCAAGTCCCCCGAAGCCACACGCCGGCTCGCCGAAAGCCTGATAGAAGAAAACAAGGAAACCGGGAAGACCACTTTACGCATTCCAGTTCCTGATAAAGAAAGTGTCATCAACTTCCTCACCTTGGCGGGCAGCATATTGGCACACATCGGTGAGAAAAAGTAAAAAGCGAATCTGCCTGTTGGCTGCACACGTTTTCAGACGATATAAGTAGATGTTGAGAATTAGTTTATTAATGTGTCGGCTCAGAAACGCAGAAAATCTGCGTTTCTGGTGATATCATTTAATTTTGCACACTTACTTATCTAGAATAAGATTAAAAAAGGTTGAGATCTAGAACCTGTTTTGAATTTATCGTATGCTGGTTTAGGATGAGTTTTTCACAGCCCCTCCCGACTTTTCCTCATGGGGAGGGGCTGTGATAATATTCATAAACTCGAAAGTTGAGTGTTGAGATATGCCGTCCGGTAATATTTGGGAGACATGCCTTTGTGCGCCTTGAAATATTTCCCGAAAAAAGAAAGATTAGGAAATTTCAGCTCATTGACAAATTCCTTAATAGAAGACTGAGTATGACAAAGCATGCCCACCGTCAAGTTAGAAGTGCAACTCCTCCACCGCCTTCCTCCGTCCTTGGAGCGTAGCGGAAAGGGCGGAGGAAGGCGGTGGAAGCCCGGAATCAGGGTCATCCGGCAATACAAAATAAAAAAGGGAGACCTCTGTCTCCCACGGATTAATTACTTTTGTATTGTCTATGAAGTATAAGCACTTAACCCGTGAGCAAAGGTACGCAATTTACCTGGGACGACAAAAGGGTGAGACTCTGGAAATGATTGCTCGTTCCATAGGAGTCCACAAATCGACGGTAAGCCGTGAGATAAAGCGTAACTCCACGCCGAGCGGCAAGTATGTATGGAACAAGGCGCATGACATGGCAGAATCCCGCCGGTGTCATACGCCCGGCAACAGGGGGCTGGATGATGTGCTGCAATGGCGCATCATTGAGTTCATAAAAAACGAGCAGTGGTCTCCCCGGCAGAGGTACTTTCCAGCTATTTCTTGCAACATTCTTCTACAAAATCTGACAAGAATTAAAGAAAACCTTATATCTTTGCGCCCAAAAACCGTTTTTTAGACTTAATTACCTATCAAGATGTTGGAAAGAGACTATATCATGCGACTGATACGCCAGTTTTTCGAAGCACTCGAAAAGCTGAAAGAAAAACGAGACACAAATGACGGAACAAGCATTCAAGTGGAAACAAACAATATGTACATCTCCTATTTCCACCAGCCCGAAGCTTTCTTCTATAAAGCCGGTTCCGATATCATCATCGGGTATATGCAAGCACGGTTTTCAGAAAAAGAATATATGCAACGAATCGAACTGTTGGCTGAACTGCTCTACTTTGATTCAACTATCAAAACGTCAAAAGAACAACAAAGAATGCTGTGGGAAAAAGTGCTTGACCTGCTTACCTTTTTAGATACACATAGCGACACTTTTTCATTCGACAGAAGACGAAAGATGGAGGATATAAAGGCTTTACTTAACCCATGAAAGTCTAAAAATATTCTTTTTCAGCAAAAAAATATGTTTTTTCCTCTTAAAATACCAATCTCCTAAAAAAGTTTTTCTATATTTGCTTACAATATGATAAAACAAGACTGATTAATTCTTATGGAAAAGATTGATAATCTCGACAAACAGATTCTGGAAATCATTTCACAGAACGCACGCATCCCGTTTAAAGATGTAGCAGCAGAATGTGGCGTATCACGCGCCGCTATCCACCAACGTGTACAACGACTTATTGACCTCGGCGTAATCATCGGTTCGGGTTACCACGTAAATCCTAAAAGCTTGGGCTACAGCACCTGCACTTACGTAGGTATCAAGCTGGAAAAAGGCTCGATGTATAAAAGTGTTGTCGCTGAACTGGAGAAGATTCCCGAAATTGTAGAATGCCACTTCACCACGGGGCCTTATACGATGCTGACCAAACTTTATTCTACCGACAACGAGCACCTCATGGAATTATTGAATTCGAAAATTCAGGAAATCCCCGGAGTTACAGCTACGGAAACACTGATTTCGCTGGAGCAAAGCATCAAAAAAGAAATCCCCATCCGTAAAGGCTCGAAATGATGGACTGGCTTATAACCAATCATATCGGAGGAATCGCCATCGGCATCTGTACGTTTCTGATTATTGGGATGTTTCATCCTATAGTCATCAAAGCCGAATACTACTTCGGCACAAGGTGCTGGTGGTGGTTCCTTGTGTTGGGAATTGCAGGAATCATTGGCTCTGTGCTGGTAAACGACCTCTTGATAGCAAGCCTGTTGGGAGTATTTGCTTTTTCCTCATTCTGGAGCATTAAAGAGATATTCGAACAGCGCGAGCGTGTATTAAAAGGCTGGTTTCCAATGAATCCTAAACGGGAACAAGAATACCGATAAGTATTTGCCATTTAGAACTTACAATTTACAAATATGAATGTCTGCAATTAGCCTCAATAATTATATGCCAGATTAAAGATACTTACTTTGCCAATGCAGATATATTATTGATGGAATGCAGACATCGTAAATTGTAAACTGCGACTTATAATCAGCCGTTATCTATCGCTTCATATTTTTGTAAAGGCAATTCGCCTTTCAAAACTCCCAAAGCATTCATCGCCAAAGCTCCCATTTCATCCTCACCAGGAATTACTACGATACGCGCCAACCCTTCTATCCATTCGCGCAACAAAGAAACCACATACGCATTATGGGCTATTCCTCCTGTCAAAATAATGGCATCGGTATGTCCATGAAGTGCCACGTGCATTGCCCCGATCTGTTTGGCAACGGTATAAACCATCGCTTCGAGTACCTGCTTATGACGGACATTACCGGCATGCACCCAACGCACAATAGTCTGTACATCGGTTGTACCTAAATAGGCGAGCAGCCCTCCCCTGCCATTCAGCATCTTATGGATTTCTTTCTGCGTGTACTTGCCACTGAAGCACAAATCGACCAACTGACGCGCGGGAATAGTTCCGGCACGCTCGGGACTGAACGGACCTTCACCATCCAAAGCATTGTTAACATCGACTACCTTGCCGTGACGATGCGCACTGACCGAAATGCCCCCTCCCAAATGAGCTACCACCAAATCGAGTTCCTCATAATGCTTCTGAATAGAAGCTGCATACCGGCGAGATACGGCACGACTGTTTAAAGCATGAAAAACAGACTGGCGGGGAATTTCAGGAATACCCGAAAAACGTGCCACATCGCGCAACTCGTCGGTCACTACCGGATCGGCAATGAACGAAGGGCAACCTATCTGACTGGCAAATTCGTCTGCCATCGGTGCAGCAAGATTGGAAGCATGTTCTACCGAAGCATGCCACAAATCGTACTTGATTTGCTCATTAATTTGATACACCCCTCCCGGCGTAGGACGCAATAAGCCTCCCCGCCCGATAATGGCATCAAACGCCATCGGTATACCTGCCCGTTGCAGAGCATCAAGCACATGCATGCGCCGGTACTCATATTGCTCGTTGATATGATGAAACCTTGCCAATTCTTTAGCAGAATGAAAGACACTTTCGCGCCAGACCTGTTCCAAATCCTCGTAAACCGCCAGCTTGGTAGAAGTAGAACCAGGGTTGATAACCAGTATTTTCATAACGTATCTTGATTTAAGTTTCCTGCCAGACATGCCAACACCAAGCTATAAAACTTGGAGTTGCCCGAATCGCTGCGCGAAGGCACTACTACCGGAGCTATGGTGCCGGTAAGCATCCCTGCCATATTGGCATCGCCGAACAAGGAAAGGGTTTTATAAAAAGTATTGCCTGCCTCAATATTGGGAAATATCAGCACATCGGCATTACCTACTACGGGCGAAGACAATCCCTTGATTTCGCCGCTATGCCTGTCACAAGCCGTCTTGGCATCCATCGGACCGTCAATGAACACTTTTCCGAAACGACCTTGCAGAGCCTCTTCCTTCAAGTGAACATAACTCAGCGTATGAGGAAACTTCTCATTCACCTTCTCCGAACAATGAATCAAGGCGATACGCGGCTGCTCATTACCCAGTTCACGACACAATGCCACGTCACATGATATCATTGCACGAAACTGTTCGAGCGTGGGACGAGGGATAACCGCCGCATCCGAGAACAACAGCAACTTGTGATACAAAGGCACTTGTGCCACCGCCACATGGCTCAGCACACCGCCCGGAGGAAGCAGTCCCACCTCTTTCTTCAGCACAGCCCGCAACAGATTATCAGTATTTATCAAACCTTTCATCAAGATATCAGCCTCGCCTGTACGTACCAATTCCACTGCCAAAGCCGCAGCTTCATCAGGCGTGGAAGCTTCGTATATCCTGACAAAATCGGGAGATGCCCCACGCAGCTGGTAAGCCATATCCTTATGGGCCGAATCGATTACCAACAGAAACTCGGCGATTTCTTCGCGCAAGCTACGAATAATGACGTATTCCGTATGAGGGTCATTCGGACAAACCACCGCCACTCGCCGCCGGATGCACGACGAACGCAGACGGTTTACCACTTGTGAGAGGGTTCGAAGCAGTTCCATACCATCAGATTTTTGGCAAAGATGAGAAATAAATCTGAATTTATCCCTATCTTTGCCTTGATTCCACCAAAGATTTAACTTATGAAAACGTTTCAAACATTTGACATCGAATCCACATACCGTGCACTTCACAGCCGGTTCCCCAATCATAATAGTGCCCCCGTTATTGGCATCACCGGAAACTTCAGCGAAGGAAATCTAAGCCTTGCACCAGGATATTATGCTTCCATTCTGAAAGCCGGAGGTGTTCCGCTTATTATACCACCATTCGAAAACGATAACATTTTGATAAACCTCCTTGACTATATAGACGGACTCTTATTAAGTGGAGGAGGAGATATCAATCCTTTATTCCTGAAAGAAGAACCAGTAAAAGAATTACACAATATAAATCCTTATCGTGACCAGCAGGAATTACTGATAGCCCGTCTGGCAGCCAATCGCCAAATACCCATGCTAGGTATTTGCAGGGGCATACAGATAATGAACGCCGCATTGGGAGGAAGCCTATACCAAGATATTTATTCACAGACCGGAAGCGAACTCATCAAACACAACCAGGACCTGGACCGTGCATATGCCTCACATACCGTCCGGATAGCAACTGACAGCCAGCTTGCTAAAATTATGGGGCAGAACACTTTGCCTGTCAATTCATTCCATCATCAGGCAGTAAAAGAACCAGCTCCTGGCTTCCGCATATCTGCAACGTCCGCCGATGGCATTATCGAAGCCATTGAAAGTACTGAAGGCAAATCAATGCTCGGCGTGCAATGGCACCCAGAATGTTTCATCCTGAATGGCGACGAATGCATGATGCCCCTCTTCAACTGGCTCTTACAAGAAGCAGACTCTTTCCGGCAAGCCAAAGCACTGCATCAACGAATATTGACACTAGACTCTCATTGCGACACTCCAATGTTCTTCGAACAAGGCATCAACTTTGCCACACGAGACCCGAAGATAAAGGTTGACTTACACAAAATGACGGAAGGACGGCAAGATGCCACCATCATGGTAGCCTACCTCCCGCAGAAAGAACGTACCGATGAAGCCTTACTGGCAGCTACCGCTAAAGCCGACCAGTTATTGAACGAGATAGAACACATGGTAGCCATGAATTGTACCGCCATCGACATTGCCTATACCCCCAAAGACCTGTACCGGCTGAAACAAGCCGGCAAGAAAGCCATTATGCTGGGTATCGAAAACGGATATGCTATCGGAAAAGACCTAAGCAACATTGAACGTTTCCGCAAACGAGGAGTAGTATACATGACCTTGTGTCACAATGGGAACAACGACATCTGCGGTTCAGCACGATACAACGAAGGAAACCTGGGCGTAAGCGATTTCGGCGAACAGGTCATCCACGAAATGAACCGTGTAGGTATGTTGGTCGACTTATCGCACGCAGGCGAACAGAGTTTCTACGATGCACTGGATATCAGCTGCCAACCCGTAGTCTGCTCACACTCTTCCAGCCGGGCTCTATGTGACCATCCACGTAATCTGACCGATGAGCAACTGAAAGCCATTGCCCGCAAAGACGGCGTGGTACAACTCTGCCTATATGGTGGTTTTCTCCGTACAGACCGTCCGGCTACCCTTGATGATGCAATCGAACATTTACATCACATCGTCAACCTCATAGGAGTAGACCATGTAGGCATCGGTACCGATTTTGATGGAGATGGGGGTATCATCGGTTGCAACGACTCGTCTGAGTTGATAAACTTTACCCGCAAATTGTTATATGAACGATACAGCGAAGAAGACATCCAACTGATTTGGGGAGGCAATTTCCTGCGGGTAATGCAACAAGCACAAAAAATTTAGTGTCTTATACTGATATGATTTACATCGTTCTGTTTTAAGAAGCTGTTTTGAATTTCTCCAAAAAGTTTTTCTTGGCTTGATGTATCCGTTTTCGTGTGTGCTTTGGGCGATTTTTTGGTCTTTTTCGCTCCTGTTCTTCGTCAGATAGCCCGCTATCTTCCTCATCACAGAAGCGAAAATGCCTCAAAAACTCATCCCAAATCATCGCACGATAAATTCAAAACAGCTTCTTAAATTAATCAAAGAAAAATGTTATGGGCATTTATAATCAAATTCCCAAAGCCATATAATTGAAATATCTGATTGGATTATATTATCAATCCAGCCATCATCCTTTTATGGTTTCCATATCAAAACCGTACGTTCTCCAATTGAAAACCGTACGTTCTCGATATGGAAACCGTACGGTTTTGATATGGAGAACGTAAAAGGAAGACAGCTTGAAACAGATACTGAACCTTTCAATCATACATTGATTCATATCCGCTAAACAAATTTATCGGAAATCTCTGGAATATCCGCCGAATTGCAGCAGATTAACGCAACAGGATTTGATAATTAGGGAGTTAGAGGAAAAACGCAGAAGTTGGGCAGACAGTTGAAAACCGTCTTAAAGCAGATTAAAGCAAAAGAACGGTTTCCTAATCATTACCCGATGAAAGTGCAGATTTAACAGTCCCTATTTCATTTTGCGGCGTTCTGCGCAGCTTTGCTTATCAATAGGTAACTCGTTGATTTATAGTTTTGCAACCAAAAAGAAACGAGTATGGCAAGAAGCACATTCAAGGTGCTGTTCTACGTGAACGGCAGTAAGGAAAAGAACGGAATTGTCCCCATCATGGGACGAGTTACAATCAACGGAACGGTAGCACAGTTTAGCTGCAAGCGAGCTATCCCGAAAGAGCTTTGGGATGCCAAAGGGAACAAGGCAAAGGGTAAGAGTATGGAAGCGAGGGAAACCAATCTTGCGCTTGACAACATCAAGGCTCAAATCATCAAGCATTACCAGCGTATATCCGACCGTGAAGCGTATGTAACGGCAGAAATGGTACGCAATGCCTATCAGGGATTGGGCGGTGAGTATGAAACGTTGCTCGGTGCTTTCGACAAGGAAAATGAAGTGTTCAAGAAGCGTGTCGGAAAAGACAGGGTCAGGGCTACCTATATGGCAAGGGTACGGGCAAGAAACCATGTGGCGGCATTCATCAGGTCACATTACAAGCGGAACGACATCTCCATGCCTGAACTTACGCCCGACTTCATCAAGGAGTTCGCCGTGTTCCTTTCCAACGAAGCCGGACTGCACAACGGTTCGATATGGGAAAACTGCATGTGGCTGAAAGGTGTGGTGATGCGGGCGCATTTCAACGGACATATACCGAGAAATCCGTTTGCCCAGTTCCATATAAGCCCGAACACAAAAGAGCGTGAATATCTGACGGAGAATGAGTTGAAAACATTGATGGAATTTCAGTTCAAAGACCCCAAGAACTCCTATCTCCGTGATATTTTTGTTTTCGCCAGTTTTACCGCCCTCTCATTCGTGGATATAAAGGAATTAAGCAACGACCAAATTGTGGAAGTGAACGGTGAGAAATGGATTATTTCCAAACGACACAAGACGGGTGTACCGTTTCAGGTGAAGCTGCTGGATATTCCCTTGCAGATAATCGAGCGTTACAAGGCTTTTCAGGAAAACAATCTTGTATTTCCCAATCTCAACTATTGGTCAATATGCAAGCGTATGGGAAAGATGATAAAGGAATGCGGTATTACCAAGAAAATCAGCTTTCACTGCTCCAGGCACGGGTTTGCGACCCTGGCTCTCAGCAAAGGGATGCCAATCGAGAGCGTCAGCCGTATTTTGGGGCATACGAACATTGAGACCACGCAAATCTATGCGAAGATAACCGTACAGAAATTGGATAATGATCTCACGATGCTGGGCGACAAGCTGAGCAAATCATTCGGGAACGTGAAAATGGCAGGGATATGAAACGGGAAATAATCACAACGGACAGCTATGGTAGAATTACCATACCATCTGATACAGGTAATATATGGATGAATGAAATGGAGCTGGTAGAGCTGTTTGGGGTAATCGCCCCGACGCTCCGTGCCGCCATTCGTGCCGTGTACAAGTGTGGAGTTTTGAATCCTCTTGAAGCTGAAAAACGTATCAAGCTGCCCAACGGCTATTATGCGGACATGTATGCCTTGCCGATGGTGGTGGCACTCGCTTTTCGCATTGACACGTCAGGTGCCGCAACGGTTCGCAATGCACTGCTGGAAAGATTGTGCCGACGAAAAGAAAAACAAGTCCTGCTGGTGTCAGTGAATAACAGAATGCCGAATAAATGTTAGAATGAACTTTTTATGTTCAGTCATTTGATGATTAACGGTTTAATCTGACGTAGTGACGACAAGAAGTCATTGAATCCGTAAATCGGTACATCAGTCAATCTGTAATTATCTGCAACAACCAGTCCCCGAAGAAGTGCATATTCCACGACTTCGGGCTTTTTTATCTCCTTTTATCTGAAAGAGCCACCCGTTTATACTGCTTTTTCTTTTGGCATGACCTATTTTGCGCCGTTCTGCATAGATTTGCGTATCAAGATTTTACCGACACTTCCGTAGATTTGCAACCATGTTTAATCCGTTGCCGACAGAATGTAGGCAGCACTAAAACCTGTATCAAAAACATGAAGAAAAAAAGAAATCATTTGCGTAGGTACAATTCTCTACAAGATTGTGAATCGGGATTGTCATTATTCGCCGATTGAGAGGAATAGGACGTTACTACACGGTAAACAAAATACAGCTGGAAAAATTCTGATATTTTGATGAGATGATGAAAGTATATATAAACATAAAGAGAAACAGCAACTTACGTCTTCATCAACCTTTCAACAAGAGAATCGGGCTGATGAAAAAAGAAAGGACACACCGCACTCTACATCACTTTTTTGGGGCGAGTGGTTTGATGAAACGATGATGAACATATATCATTTTGGTTATCAGTTTATTATCCTGTCAACTCATCAATTCATCGGATTTTCATCCGCCAACAAGTCTGCGGGACAAACGGATGGAAGGAAATGCCACTATCTGCAGACAGGTCGGTCGGACATCCGACCTGCCTGCTGTCCGACCAGCCGACAAGGAAAGGTGTATCATATCAATGAAAAGAAAAGGTCTGCCTATCCGCTGGTACTCTCACAGGCTTTTGAGAACAGAAAAGCCATAGCTCATTAGGGCATTTTCTTTACGCAGTGCAGGCACCGCTAAAAATGCCCCAATGAGCCAACGGGGTTACACCCCTCTGGACACCCCCGTTTGCCATGCGGCATGACCGCAGCAGACGGAAACCAACAAACCAAATTGTCAAACCTGAAAACGAAAAACAAGCATGGGATATATAAGCATTCAAATCAACAAAGCGAAAGGCTCGGCTGACACGGGCGCATCCGACCACATAGAACGTAAGACCATACCCAAGAACGCAGACCCTACACGTACACATCTCAACCGTGAACTAGTGGAGTTCCCTGATGGAGTGTCCGACCGTACCGAAGCGATAAGCCACCGTATCCGTACGGCAGGCATCAAACGTAAGATAAGCCCCGACCAAGTGCGGGCAATTAGAATCGTGCTTTCGGGTACGCACGAGGATATGATGAAAATACAGGACGAGGGCAGACTGGACGAGTGGTGCGACGACAACCTGCAATGGCTGCACCGCACGTTCGGAAAGGAGAACACCGTATCGGCAGTGCTGCACATGGACGAGCATACGCCGCACATCCATGCAACGGTCGTGCCGATAGTGACGGGCGAGCGCAGGAAAGCGAGGAAGAAGCAGGCGGAGGGCAAACACACCTACCGCAAGAAAGCCAATGCCGTGCGTCTGTGTGCCGATGATGTGCTGACACGTGAGAAGCTGGTAACATATCACGACAGTTATGCAAAAGCAATGGAGAAATATGGCTTGCAACGTGGTGTGCGTGGCTCGGAAGCACGCCATACGACAACCGCCCAATACTACCGTGATTTGAAACGGAAGACGGGTGAACTTGAAGCCAACATGCTGCAGTTACAGACCGAGCAACAACAGGCAGAGCAACAGCTTGACGAGGTAAGGCAGGAAGTCAAGTCGGAGAAACTGGAAGTAGCCAAGACAGAAGCGAAAGCCGCATTCGTGGCAAAGGTCGGTTCTCTTTTCGGTGGTGGTAAGTTGAAAGAGTTTGAACATAGAAATGAAGATTTGCAAAAACGCATACAGGAACTTGAAGAAGAAGCCATACAACGAGAGGAACAACATAGCAAGCAGATACAGGAAATGAAGAATGCTTACGAACGACAATACCGCAAATTGTCGGAATTTACGGATTTTGTCAAACGCTACTTCCCTTATGTGGAAAAGCTGATGCCTACTATCAAGTTTTTGCGTGATACTCTGAATTTTGGCGATGGGCTAATCAAAAAGCTGTGCATGTTCAAGGATGTCACCATTAAAGGCGAACTCTATTCTACAGAGTTCCGACAGCACTTTAAGACTGATGGCTCAGTTTGTTCACTTATAGAAACCTCAGATGGAAAATTTGACCTCAAAATAGATGGCGTTTCACATGTAATTTGGTTCAGACGCAAGAAATACGAGTTTATGAAAGCATTGGGATTACCGAAACAGGAACAACAGAGTAAAAAACTATAATTCAGGAAAAGCCTTAATAATCATATTTATTAGGCAGATTATTATGACTTTATATTACTTTTGTATCTGAAAGATTGATTTTACTTAGAGATATTTATATTTTGTCTACTTTAAACATAAAAGAAATAACATGAACTATCTTATTGGGAAACAAAAAATATATGAAAGTGCTTTCTATCCTTACGGTGATGGTATAATTACTCTTCCTCATCGTATACGAGCATATATAGATTCAAGTTCTGATGAGTTCAGTCACTTGACTATAGAAAATAAATTATGTGATTTAGGTTTTGCTGTAACAAGAGGTATAAATTTATATACAGAAATTAAGAAGGATATAAGTGAACATGCAAAAGACGTTCAATATCGAAGTTATGAAGATAATATAAAGAGCTCGTTGTTTTCTTATATAGATTATTTGAGAGAAACGGAAACTCTTTTAACGGAAACCCTTTTAGAGCAGAAAGATATTGATTTAATGCAGCTTGTAGATTTATTGGTTGAAGAAATTTTACTTCGTTATAACGAATATCCGGATGTAAATTCTAACGAATATACTATAATCTTTAGAAGTATTCCATTAGATTATACCGCAATAATAAATCGTTTTAATATAAAGTCCTCAGAAGAAAAACAATCATGTCATAATTATTTATTGACAGCCCAAGAATCAATAAGCAAGGCTGTTATGAACAAGGACTATGTTCTATATCTAAATCGTTGGAAAGAATTATTGCCCAAGTTATCTGGGTATGACCTTTATTTTGCGGATGATTTGGTGTTTCCTGGTGATGAAGAATACGTGTATGCGTATAATGAAAAACAAAAAGATAACCCCACTAGACAGTTGGTTTTATGTGTTCCTCCTGAGCCATGGAGTGGAAATATCCTTAATTCCAAACTTGTAATCCTTTCTTTGAATCCTGGATATGTAGAGCACCTGAATAAGAATCTTGCAAATATGTTCAAACCTCAGATGGCTGAAGAAATCATGGAGGACAAAAGAAAGGTTTTGTCAATGGAAGGAACTAAATTTGACTATTACGAGCCAACAAGAATATTGGGTGACTATTATTGGAGAAAGAAAATACTTCCTTTAGGAACAGCCGTATATGGAGAACAGGAAAAGGAAAATATTTTTAATCATGTTTCCTTATGTCAGTATTTTGCTTACACTTCGCTGGTATCTCCAGCTATTAAGAATTTATTTCCATCTCAGAAATTTACAAAAATGGTGTTGCTCTATTTGGCTACCTCTGCAAAAGAAGTAAAGTTTCTTGTGATGAGGCACGAAGCCCAATGGAAAACATTAATGGGAGAAGGTCTATGGAATTATTTATATGATAACAATAGACTGCTGGTTAGTAAAAATTATGCTAATCAATCCCTTACGGAGAAGAACATCGGCATTGAAAATTATAGGATTATTGTTGAACACTTAAGGAATAATTAAATGAATCACTTAAAAAGATTACAAAATGCTCTTGAACGGTTTGCTCCAGCTAATACTGTTAGTGGACTGACAAAGCAATTTGAGGACATTGCCCAAATTGTATTTAATGGACGTTATGTCGTAAATGGAGAATACGAGATATATCCAATTGATATTGAGTTCTATTTTCATGATGAAGAGAATAAAAGTATAATTGAACCTCAAATGTACCATGTAGGAGATGTTCCCTATTTCCCGGTAGGAGCGATTTGTCCCAATAGGTCTGGTGTTGACATGACTTTTGAGCGTGAAGGAAAATATCGTGCATCATTTCTTATTCGAGGGTATACTTATAAATCCTTGGTTAATAATGATGAAAAGACTTTTACAAATAAGGCTTCTCAAAAATTGAAAGAAGGAGAAATAGATAAATTCAAGCCACAATATTTATGGGAAGATTTGTTTGGTAATGCCTCAATTTTCGAGAAAGGGTTGTCTATTGTCTGGATGGATAATGAAGATTTTAATAAAGTTCGTATTATGTCTTCCGCCAGAATAAATGTAAAAAAAATAAAAGGGGAAGCAACTGACCGTATGTGGCGTTTTACTAATCTTGACGCAGATCAGCAATGAAAATCTTAAAATCAACTATGGACTATGTGTTTTTTTCGGAGAATCTGAAAAGATATTATCCGAAAGTGTACAATGAATTGACTGAAATATTGTCAAAGCATGATGTGCATTACGGCGTATTGAAAGGAACAGCCGATTATTGGTGTAGAGATTATATGCCAGTACAAGTAGATGGTAATTCTTTTGTTCAGTTTAAATATCATCCTGACTATCTGGAAGGACTTCGCGATTATGAAACATCAACAGAAACTTCCATTAAGCTGGCTAAAACGATATTACCAAGTTCTTCAATATGTGTTTCTCCCATTGTAGCAGACGGTGGTAACTTTACCTTTGGAAGCATAAAAAAAGGTAGAGGATACACCGCTGTTGTTATAATGACGGAGAAAATATTTATTGAGAACCCTGATATGGATAGAAAATATCTTGTTTCTCTAATGGAAAAGTTATTTCCAAATCATAAGTTCTTATTTTTGCCTTGGGATAGAAGTGACGTTTGTGGTCATACAGATGGAATTTTACATGCTGTTGGCAGTAATAAAGTACTGGTGAATCTGAAAGTTTACCCTGATGATATTGCCGCTAAGATGAGAAGTCGATTAGAATCATACTTTAAAGTCATCGATTTAGAGCTAAGTGATTATCATAATATGAGTTGGGCTTATATAAATATGATTCATACTCAAAATGTAATAATTGTCCCAGGTGTAGGACGTTCTACAGATGAAGAAGCTTTGAAACATATAAAAAAACTGTTTCCAGAGTATGATGGTAGAATTTATCAGGTGCAGATGCAATCTATAGTTAAAAGAGGGGGAGGAGCTTTAAATTGCCTTTCATGGTCTTTTACTATATAAGCAAACTGAAATAATGCGCTAAAATAAGTTTCTCATATCTCTATTTTTTTCTAAATTTGCAAAAGGAAAAGAGTTACTTGAAAAGTAATATAACGCAGACCACAGCAATTGGGACGGTTGCCAAATCGTTACCCCAAAACAAGGTAATTCTTCTAACTCATTTAATTTCAAATAGCTATATTCCTTATACAGATTTACGGAAATTTTCTTTGCAGATCAAACATACACAAACCGAGAAACTTGCGTTATAGATAGAAAAACATATACCTTAATTAATATGAGTTACACTAAACATTTCTATCTACCTCTTCTCCTGACGTGGCTAACTTGCGCCTGTGGAGAGTATCAGCTTGAAGAAGAGACGGGTGAAACCATCGAAAACGTCCCCCACACCGTACAAGTGGTCACCCGAAGCGACAACAACGCCCCTATTCATTACCCCCTCACTGTTTACCTGTTTAATGAAGAAGGTAAATGCATCCAGCAAGACATCATCGCCGATGAATCCGCATCATATAGCAAAAGCATTGCAGAAGGGAAATACACCATTATTCTGCTATCCGGCATCACGGAAGACGAATACTTCATGCCACTCGACATCACTCCCGAAAGTTACATCAGCATCAAGGAATCTAATTTTGCCAAAGCTCCCATCCAGATAGCACAAGCCCAAATAAACCTGACAAAATCAACAACAGTACAAATGACCCTGTCATACGCTGTAGCTTCTGTCAGTTTTGTTATCAATGACGTACCCGAAGAAGCCACCAACGTCAGTATAGACATATCTCCAGTCAGTTCAGGCATCGCCTTCAATAATGCATACAAAAACGACCAGCAATCATGTACCATACCTTGCGCAAAAGAAGGTAACCAATGGATGAGCGAAACCGTTTATATCCTTCCTCATGAAAGCTCGTCTACCCACCTGTCTGTACAGATAGACCAACCTGAAGGAAATAAAACCTACGGCTACACTTACCAATCAGCACTGCTAGCCGGATATCCATACCAGTTTACCGGCAATTATAAAGACGGAATCACGCTGAACGGAGAATTTCAAGCCGAAGGCTGGCACCCATTGGTAGGCGTAGAGTTCGGCATAAGCGAAACCATCCCCGATAATCCCGATGATACAGAAGAAAATCCTGGCACAATTACAGGAAATGCAGATACTTATTATGTATCAACATTACCCGAAGAAGAAGAAAGTATTTGGGAAAATTTCTTTGTATGGAAAATAACCGAAATTTCCGACACTGAATGCGAAGCCTTTCTTATTGCCCCTGAACAATGGGAAACACAGGCAGACAAAGGAGAAGAAATCCTGGCGGATTACGAAATAAGCGGTATCGATGGCTGGCGGGTATTCACTAAGGAAGAAGCCAAAAGCTTTATCGCTCAATATAGAGACCTCGATTTAAACCAATTGCTGCAAGATAACGGGCTGGCGCCCTTCTATGGCAATGAAGATGATGAAGACCGATACCTATGTAATGATTGCCAGTCAAGTTTTGCTTTCTGGAGTTCAAGCATATCAAAAGTCGGCTCCAAACGTACCTATTACCTCCGTCCCGTAAAAACTGTACACCTGACAGTCAGGTAACAAGTCAAAATAACAAGACAAGATATCAGTTGAAATGTTTTTAAACAGCAGGCAACTGATATCTTGTCTACTCATTTACTGGCATATTTCCGCAATTCTTCTGCCACCAGTTCCAGTTCAGCATACCAGTCTTCACCAAACCGGCGGATAAGAGGTTCTTTCAAGAACTGATAAACCGCCACGTCTTTCTTTTCGCCCAACACTACAGCAGCCTTGCAAATATCCCAACGATGATAATTTAATGCCGTGTAAGGTCCGCACTTGCCAAGACGGACCGGATAGAGGTGACACGATATCGGTTTGTAAAAAGCGCAACGTCCTTCACGAAAAGCTTTTTCTATAGCACAATAGCAATATCCCTTCTCATCGTGACAAGTGAATACACAATCTTTCCCGTTCACGATAGAAGTCACCAAGTCACCTTCCTGATCAGTATATACCACTCCTTGCCTGTCGATTATCTCCCGCGCCTCGGGTGACAAATCTTCCCATACCGCCGGCAACACTTCTTCCAGTTTCTCCACTTCCTCCAATTCTACCGGAGCTCCAGCATCGCCCTCAATACAGCATACACCTTTGCAGGCATCTAAGTCACAAAAAAACTTCCCGGTAAAGATGTCAGATGAAACCACGACATCTCCAACTTCAATCATCATATCTTTTGGTGATTTATAAACAAAGTTCCTTTTTAAATAAGAAGGTATCAATTGATACGACAACAAGGCTTCAAGAATTCTAACTCCTCAAAAGCTTTGCCATCTTATCAACTGATACCCTTGTCAATTGTCTTTCTCAGATTATTTAATCAAATCTTTTCCTGTCATGTCTGCAGGTTGTGGCATCCCCATGATATGTAAAATAGACGGAGCCACATCTGCCAGTACACCGTTTGCCACCTGAGCATCCTTGTTTGCCGTCACATATACAAACGGAACCGGATTCAGCGAATGGGCTGTGTTCGGCGTACCGTCTTCGTTCAAGGCATGGTCGGCATTACCATGGTCAGCAATGATGATAACCTCGTAATCATTTGCCTTAGCAGCTTCCACTGTATCGCGTACACAGTTATCAATAGCCACTACAGCCTTCTCGATAGCTTCGTAAACTCCCGTATGTCCTACCATATCACCGTTGGCATAGTTCACTACGATAAAATCGTATTGCTGTGTATTAATTGCTTCCACCAGCTTGTCTTTCACCTCGTAAGCGCTCATTTCCGGTTTCAGGTCGTAAGTAGCCACCTTCGGTGACGGAACCAAGATACGGTCTTCCCCATCAAACGGAGCCTCGCGTCCACCATTAAAGAAGAAAGTAACATGCGCATATTTTTCAGTCTCAGCTATGTGGAGCTGCTTTTTACCATTCTTCGACAGATATTCACCCAGCGTATCTGCCACGTTTTCTTTCGGGAAGATGATATGAACCCCTTTGAACGAAGCATCATACGGCGTCATGCAGTAATACTGCAAACCTGGAATAGTTTTCATGCCTTCTTCCGGCATATCCTGCTGGGTCAGTACTACGGTCAACTCTTTCGCGCGGTCGTTACGGTAATTGAAGAATATCACCACATCCCCCTCTTTGATGGTACCATCGAAATTGGCATTGTTAATCGGTTTGATGAATTCGTCAGTCACACCTTCGTCATACGATTCCTGCATTGCCTGCACCATATCCGTAGCCTGCTTACCTTTGCCTTCTACCAGCAAATCGTAGGCTTCCTTCACACGGTTCCAGCGTTTATCACGGTCCATAGCATAAAAACGTCCTACGATAGAAGCAATTTTACCAGCCGACTGGGCACAATGTGCAGTCAGTTGTTCGATAAATCCTTTACCGCTCTTGGGGTCGGTATCACGGCCATCCATGAAGCAATGGATGAACGTATTTTCCAAACCATATTCTTTGGCGATATCACACAATTTAAAGAGATGCTCCAGCGAAGAATGTACCCCGCCGTTCGAAGTCAATCCCATAAAATGGATATTCTTGCCCTGCTCTTTAGCATAAGAGAATGCAGACACGATTTCCGGATTCTTCAGAATGCTACCGTCAGCACATGCGCGGTTGATTTTCACCAGGTCCTGATACACAATACGACCCGCACCGATATTCAGATGACCTACTTCCGAGTTGCCCATCTGCCCATCTGGTAAACCCACGTTTTCACCACTTGCCTGAAGCTGGGAGTGTGGATACGTAGCCAACAGGCTGTCCCAATACGGAGTAGGGGTATTGAAAATCACATCGTCTTTCTTGTGGTCTCCACAACCCCAACCGTCCAAAATCATTAAAAGAGCTTTCTTAGCCATAATCTTATTTTGTTTAAAAGTTGATATATCCTGTTTTACAACACGCAAAATTACAAAATCTCTTCCTTATAACATACTTTTTTAAATGAAAAATCGTTTAGAAACACAAGGGCACGCCTAATGGGCACGCCTAATGTAATCCCGATAGCGGTCAGAATGGTAATCCGTATTCCCACAAATGTTTTTCAATATCGGATAATCTGCACAAATTAGATGCATTTACCCTGTCAATCGTCCATTATCCATTGTCATTGACAAAGTTTTCTTTACCTTTGCCGATAAAAATCGAAAGATATGTTTACAGTAATCGGACTTATGTTGGGAGGAATGTGTATCGGCTTTTTGCTACGCAGGCGGCAACTTACTGGAATACACCAGATTATCACGGTACTTATCTGGATCTTGTTGTTTTTATTGGGCATCGAAGTCGGGGAAAACCGGCAAATTATCGAGGGGCTTGCCACATTAGGCCTGGAAGCATTAGCTATCACCATAACTGCCGTTATCGGAAGCTGCCTGGCAGCCTGGGCGTTGTGGAAATCTGTATACAAACGAAAAAGAAGAGCGGCATGAAAGGAAGTTTGATTATTGTGGGCTTTTTCGCATTGGGATGTTTATGTGGATTATTCCGTATCATCCCTGTTTCTTTGGCTAAGACTGACATTAGTTTTTACACGTTGTGTGCCCTGATGTTCAGTGTAGGACTAAGCATCGGCAATGATCCACAGACGCTGAATAATTTCCGTAGTCTGAATCCTCGTCTGGCATTTCTTCCCATAATGACCATCTTTGGCACTCTTTCTGCCACGGCACTGGTAAGCTTGCTGCTTCCACACCGCAGTGCAGCCGACTGCATGGCAGTAGGTGCCGGATTCGGTTATTACTCGCTGTCGAGTATCTTCATTACCGAATATAAAGGTCCGGAACTGGGCACCATCGCCCTCTTATCGAACATTTTGCGCGAAATTCTCACACTGCTGTGCGCACCACTACTGGTTCGCTGGTTTGGCAATCTGGCACCCATATCAGCCGGAGGAGCCACCACGGCAGACACCACCCTGCCTGTCATTACTCAATGTGCAGGACAGCAGTTTGCCGTAGTATCCATCTTCCATGGTTTTATAACAGATTTCAGCGTACCGTTTCTGGTGACTTTTTTCTGTTCGATTTAAAACATCTTCGCTACCCGCTCTATGCCTGCGACCAGCACATCGATTTCCTCCTTTGTATTATATAGCGCGAAAGATGCACGTACAGTACCTTCAATACCCAAACGATGCATCAAAGGTTCGGCACAATGATGTCCCGTACGAACAGCAATACCCAAACGATCGAGCAAGGTGCCCATATCAAAATGATGGATATTGCCAACCAAAAAGGATATAACCGAACTTTTCTGTGCAGCTTCGCCAAAGATACGCATCCCCCGCACCTCTTTCAGGCGCTGCATGGCATACTGCGTCAGTCCGTGTTCGTAAGCCTCTATCTGTTCCATCCCAATTGCTGATACATAGTCAAGAGCTTTTGCCAATGCCGTACTGCCAATATAATCGGGAGTACCCGCCTCGAACTTAAAAGGAAGCTCATTGAATGTGGTTTTTTCGAAACTTACGTTCTTAATCATTTCGCCTCCTCCCTGATAGGGCGGCAACTTATCCAGCCAAGCCTCTTTTCCATAAAGCACGCCAATACCCGTAGGACCGTATACCTTATGCCCACTGAACACATAAAAATCGGCATCCAGTGCCTGTACATCTACCGGGATATGGGGAATACTTTGGGCTCCGTCTATCAACACAGGAACATTGTGAGCATGAGCTATCCGAACTAATTCACTGACCGGGTTAATAGTACCCAGTACATTCGACACATGAGCAACCGACACAATACGGGTACGCGGCGTGAAAAGTTTCTCATATTCAGCCAGCGACAGTTCGCCACGTTCATTCATCGGAATCACTTTCAAGACGATTCCCTTACGTGCTGCCTGTAATTGCCACGATACGATATTGCTGTGATGTTCCATTACCGAGACTATCACTTCGTCACCTTCTTTCATCTGGCTATCGGCAAAGGTGGAAGCCACTAAATTGATGCTCTCTGTCGTCCCCCGTGTAAAAACAATTTCAGAAATACTGCGCGCATTGATAAACTTACGTACCGTTTCGCGTGAAGCCTCGTGCAGGTTAGTTGCCTGCTGCGAAAGGAAATGCACTCCACGGTGTACATTGGCATTCACCGAATAGTATTCATCGGTTATCGACTCCACTACACACCGAGGCTTTTGCGTAGTAGCCCCATTGTCCAGATAGACCAGCGGTTTGCCGTACACCGTTCGTGAAAGTATCGGAAAGTCTTCTCTGATTTTTGTTATGTCGTACATATTCAGATTTTGAGTTTTTAAGAGCCTGTTTTAAATGTTCCAATAAAGCAAGAAACTGTTTTGAATTTCTCCAAAAAGTTTTCTAGCCTTGATGCGTTCGTTCGCGTGTGCTGATTGGGAATGAGTTTTTAAGTTCTTTAATTCTCAAATCTTTTAACCACATCAACTTAAGAACCTATAAACCTAAAAACTCAAAAACTCATTTACATATCGCACATCCCTGGCACTTGTTCAGTTCGCCACGGAAACGCTTTTCTACCAGACGGTGCAGACGGTCTTTCAATGCCTCCATCCGGATACAGTCGATAACTTCACCCACAAAGGCAAACATCAGCAATAGACGGGCTTCCTTCAGGGGGATGCCACGCTGTTGCATGTAAAACAATGCATTCTCGTCAAGCTGACCTACCGTAGCACCGTGCGAGCACTTCACATCATCGGCATAAATTTCCAGCTGAGGCTGCGTGTACATCCGTGCTTCACGGGTAGCACATAAATTTCGGTTGGTCTGTTGCGAAGACGTATGCTGAGCACCTGGACGAACCAATACTTTTCCGGCAAAAGCACCTGTCGCCTGGTCGTCGAGCACATACTTAAAAAGCTCGTTGCTTGTACAACCAGGCACTTTATGGTCGATAAAAGTATTGTTATCTACCTGTTCGTTCTTGTCGGCTATTGCCATACCACAAAGGTTCACCTCGGCTCTCTCTCCCGATAGTGTCACACGGGTAGTATTCCGGGTAGTTCCATTATGCAACGTAATGCCATTCAGCAAGACATTGCTTCCTGCCTGCTGATCGACAAACAACTGATTGAAACGCACCGTACTGTTGTGAGTTTCTTCCAACTCATAAAGGTCGAATGCAGCATTCTCCCCCACAAAAACTTCCGTCACTTGCGTGGAAAGGAAGTTCACATTATCCATTGCATGGTCGCATACCAGCAGCTTCGCCTGCGCATCTTTTTCTACGATAACCAATAAACGGCGGTTCACCATAAAATCAACATCGGCACGCAGGATATTTACCAACTGGACAGGCCGTTCCATCACCACGCCACTCGGGACATACATCAGCACACCGTCTTGTGCAAACATCGTGTTGAACGCGGTCAGCCCGTCTTGCGATGTATCGGCAAGCTTTCCATAATACGACTTTATCAGGTCCGGATAGAGTCTGGCCATATCCTTCAAGCTACCGAACAATACTCCTTCGGGCAATTGAGCCGAAGGATGCACATGCTTATCAAACGTGTCATTGACTACGAAATAAAGCGAAGTACTCATATTCGGCACATCACACTTGAACACTTCATACGGGTTGACAGGAAATTCCAACCTGTTCAGATTCAACCCGAAGTCGGGAGCAAAATACTTCCCCACCTCCGTATATTTATAATCCTCCTCTTTACGCGTAGGAAAGCCCAAGCGTTCGAAATCGGCAAAAGCCTTGGCACGCGGGGCATTCATCGCCTCAGCACTGTTACGGCAGAGAAGTGCCTCATACTGCGTAAAAAGGTCGATATACTGTTGTTCCGCTTTCATATACTTACTCTCCCAATTCTTTCTTGATCCAGTCGTATCCTTTTTCTTCCAGTTCCAGTGCCAATTCAGGTCCAGCCGTTTTCACTATGCGTCCTTTATAAAGCACATGTACTATATCTGGCTTGATATAATCCAGCAAACGTTGGTAATGGGTAATGACAATGCAACTGGTTTCCGGTGTCTTCAACTTGTTCACACCTTCTGCCACAATGCGCAATGCATCGATATCCAGCCCCGAATCTGTTTCATCCAAAATGCTCAGCTTCGGTTCCAACATAGCCATCTGGAAGATTTCGTTCCGCTTCTTCTCACCACCCGAAAAGCCTTCGTTCACCGAACGGTTTGCCAACTTGCTGTCCAATTCCACTACCTCGCGCTTCTGGCGCATCAGTTTCAGGAATTCGCTTGCCGTCAGTGCAGGAAGCCCCTTATACTTCCGTTGCTCGTTTACTGCCGTGCGCATAAAGTTCACCATGCTCACTCCCGGAATCTCTACCGGATACTGGAACGATAAGAACAATCCTTCATGGCTCCGGTCTTCCGGACTCATAGCCAAAAGGTCTTTCCCGTCGAAAGTGACCGAACCGCGAGTCACCTCGTATGCCGGATGTCCTACTAATACATTACTCAGCGTACTCTTTCCCGAACCGTTCGGTCCCATAATGGCATGCACTTCGCCAGTCTTCACACTCAGGTTGATTCCTTTTAATATCTCTTTGCCGTTAATCGAGGCATGTAAATCTTTTATTTCTAACATAAACTTTTATAAATTAAGAATGAAGAATGAAGAATGAAGAATCAACAGATTCCTCATCCCCCATCCCTCATTGCATATTTAATTCATCATTCTTCATTCTTAATTCTTCATTATCCTACGCTTCCCTCCAACGAAACCGAAAGCAGCTTTTGCGCTTCCACGGCAAACTCCATCGGGAGCTTGTTCAACACTTCTTTAGCATATCCGTTCACAATCAAACCGACTGCGTCTTCGGTAGAAATACCACGTTGGTTACAATAAAAAAGCTGATCTTCTGATATTTTCGAAGTAGTAGCTTCGTGTTCTACCACTGCCGTCTCGTTATGGATATCCATGTAGGGAAATGTATGTGCACCACACTCGCTACCCAACAAGAGTGAATCGCACTGGCTATAGTTGCGCGCACCATCCGCCCGTTCAGCCACACGCACCAGTCCACGATAAGAGTTCTGACTTCGTCCGGCACTGATGCCCTTGCTGACGATGGTAGAACGAGTGTTACGTCCCAGGTGAATCATTTTCGTTCCCGTATCTGCCTGCTGGTAATTGTTCGTAACCGCCACTGAATAAAATTCGGCAGTCGAGTTGTCACCGCTCAGAATACAGCTGGGATATTTCCAAGTAATGGCAGAACCGGTTTCTACCTGTGTCCACGATAACTTGCTGCCTTCACCTTTACAAATGCCTCGCTTGGTAACAAAGTTATATACCCCTCCCTTACCCTCGGCATCGCCGGGATACCAGTTCTGCACTGTAGAGTATTTCACTTCAGCACGGTCAAGCACCACAATTTCCACAATAGCTGCATGAAGCTGATTCTCGTCACGCATCGGAGCCGTACATCCTTCCAAATACGACACATAACTGTCATCATCTGCCACAATAAGTGTCCGTTCGAACTGTCCGGTACCAGCAGCATTAATACGGAAATAAGTAGAAAGTTCCATCGGACACCGGACACCTTTAGGAATATAAACAAACGAACCGTCACTAAACACTGCCGAATTGAGAGCTGCAAAGAAATTGTCACGATACCCTACTACCGAACCTAAGTATTTCTTTACCAAGTCAGGATGTTCGCGTACCGCTTCACTGATAGAGCAAAAGATAATGCCTTTCTCCATCAATGTTTCCTTAAAGGTAGTCTTTACCGACACCGAATCCATCACCGCATCTACCGCCATACCACTTAATGCAAGCTGTTCTTCCAACGGAATCCCCAGCTTATTGAATGTTTTCAACAGTTCGGGGTCTACATCATCAAGACTCTTCGGACCCTCTTTCTTACGTGTAGGGTCGGCATAATACGATATAGCCTGGTAGTCGATATCAGGAATCGTAAGATGTGCCCAGGTGGGCATATCCATTGTCAGCCAGTGGCGGTAAGCTTTCAGGCGGAAATTGAGCAACCATTCAGGCTCGTCCTTTTTTGCCGAGATAAGCCTTACCACATTTTCGTCCAGCCCACGATCGATAATATCGGTATGAATGTCCGTAGTGAAGCCATATTTATACTTCTCACGGGTCAGTTCTTTTACATATTTATTGGGTTCTAACTGCATAGTTCAGTCGGTTAAATGATTAGTCATATCTTTCATTGCCGGGTAGAAATAGCCCGACACATCCTTCACCGGAATATAGAACAACGATTGTTCCTTTGTGGTTCGGCCGATTAAATAATCTTCACCATCGGCAAATGCAAGGATACGAAGCACAATACTTAGCAGCAATACAAATTTCAAGCCTCCCAACCCTGCTCCCAGACACCGGTTTACGAATCCCAACCGAAGCCCTTCGGCAAGCCGGGTGAGCAACGAGCCAAGTATCAGAAAACACAAAGGCACCCCTACACCGATAAGCACGAAAGCCAAGCCACGTGCCAGTGCCACCGAGGTACCTAACGCTTCGCCTAGCCGGTCACCTACGGCCACAAACAGAGCACGCGCCAGCAACAAGCCAGCCAAAAGCCCTACGATGGAAGCCAATTGACGGATGGCACCTTTCCAAAAACCTACCGCCGCCCCCATTGCCACTATTGCCGTTATTAACCAATCCAGCGAAGACACTTCCTAATTAATAATTAATTAATACTTAACAATGAATAACTAACAGTGAACTATGAATAACGGTGAGACAAACATAGTTCCGTTATTCATAGTCCACTGTTAGTTATTCATTGATTACAACGTTTGTTTTACTTCCACTTCTTCGTAGGTTTCTATCACATCACCCACCTTGATATCGTTGCAGTTCGTAAGACTGATACCACACTCGAAGTTGGTACCCACCTCCTTCACATCATCCTTAAAGCGTTTCAAGGCATTGATGTTTCCTGTATAAATCACGATACCGTCACGGATCAGACGTGCCTTGTCGGTACGTTTCACTTTGCCGGTCTTTACCATTGCACCGGCTACCATACCCACTTTGCTGATATTGAATACCTCACGCACTTCGATAGTGGCAGTAACCTGTTCTTTCACCGTAGGAGCAAGCATACCTTCCATTGCAGCCTTCACCTCTTCGATAGCATCGTAGATGATGGAATATTTACGGATATCTACACCTTCCTGCTCGGCAAGCTTTGCCGCACTGCCCGAAGGACGCACCTGGAATCCCACGATAATGGCGTTCGAAGCTGCAGCAAGCGATACATCCGACTCCGAAATCTGTCCTACGCCCTTATGAATGACATTTACCTGTATCTGTGGAGTAGAAAGTTTGATAAGTGAATCGCTCAATGCCTCTACCGAACCGTCCACGTCACCTTTCACAATGATGTTCAGTTCATGGAAATCACCTAATGCCAGACGGCGCCCTACCTCATCCAGTGTCAGCATCTTCTGGGTACGCAATCCCTGTTCGCGTTGCAACTGTTCACGCTTATTGGCAATCTCACGTGCTTCCTGTTCACTATCAAATACATGGAATGTATCACCCGCTGCCGGAGCACCATTCAATCCTAAAATCAATACAGGCTCCGACGGACCGGCCTCTTTCATGCGTTGGCCACGCTCGTTGAACATAGCCTTCACCTTGCCATAATATTTTCCAGCCAGCACGATATCACCTACGTGAAGCGTACCGTTCGATACCAGTACCGTAGCTACATAACCACGTCCTTTATCCAGCGAAGATTCAATGATAGAGCCTGTAGCTTTACGGTTCGGGTTCGCTTTCAAGTCAAGCATCTCGGCTTCCAGCAATACCTTTTCCAAAAGTTCTTTCACACCCGTACCTTTCTTGGCCGAAATATCCTGCGACTGGTACTTGCCTCCCCATTCTTCTATCAGGAAGTTCATCTGTGCCAGCTCTTCCTTTATCTTATCAGGGTTGGCATTGGGCTTGTCTATCTTGTTGATGGCAAACACAATGGGCACGCCTGCCGCCATCGCATGATTGATGGCTTCCTTGGTCTGCGGCATCACGTTATCATCTGCTGCAACAATGACAATCACCACATCTGTTACTTTTGCACCGCGGGCACGCATAGCCGTAAATGCTTCGTGTCCCGGAGTATCCAGAAAAGTAATGTGGCGCCCGTCCTCCAGCTTCACGTTATAAGCACCAATGTGCTGTGTGATACCTCCAGCCTCACCAGCTATCACATTCGCTTTACGGATATAGTCGAGCAACGAAGTTTTTCCGTGGTCTACGTGACCCATTACCGTTACAATCGGTGCCCGAGGCTGTAGGTCTTCTTCTGCATCAGCTTCTTCCTCAACCGCCTGTGCCACTTCTGCACTTACATATTCTGTCTTAAAGCCAAATTCTTCCGCTACCAGATTTATGGTTTCTGCATCCAGACGCTGGTTGATAGATACCATGATACCCACGCTCATACACGTAGAAATGACTTGTGTTACCGGCACGTTCATCATGTTCGCCAGTTCATTAGCTGTCACAAACTCGGTCAGCTTCAACACTTTGCTTTCCTCTTCCTGCTGTTCTTCCTGCTCCAGCTGGCGGTTCTGTATGATTTCACGTTTTTCTTTCCGGTACTTGGCAGCCTTATTCTTTCCCTTGCTGGTCAGGCGTGCCAAGGTTTCTTTCACCTGTTTTGCTACATCCTCGTCACTCACTTCAGGTTTTGCTACGGCTTTCTTAAAACGGTCTTTGGCATGCTTGCCGCCCCCTTGGGCATTCTTTCCCGATTTTCCACTACTTTCTCCACCCCGCGAAACCTGACTTGCAGCTGTATTGATGTCCACACGTTCTTTTCCTATACGGTTACGTTTCTTCTTACTGTTTGCCGTGTTATCACCATCTCCTGCTTTTTCAGTTTTTTCATCGGTTTTCCGTATTTCCTTAATAATGGCATCTTTCATCTGCCGGCGTTGCTCTTGCCGCTGGCGGTCTTTTTCCTCCCGTTCCTTACGTTTTTCTTCTTTTGTTTTTTTCTTCGGGCGAGTCGACTGATTCAGCGTAGCAAGATCAATCTGTCCCACTACATTGATTTTCGACTTGAACTCGGTAGGACGTATCTTGAATATCCCGTCTTCTGTCTTACCCTGCACATTCTGTGCCTCTATTGTTTCTTTCTTTTCTTCCATCGGCTCCGGTTTCTGTTCCTCAGCTTTTTCTTGTTCTGGTTGTTCCGGCTTTTCATCCGGCTGTGCTGCCGGTCGGGGAGCCGTCCCCGTTTCCGTTACTTCAGGCTCCGCCTGCGGTTGTACAGGTTTCACTTCCGTATCTGCCTGCTGTTCTTTTCCTGAAGCAGAAGAAACCTTTGCATCCTTTTCTTTTGCGCTTGCCTGTCCGCCTGCAGACTTCTTTCCAGTACGCAGACTGTCCAAATCAATCTTTCCTACGGGCTTGAAGCGTGGACGGCTTTCCTCTGGCACTTCTATTTCTATCATTTCAGGCTGTGCCTTTCCCCCGTGCAGGTCTTCTATCGAAACAGAAGCCTTACTACGCTCTTTATTCTGGCGTTCCTGAAATATTTTTTCCGACTCTATCTTCAAATCCTTGTCTTTGCTGAATTCTTTTACGAGTGCAGCATATTGTTCATCGGTTATTTTCGCATTCGGATTCGCTTCCACAGCATATCCCTTCCGTTGCAAGAAGTCGACCGCTGTAGCTATCCCCACATTCAAATCTCTTGTTACTTTATTCAGTCTTATCATCATTCCCTTTACAATTTACCATTTACAATTTACCATTCGGGCATTCACCGTTTGCAGTCTACCATTTCGGGACCATTTACAGATGTACAATTCTGCGCACTGTAATAAAGACAAATTGTAAATTGTAAATGGTAAATGGCAAACGTTACTGGTTGCCTTCAAACTCCGCCTTCAGTATTCTCAAGACATCGTCTACCGTATTCTCTTCCAAGTCGGCTTTCTCAATCAACATCTCACGCGGAGCGTTCAGCACACCCTTGGCTGTATCGATGCCAATGCCTTTAATAGCATTTATCACCCATTCGTCTATCTCATCCTTGAATTCGTCAAGATAGATATCCTCATCTACTGTACCTTCTTCCACCTCGCGGTATACGTCTATCGTGTATTCGGTCAGCATACTTGCCAGCTTGATGTTCATACCTCCCTTACCGATAGCCAGTGACACTTCTTCCGGTTTCAGGTACACTTCTGCCTTCTTCTCTTCTTCGTGCATCACGATGCTCGACACCTTGGCTGGGCTCAGTGCACGCTGGATAAACAGCTGCAAGTTGGCCGTGTAATTGATAACATCAATGTTCTCGCCCTGCAACTCACGCACTATGCCGTGAATACGCGAACCTTTTACCCCCACACACGCACCTACCGGATCGATACGATCATCGTATGACTCTACTGCAATCTTTGCCCGTTCGCCGGGAATACGCGCTATACGCCGGATAGTAATCAACCCGTCTGCTATTTCAGGCACTTCCTGTTCGAACAACCGCTGCAGGAACATCGGCGAGGTACGGCTCAAAATGATTTTCGGGTTATTGTTCTTGTTGTCCACCCGTGCTACTACGGCACGTACCGTTTCACCTTTACGGTAAAAGTCACCCGGTATCTGTTCGGTACGCGGCAGCAACAATTCGTTCCCTTCATCGTCCAACAGCAAGATTTCCTTCTTCCATATCTGGTATACCTCGGCAGCCATCACCGTACCTACACGGTCGATATACTTGTTATACAAGCTATCTTTCTCCAGCTCCAATATCTTCGAAGCGAGCGTTTGCCGCAGGTTCAGGATGGCACGCCGCCCAAACTTCTCGAAGATTACCTCATCGGTCACTTCCTCACCCACTTCATACGAAGCATCTATCTGCCGTGCTTCACTCAGTGCTATCTGTCGGTTAGGGTCGGTCAAGTCTTCATCTGCCACCACCTCACGGTTGCGCCATATCTCGAAATCCCCTTTATCGGGATTCACAATTACATCGTAATTCTCATCCGAACCGAACATCTTGGCTATCACGCTGCGGAACGACTCTTCCAGCACGCTTACCATCGTGGTGCGGTCTATGTTTTTCAACTCCTTAAATTCCGAAAACGTGTCAATCAAACTGACTGCAGGTTCTTTCTTCGCCATAACATCTATTTAAAGCTAATTAAGTATTTGGTGTATTTTATCTCATCGTATGCAAAAGCCTTGTCCTGTTCCTCCAGCCGCGGACGTTTCGCCCCTTCCGGCTTCACCTTCACTTTTATCGCAATCGTAAAACCAGCTTCGTCGGCTGCTTTCAGGATACCGGTCCATTTCTTGCCGGCAGCATCCATCACTTCTACCTCTTTACCGATATGCATCAAGTATTGTTTCAACACTTTAAAAGGCTGTCCGATACCTGCCGAACCGACCTCCAGTTCATAATCCTCTTCTTCCCGGTTCAGCCGCGACTCGATAAACCGGCTCAACTCTACACAATCGTCAATCCACACCCCTTCGGCATGGTCTATTTCTACTACGATTTTGTCATCTGGGCTTACAGAGACATCTACCAGAAAATAATCTTTCCCGTCCAGCCATTCTTCAACTATACGGGTCACTGCTTGTTTGTCTATCATGCAATATTAATAGTGAATAAAAAAAGGAGCCTTACCGCCCCTCCACCTTCTTTTTCATCTCGCCTGCAAAGATACAAATAATCTGACGCACTACAAAATATAAGAATAATTATTTCATTTTTAATTCAATTTAACAATTCAATTTAACACAGCTGGATTCCTGCCTTATCCCTTCTTGGCTTTCCGGTAAGCATAAGGCGACATGCCCATAATCTTGTTGAACAGACGCGAAAAGTAATAGGCATCATCTATGCCTACCTTGTAACAGATCTGATTGACCTTCATGTCAGTCGAGTCAAGCAAGAAACAGGCCTCCTGTATCTTCATCAAGTTGAAATACTCCAACACACTGTGTCCCGTCTTCCGTTTGAACAACATCGAGAAATGTGAAGCCGAATAACCACTTTGCGCCGTCAGCTCCTGAAGTGTAAGCCGTTTTTCCAGATTCTCTTTCATATAATGTATAGTCACATCAACAAGTCCTTCATCATCTGTCCGCCCACCATAAGCCGCACGGTATTGTTGGACATAACGCAACGAGCCTAAATAATGATGAAAAAGCGAAGATGCATAATACAGATTCTCGTTGCTATAGCCCGACTTCAGTGTAAGAAACTGTTTTGAATTTCTTCAAAAAGTTTTTCTCGTCTTGATGTATCCGTTTTCGTGTGTGCTTTGGGCGATTTTTTGGTCCTTTTCGCTCCTGTTCTTCGTCAGATAGCCCGCTATCTTCCTCATCACACAAGCGGAAATGCCTCAAAAACTCATCCCAAATCATCGCACGATAAATTCAAAACAGTTTCTAAGAAAAATCTCCTCAAACAAGTTGATGCGATTATTGATGCGCGAATGTTTCTCGGGCAAAATTTCCATAGGCTGCGCAGCATTTTTAGCATAACAAGAAGCCAAAGTTCCCTTGAAATGAATCCAATAAATCGTCCATGGATTACCCTCGTCTGCCCCATAGGCATGTGGCATTCCTGCCGGAAGTATAAAATACTGGTTTTCGTGCACCTCGTAAGTATATCCGTTAACACGGTACCAACCCGCTCCATCTATACAATAAATGAACACAAACTGATTGATAGGAGTTGTCCGTTCCCTAAAGTGATGACTTGCCTTCGGGTAATAACCGATATCAGTAATATGGAGGGCGGCGAGCAACGGGTCTTTTTCCATAAACTGGGTAATGAGCTGCGGAAGCACCAACGCACTTTCACCGTCAAATCCGTCTTTCAATCGTATCATGGCAGAAATATCTAAAGTTGTTTTACGTGCCGAATATACAAAATTATTTTGTAATTCCTATCTTACAATCTCTTGCAATATCACCATCAAAAACATAAGGGCTTTAGATGTTATTTCGGTTCGGCGATCAGATAATAACATTCTTCATGAAAGTCATCACCCTCGAAATGAAGAAGCGCTACACGTGTAGTATCATTGTCGTAAGTTTCCACGATGCTGGCATCTTCGGGCAATGTCTTGAAACTGGCGGTTGTCTCGGATGTTTTTTCCAAATATTTTGTCAGCAGCCAACGCAGCCCGTCTTCCTGCCTTTGAAGATTTTCGGCATCAGTAAGATGGGATGCGGCCGCTACCCTGATTTCCACGAAAGGGGTATTGTTGCGCTGTTGGGTGTTGGTCAACAGAAACTCATAACGGGTATCAAGTACACAATAAATGGTGTGAGTCTGTGGGTTGGCAACCGCAATACTTCCTCTTTCCCAATCTATACCGAGAAAATCCCTTTCACGCATAATCTGTTCAATTGTATATTCATACTTCACCTCGCCATCCTTGTATCCTTTAAGCGATATCAGGAAATCGCTTTTCTCGAAAAAATACGAGCTCCATTGCGATGTGTAGCTTTCAGACGTTCCACTATCACCTTTTTTCCGTTGAAGAATAGGATAGGTGTCAGGCATGACCGGAGACGACATCACAATCGAATCATAGTATTGCAGGAACTCCGGATTGCCAAAGGGAGTGTATTCATCCCGATGGTCGAGTATTCTGAATGTCAACAAGTCGAAGGGTGCCGCCAGCGGTGTATCTAAATACATAAACGGAGTCAGTTGCACCATTTTAAGCTTGAATTTTGCTTCTTCGGGCCATTCTTCGGGCGTGACAGGTGTGTCCGGTTGTGTATCGCTTAGTATTTCAATCAGCCGATAAGTGCAATTCATCCCGTCCTGCGGTGGATTGGCGAGAGTGGTTTTGCGCACTTTCAATTCGTAGGCATGTCCTTGCACGTATTCAAAGCCTTCGATGCTGCCCATGACAAGACGCTGCCATTCCGTATCAGACGGCTCCTTTACAAGCATGTATTCCATTGGAACATTACTTCCCCATACGGACTCCCAAACCGTTGTTTCGGATACCTGCATGATGATATCCGCATAACTGTCTCCTGAAGTATCTTCATTGTCACAACCGCCCCATATAAAACTTAGGACCGTCAATAAAACGAAAGAAAGATTCTTGATTGTCACGACTTGTTTATTTAAAGGTTTTTGAAATCTGTTCACCCACACGTTTAAGAGCACCTTTGATGTCGGCATCGTGACTTATTCCTAACGTGGTATAAGCACCTCGGCAGGAAACTAAAGGGCGGTCGGTGTTGAAGTCGATGAAGTTGACCGTGATTACGGTTTCTTCTTGGCTTACAGCGACACCGAATGTCGCCAGCAATAACGCCGACTGCTCACTCTGTGTCAGTTCGTTAATGCGATATTGGTTTATCAATGTTAACCCCGACTGTTCGACAGCATCGTATAATTGTATCTGATATTGTACAAGTTCGGGGGGCATTCTGTACGTATCATCGTCTATAACCGCTACGTATTTATACTTAGATAAATTGACACCTTGTGAGACGACGGATTTAGATGTAGTACAGCTTGTCAGAATCATCAGTATACAGACACCGATGAATGTCGGGAGTTTTCTTAAAATGTTTTTCATCTTCATCGTTATAAAATTCTTGTTGACTTCCTAAGAATTTTCATTTGTATTACAGGAAACGTGAGCCAACTATGCCACGTCTTTACTTGGAGGTCGTAGGAAACCTTGTATACAGATGTAGTTATAGCAGCCCACGCTATAGCGTCAGAACCACCATGCCATCTGAATATGCAATTTGAAAATTTCCTATGTTTCCAAATACTTGATGCGCATAACGTTTCTTCTTTTTCTCGCATGTTTTGGGAAAGAGTTGGTTCTACCAGAATACAAAGATAGAAGATTTTTACGATAATCTCCTATTTTCAAAAGTTTTTTCCCTGAAACACGAAATTAGTTCCTGCTTTATGCGAGCCAATAGTCAAGAATGTACAATGAGCAAGGCGCATTGGTTTTATCAGTGTATATCTTTTGATAAAAGGTTGCTGCTATTATCTTCTTGCTTCAACACAGATAGCTTCGTCTGCTGTAAGATTAATAATCTTGCGCTTGTAAGATTAATAATCTTGCAGCCTGAAGATTAATAATCTTACAGCGGATGCACCTATATTCCTCCGCATAGACAACCGCAAACAACACGATATTTCCATGCGCGAACTGGCACATGCGTATACCGAAGACACACAAGTGAAATGGAACGGCGTGTTGGGACGTATGGAACTGAAAGCGGAAAACGATGTCAAGCTACAACAAGTAAACGTGTATCCGGACATCGCAGGCAAGCGGATAAAAGTAAAAGCCGTCCTGGTGCGGACCAATCCCCAAACCACCCAGGCAGAGGTTACCTTACAAGTCAACTGCGCTGAGACCGGCAAGTCATACGAGCCGCAAACCTATCCGGCCGCATTCCCTCATGATACGGTCTGCATAGAAAAAGAATATGCGCTGGACGAAGACATGCGCCTGTGGGACGAGTTCTCTCCCGCCCTCTATACGTTGCACGCAAGCTGCCACACCCGGCAGGGTACAGACCGCTATGAAACCACTTTCGGCATGCGCGAGATTGGGCATACCGACGGTTATCTTACCATCAACGGCAACCGGATATTCCTGCGCGGAACATTGGAATGCTGCATCTTTCCGCTGACCGGAACGCCTCCGACCGATGAAGCCGGCTGGGAAAAAGTATTCTCTACCGCCAAAGCATTGGGACTGAACCACTTGCGTTTCCATTCGTATTGCCCGCCCGAAGCCGCTTTCAAGGTAGCAGACCGCATGGAATTTTACCTGCAAGTGGAATTGCCCAACTGGTCACTTACGGTAGGAAAGGACACCGCCACCAACCGTTTCCTATACCAGGAGTTCGACCGCATCATTGCCGCGTATGGAAACCATCCTTCTTTTTGCATGTTGAGCGCAGGCAACGAGCTGCAGCCCGACTTCCAGTTCCTGAACGCATTTGTGGGCTATATGAAACGACAAGATAACCGCCACCTGTATGCAACCACCACATTCACTTTCGAGCAAGGGCATGGCACACAACCCGAACCGGAAGACGACTTCTTCGTTACCCAATGGACAGACAAAGGATGGATACGCGGACAAGGCGTATTCGATGCCGAAGAACCCAACTTCAACAAAGACTACCGACAGGCGGCAGAAGGCATAAAAGTCCCGCTGATTTCGCACGAGATAGGACAATATTCGGTATATCCGGACATGAAAGAAATCGGGAACTACACCGGCACCTTGGAACCGCTCAACCTGAAAGCCATCCAAAAAGACCTGGAAAAGAAAGGGCTTGCCGGCAAAGCCGAACGTTACCTGCAAGCTTCAGGCAGATTTGCAGTACAACTCTACAAAGAAGAAATCGAACGTGCCATGAAAACACCGCAATTCAGCGGCTATCAACTGCTTGGCCTGCAAGATTTCCCGGGACAAGGCACGGCACTCGTCGGTCTGGTCAATGCGTTTTGGGAATCGAAGAAACTGACCGATGAACGTTATTTCCGTCAGTTCTGCTCACCGGTCGTCCCGCTCGCCCGTTTCGAAAAAGCTACTTGGACAACCAACGAAACCTTTGCCGCACAAGTGGAAATAGCCAACTATTACAAAGAAGACATCCGCGGCAAGCATATCCTGTGGCAATTGACAGACAAGACCGGATATGAAGTGGGGCGAGGGAAACTGGATGCCGGTACCTTCAAAAAAGGAACCGTCACTTCCGCAGGTGAAATACACGCCGGATTAGAGAAAGTGCGAAACGCAGCCCAGCTCTACCTGAAAGTAACCATCGAAGATACAGATTGGGAAAACAGCTGGTCGATATGGGTATATCCTCCACTTAAGGAACTGAATGCCGGTGATGTTGTGCTGACTCAAGACATCAGCCAGGCACTGTCGGCTTTGGAAGCAGGGAAAAAAGTCCTGCTCTCTCCACGTCCCGATAAACTGGAAGGATTGGAAGGCAAGTTCCTTCCGGTGTTCTGGAGCCCCGTCCATTTCCCCAAACAGGCAGGAACCATGGGCATACTTTGCGACCCCAAACATCCGGCACTTCTGCATTTCCCTACCGAGATGCATAGCGACTGGCAATGGTGGAACCTGGTCAAACACTCCAAGGTATTGGTCATGGATTCGTTGCCCGATTTGCAACCTATCATAGAAGTAACAGACAATTTCGTAAACAATCGCCGACTGGCCTCCGTCTTCGAAACTAAATACGGAAAGGGCAAACTCATCATGAGTTCAATAGACCTCTTGTCGACTGAGAGCAAACAGAAACCTGAGGTAAAGCAACTGTTCTATAGTCTGACACAATACATGAATTCGGCAGACTTTGTCCCCACCGGAACCGTCAGCAAACAAGACCTGCTTTCTTTTTTCAGCAAGCAGAACAAAGGTGTTGAAAAACGGACAGATGCCCGTTCGATTTACGAAGAATAACTGACAAGAATTAAGAAGCTGTTTTGAATTTATCGTGCGATGATTTGGGATGAGTTTTTGAGGCATTTCCGCTTCTGTGATGAGGAAGATAGCGGGCTATCTGACGAAGAACAGGAGCGAAAAGGACCAAAAAATCGCCCAAAGCACACACGAAAACGGATACATCAAGCCAAGAAAAACTTTTTGGAGAAATTCAAAACAGCTTCTAAAGCCTGTTTCAAATTCAAAATAGCTTCTTAACTGAAAGGATTTTCCACAAGAAGGAGACAAAGGCCGCCCCTGCTATCAGACAGGGCAGACTTTGTCTCCTTGTCTTAATTACTTTGCATTTTCTTCTCCAGCCACCAATACAATCTCCCCAAACAGAGAAGTGCCACCAGCGTAGGCAGGAAAAATAGGACAGCATTGACTGAAGGCAATGCAAACGACAACGAATGCCACCAACGAACTATGGATGCGCCATACAACTTAACAACATAATAGGTCACACCACAGAATGTGCACAAACAAAATACAGCCAATGCCCACCAAAGACGGTGTTCCTCCCGACGTTCACGTGCAAAGGCCTCCTCGCGCACCTGCTGCATCATACGATATGTAAAATTACTTGGCAAGCGGTATGACGATTGTTTGCCCAGTGCTTTTTTCAGTCCTTTATCTGTTGTCATAGCTTATTTCTCCTTTGTTCATTAATAGATAGAGTTTCTTGCGTATACGGTGCAGTTTCACCTTGATATTGCTAACGCTTTGGTTCAAGATATGCGCTATCTCATCGATATTCTTCTCTTCTTCGTAAAAAAAAGTGATGATGGCACGTTCTTCGGGAGCAAGCTGTTGCAAGGCTTCCTGAAGACGGGCAACACGGTCTTCCGAATCGTCATCCAGTGCTTCGTCCACCTCTGTTTCGGAAACCCGCTCCCATTGCTTATCATCTATCGCCAGCACTTCTTCACGCCTCTTACGCAATGCCGAAAGCGCGGTATTGTAGGCAATGCGGTATATCCACGTAGAAAAACTGCTGCCTCCTGTAAACGAGCCAAGGTGGCGGAAGGCTTTCATGAAAGTGTCTTGCGTCAGCTCTTCGGCGTCTTCCGGAGATGATACCATCCGGACAATCAACGTAAAAATCTGTTGTCCGTATGTATCTAGGAAATAAGCGAAAGCTTCGGTTTTCCCCGCCAACACCTGTGCGATGATATGTGACTCGTTCGTATTCATTTCATACTTTTAGACGCAAACAGAAGAAAGAGGTTACAACTATCGGTGAAAAAAATTCTCGTATATGATAGTCCAATAGTTCTATATACACCATTTCCCTCCAACGCGATATTCTTCCTTTATAGCTTTATATATCTGCAACTGGCTACATATATATAAAGCAATGACCATGCAAGTATCTTTAAAGGCAAAGACAAGTATATGCTTGTTTCTACTGGAAGTTTGCGGACATTCTTTTTCATAAATATCTTTATCATTTGGTGTAACCTTCCGCATCCACTTGCGTCTAAAGAAACAAAGAAACAAAATAAAACTGATAATAATATGGATGAATTAATGATTGTTGCCAATGTGGCTATTATTTTTGGAGTGATGTACAAGTTGTTCGAACTTTATGCCAAACGGAAAGAACGAATCATGCTGATTGAAAAACTACCTCCCGAATTGCTGGACAAAGAAAAAGTGAAATATCCGAATTCTTCTTCTCCTTCGGGTTTCTTCTCTGCCCTGCGCATGGGCTGCTTGTTCTTGGGCATCGGACTGGGTCTAATTGCCGGCTATTGCATCGTCTACAACACACAACCGGCATATTTCTCAAACTACGACCATCATGTAAACGAAACCGTTTCCCTTATCTATGGAGCCAGCGTCCTGATAGGCGGAGGCATCGGACTGATAGTCGCTTTCCTTGTAGAACTGAAGCTGAATAAAAAGAACGAAGAATAATTAAGAATGAAGAATTAAGAATGAAGAAACAACGTTCGGCGTTAGCCAATCCCATGCAGGCGAAGCGATTCTTCATTCTTAATTCTTCATTCTTAATTCTCAAAGAGTTTCCCGTTGATGTAGAGGTTCTTCATCGTGATATCGCTCACGTTCTCGATGCGGTTCCCGTTCTCCTTTACATTATTAAAGTGACAATCCTCCAGCGATACATTGGATACATGCTTGTCATCGTCCAGCCCGATAGCCACGATGCCGTAGCGGCTCTTTTCGCAGGTCACGTTCTTCAGGTGGACATTGCGTACCGTCGGGTCAAAACCCCGGTTGCATTGCTCACGGTCTTCATAACGCAAGTTGATACGAAGCACAGCCTCGTTGCACTGTCCTACTTTGATATTCCGCACAAATACATTCTCTATCACACCACCTCGACAAGTGCTGGTTTTAATACGAATCACCCGGTCCAATTGCGGACTGTCCATCACGCAATCTTCCACATACAGGTTGCGGTATCCGCCCGATATCTCGCTTCCGATAACCACACCTCCGTGCCCGTTCTTCATCTCGCAATTCCGCACGACGATGTTCTCACTCGGGATGTTCCATTTGCGCCCGTCTTCGTTCCGTCCCGATTTAATCGCAATGCAATCGTCTCCCGTATCGAAACGGCAATTCTCTATCAGCACGTTCTTGCACGATTCGGGGTCGCATCCGTCCCCGTTCGGACCGCGGTTGAATATCTTCACGCCCCGTACAATCAGGCTCTCGCAAAACAAAGGATGGATGACCCAAAAGGGCGAGTTCAGCAAAGTCACATCTTCTATCAGCACGGTATTGCACGAATAAAAATTAACCAGTTGAGGTCGCAGTCCATCTTCAGGAGTCATTACACGTTCGTAAATCGGACGTTTCAGTTCGGCATATCCCATCAGACGCTCGCGGCTTCCTAACTTTTGGCTGCGCATCCCTTCCTTCCAGCCATAACGGGATGCACCACACATATACCACCAATGTTCGTTCGAGCCTTGCCCGTCAATGATTCCCTTACCGGTCAGCGCGATATTCGTTTCGCCATACGCATAAATCAACGGATGAGCATTATAGCAATCCAATCCTTCCCAACGGGTAATAACTGCAGGGAAATAAAGTTCTTGAACGGTAGAAAACTTCAGTATAGCCCCTTCCTCCACATGCAGGTTTACATTGCTTTTCAAGGTTATCGGACCGGTATAAAACGTTCCTTTAGGAACTAATACCGTGCCTCCTCCTTCCTGGCTACAAGTTATAATCGCCTGATTGATAGCTTCGTGGCAAGGTTCTTCGGGTGTATCGGGCCTTGCACCGAAATCTACGATATTGTACACCCTGTCAGGAAAATGAGTGAGTTTGATTTGTTGTTCGATTTTTACCGATTGGGCAAAAGCCTTATCAAAGTCAACAGGTTCGGAAGCCTGCAAGGAGAAACCCGCAAAAGCCAGCAGGGAAATCAATAATGTTTTCATAAATAATTCATTATTTGGTTAAGATCAGGAGTTAAAAGGGAGTTGCTTCAAGGAGTTAGAAGCCAATACTTTTACTTATGCAAGCCATAACCGGATATTAGCTTTTAACTCCAAGCCCGTTTCAGCGGGCGATAACTCCTTCTCACTTCTTTAACTTCTAATTTTAACTTCTAATTATATCGCTTAATTCTTCTTTTCTTTCAACAAATCACGTATCTCGGTCAACAACTGGATATCTACCGGAGGAGCAGGCGGAGTCTTTGTCTCGGCTTCTTTCTTCCGAGTCAATGCATTGATGCCTTTCACTAAAAAGAATACCGCCAAAGCGATAATCAGAAAATCGAAAGTCACCTGGATAAAGTTTCCATAATTAAGCGCCACTTCGGGAGTGACCACTTCTCCGTCTTTCACTACCGCTTGCTTGATAACCCACTTCAGGTCAGAAAAATTCACACCTCCCACCAGCAGACCTATCGCCGGCATTATTACATCGCCTACCAGCGATGACACGATCTTGCCGAAAGCACCGCCAATAATGACACCTACCGCCATGTCGATGACATTTCCCCGCATGGCAAATTTCTTAAACTCGTCGAATGTCTTTTTCATCTTGCTCCGTTTTTGAATCCGTTTACGTGCACAAAGATAATAAAATCAAACACAGGAAACAGAAATCAGGCAAGAAACTTTGAAATGAAAGAGAATACTCGTAGCTTTGCACCGCTATTTTCCTATGATTATGAACCGGAACAGAAGACTATACACATTAGGACACATACTATTGATGTGCCTTGCATTAATCCTACCGCAAAACCTGTTGGGAATAGAAACGGAAACAACATTCCGTATTACCGTCCTGAAGTCGAACGGACAACCCCAGCCGGGCATAATTCTGAAGATTTCCGGACGAAGCCAGGAGTATACCGGGGATGCACAGGGAATCATTACCTTCCGGTATGCCACCGAAGATAGTTATACCCGTACGGCAAACTTATATTTTCCAACCGACCGCAATAAATCGGTCGCCTCGTTCGCCCTTGAAGCTGAAAACGCTACCCGGACATTCTATCTGGACAGCCCACAAGATATTGTAGCATTCAAGCAAAGCCAGCAGACCTTCCCCGTCGAAGGCATTGTAAGTTCTGATACCGGTGAACCGATAACGGGAGCTATCATCAGCATCCTGGGAACAGGACGGCGAACTACGACCGACGAAATCGGATTATTCCATATCGATGCCGACTTCAACCATCCGGTGACCGTGCGTGCCGACGGGATGGACAACCTCTCTATTCCCATCCAACAGTTCCTGCAATACCCGAACGAACCACTCCCCATCACAATGTATGCCAAAAGTTCGGTACGTATCTATGCCTCTGCCGAACAGATGCCCGAATTTCCAGGAGGAATGAAAGCCTTTACAAGATATGTAAAAAGGAATTTGAAATACCCCGAACGTGCCAAACGGGACAGTCTGGAAGGAGTAGTGGCAATACAATTCGTCGTAGAAAGAAACGGGCGGATCACCTCACCCACCATTGTACGTAGCCTGGAGCCTACAATGGACACGGCGGCACTAGCCCTTATCCAACAAATGCCTCGTTGGATTCCGGCAAAAGACCACGGAATCACAGTACGCTGCAAATACTCGGTACCCATACAGTTCAAAATAGAACGTCCGAAACCTATACAGCACCGACCAATACCAGCACAAGCCGACAGCATCTTGCACCGCGACACGCTGACTGTTGACTCGCTCCGCACCGATTCGCTTGCCATAGACTCCTTGCACATGCTCCGGAAAGTATTGGCGGATTCGTTGCGTACAGATTCAATCCGGCTACAAAAAGACTCGTTATCTTTACCAGCCGACTCACTGAACATCGGGGTCGACTCGTTACTTCTGAAGAAAGACAGCCTGCTGCTACCTACCGACTCCATCGCACCGAAAGACTCGCTGGAACAAATTTCTACCGGTCAGCAAGCAACGGAACAAAAGCCTAAGAAACGCAACATCTTTGTCCGCTTCTTCCGTTGGCTGTTCGGAATCAAGGATAAATAAGAGCACATAACTGCCTTGCTTGTAAGAAGCTGTTTTGAATTTATCGTGCGATGATTTGGGATGAGTTTTTGAGGCATTTCCGCTTCTGTGATGAGGAAGATAGCGGGCTATCTGACGAAGAACAGGAGCGAAAAGGACCAAAAAATCGCCCAAAGCACACACGAAAACGGATACATCAAGCCAAGAAAAACTTTTTGGAGAAATTCAAAACAGCTTCTAAGATTATTAATCTTCATGCCGAAAGATTAATAATCTTACAAGCGATGCAACTATTGCGAAAACATAAACGCATACGGCTTCATCGCCTTACGAAGCAAGTTTCATCAACCGACACATACAGCTTCGCAGGCAAATGAAGCCGTATACGTTAAAACTCCCATTCAAGTCCATCCTGCCCTAGTTCAAAATATGGTATATAAAAACCAATATTTCCCCCTCTACCACACGAAAAAGACGTACTTTTGATACAAAAACAAAAACAAAAACATCTTTTATGAAACATACGAAACCAGTCTGGCTTGCCATGGCATTTAGCTTTAGCTTATTTACCGCCTGTGCGGATACATCCCCTAAAACTGAGCAAGAAAAGCCCGGACAAGAAGAACCTGAACCGGAGCCGGACGAAGAAGAATTGCCCGACTATCCCGCTCCCGACCGGAACGCAACCCCCGCCTTTCCTTATGCTTTCGGAGCCGGACGCTTTACTTCCGGAGGAGCGGAAGGGAAGGTATATACCGTCACTTCCCTTGCCGATGACGGCTCTACGGGCACCTTGCGCTGGGCATTGAACCAATCGGGCAAGCGTACCATCGTCTTTGCCACGGGCGGGCTTATCGAATTAAGCCAAGAGCTTAAAATCAATCATGGAGATGTAACCATTGCCGGACAAACCGCACCGGGAGGAGGCATCTGCCTGAAAGGGCATCCGGTTGTAGTAAATGCAGATAATGTCATCATACGGTTTATCCGTTTCCGCATGGGATCGGACAACCTGACGGAAACCGAAGCCGACGGAGGCGATGCCGTGTGGGGCAGAGGACGGAAAAACATCGTGATAGACCATTGCTCGATGAGCTGGAGCACCGACGAGTGTGCCTCTTTCTATAATAACGAGAACTTCACCCTACAATGGTGCATCATCAGCGAAAGCCTTACGCTCTCCGAGCATAGCAAAGGAAGGCATGGGTACGGAGGCATCTGGGGAGGAGAACCTGCCTCGTTCCACCATAACCTGCTGGCACACCATAGCAGCCGTACGCCCCGCCTTTCGGGAAGCCGCACCACGGGCAATCCCGATAAGGAGCAAGTCGACCTGCGGAATAACGTATTCTATAATTGGGGACCGACCAACGGAGGCTATGCGGGCGAAGGAGGCTCGTACAATTTCATCAACAACTATTACAAGCCGGGACCTTCCACCTGTACGAAGAAAGGCATTGTCAACCGCATCTTCCAGCCTAACGGGGATGACGGAAGCCAGCAAAACCCGAAAGGCGTATGGGGAACCTTCTACGTAAACGGAAACTATTTTGATGATACCTGCCCCAACTTGCCCGAGAACTACAAAAAACTGATAGCGGAAGTCAATGCAGATAACTGGTCGGGCATACATCCCAATGAAAACAATTGCCCCTTGCCCGAAGGAGGCATCGAAGCCATCCGGTCGGGAGAAGCCTTCCTCATCACTCCCGATGCGGACGAATATACCCAACCGGCACAAGATGCTTACGATTGGGTATTGGCTCATGCGGGAGCATCGCTCGTCCGGGATGATGTAGACGCGCGTATTGTCGATAACGTGCGCCAAGGGAATTATACCGCCGAGGGAAGCAACGGAAGTTCGAATGGATTGATAGACCGTGCCGAAGACGTAGGCGGATGGCCCGATTACGCACCGGGCACAGCTCCGGCAGACACGGACGGAGACGGCATGCCCGATGCATGGGAAGAAGAACAACACTTGAACCCGAACGATGCTTCGGACGGAGCCAAATACAACCTCAGCCCCTATTATACCAACTTGGAGGTTTACCTGAATAGCTTAGTAGAAGATTTATATCCTAACCCTTAATACCTTATTATATATGAACCTGAAAAGAGAACTCGGAACAGCCGCCTGCCTGATTGCGCTCTCGTTATGCGCCTTACCGGTATCAGCATCCACCGACCGCGTACCGGCATTCCCCGGAGCCGACGGTGCGGGGAAATATACTACCGGCGGAAGAGGCGGAAAAGTATATACCGTCAATTCCTTGAAAGACGACGGGTCGGAAGGCACGTTGCGCTGGGCAATCCGCAAGAAAGGACCGCGCACCATCGTATTTGCCGTAAGCGGCATCATCGAACTGCAATCCCCACTCTATATCAATAACGGAGACCTGACCATTGCCGGACAGACCGCTCCGGGCGACGGCATCTGCCTGAAAAACTATACGCTGGGAATCAAGGCGGACAACGTCATCATCCGCTTCATCCGTTCGCGCATGGGAGCGGACATCAAGCAAAAAGGGAACGATGCCATGAACGGATTCAATAACCACCGGGATATCATCATCGACCATTGCTCGATGAGCTGGAGCACGGACGAATGTGCCACGTTCTACGATAACCGGAACTTCACGATGCAATGGTGCATCGCCAGCGAAAGCCTGCTCAACTCCATCCACGAAAAAGGCAAGCACGGCTATGGAGGCATCTGGGGAGGACAGCCCGCCTCGTTCCACCACAATCTGCTGGCACATCACTCCAACCGCACGCCCCGCCTATGCGGAAGCCGCTATACAGGCAAGCCCGAAGAAGAGCGGGTGGAATTGTTCAACAATGTCATCTACAATTACGGAAGTGCCGGAGCATACGCGGGCGAAGGAGGTTCGTATAATTTCCTGAACAATTACTATAAGCCCGGTCCCTATACCGCTACGGTCTCCTCATACAAACGTTTGTTTACAGCATATCCCGATGACGGAACGAACTCCAATACAAAAGGTATTCACGGTGTTTTCTATCTGAACGGGAACTACATGGATGATTCATGCACCAAGCTGAGCGAAAAGCAACGGAAAGACATGCAAAAGGTGAACAAGGACAATACCGTAGGGTTGATTTTAAAAGACAAAACCGCAGACAAAACAACTTACTTATCCGATTCCCCCTTCGATATAGCCGAACATACTTCGCTCCAACCGGCACACGAAGCTTATGAAGCCGTATTGCAATACGCAGGAGCTTCTTTCAAACGGGATGCATACGACCAACGTATCGTAGACGAAACCCGGCAGGGCATCTATCATTATGAAGGAAGCCACGGAAGTACTAACGGCATGATAGACCAACCCAGCGATGTAGGCGGATGGGATGAATACCAGTCTGACATTGCTCCTATTGATACTGACTCCGACGGGATGCCCGATGAATGGGAAAAACAACACGGCTTAAACCCCAATGACGCCTCGGATGGGGCTGTTTACAGCCTGAGTACCGACTATACCAATCTGGAAGTTTATCTGAATAGTTTAGTTAACCATTTATATCCGAAAAACTGAGAAGTAAGAGTTAAGCCATGAAAAACCAATTACTATGCCTGCTGATATGTGGACTGGCAAGTTTCGCACACGCACAAGATATCCCCTCACTAAAAAGTATGGATGACGGCATCCACCACTGGAATCTGGGACATCCCGTCCGCAACTATGCCCGCTATGCCCCTGAACAGTACAAGGAAATAGCCAACAATTTCATTGCTTACCAGAATCAAGACGGCGGATGGCCCAAAAACATCGACTGGCTGGCCATTCTGCCGCCCGACTCGGTATACAGCACATTAAGCGACCGATACAAACGCAGTACGCTGGACAACCGCAATACGTACTCACAAATCGATTATCTTGCCCATGTATATACGCTGACCAGACAGGCACGCTACAAAGATGCCGCTCTCAAAGGGTTGAGCTACCTTCTTAAAACTCAAAAGAAAAACGGAGGCTGGCGCGGCTGGGACGTAGATGCCATCACATACAATGATGAGGTGACCACTGGTGTACTGGAACTCTTTTTACGCATCAACGAAGGAGATATCCATTACACCTGGCTGGACGACACAATGAGAAAAAAAATCCACCAGGCATTTTGGAAGGGAATCGACATGATTTTGCATACTCAATATGTACAGAACGGCACCAAAACTGTATGGGGACAGCAACACGACAACAAGACATTGCTCCCTACACATGCCCGCAGCTTCGAACTTCCGTCATTGGTTTCGAGCGAAAGCTGTAGTATCCTGCGCCTGCTGATGCACATTCCTCACCCTACACCTCCGGTCATAGATGCCGTAAAAGCCGGCATATCCTGGCTGGAAAAATCAGCAATCCAAGGTATCCGCATCGAAAAGGTTCCCATAGACAAAACGCAAATCACCAACGCAGAATATCCCTACGACAGAATTGTCGTGGAAGACGCTAAAGCTCCACGCATCTGGGCCCGTTTTTACGAACTGGATACCAACCGTCCCTTCATGGCTAACCGCAATGGGAAAAAAGTCTATCAGCTGAAAGATGTAGCACCCGAACGACGGGTAGGCTATGCATGGTACACATACGTTCCCGAAGCCATCTTACAAGCTTATCCGGCATGGATAAAAAAAATAGAGGCAGAACAGGCATACACAGGCTACGAAACCATAAACGATATGCCTATCTTCTACCAAGAACTGAAACAAACACTCACCTATCCACTGGCGTGGGGCAATGCACCAGAAAAAGATTTCAGCCGCTGGCGTGAACAGGCACGCCGGAAATTGCTGGAATGCATGCAGCCTGCACCTCCCGAATCTGCCTTCGATATGAAAGTCATCGAGAGTGAGCAACGTGAGGGCTATACGGCACAAAAAATCGTATTTAACATTTCCAAATGGTCTCGCGTGCCGGCATACCTCTTGGTACCTGAAGGAAAAGGTCCATTTCCTGCTATCCTGCTACTACACGACCATGGTGCACATTTCACCATCGGAAAAGAAAAGATGGTACGTCCGTTTCACGTATCAGAAGTCGTACAAGCAGATGCAGACGATTGGGTAACACGTTGCTACGACGGACAATACGTAGGTGATTATCTGGCACAACACGGATACATCGTGCTGGCAGTAGATGCCCTGTTCTGGGGCGAACGCGGACGAAAAGAATATCCACGCTACGATTCGCAACAAGCTTTATCTGCTAATTTGCTTCAGATGGGCATGTCATGGGGAGCACTCATCACGTGGGACGATATCCGAAGTGCTGAGTTCTTGAGTTCTCTTCCTAATGTCGATAAGGAAAAAGTCGGTACAATGGGCTTCTCTATGGGAGCACATCGGGCATGGATGACCATGGCGGCTACCGATGCCGTAAAAGCCGGAGCTGCCGTATGCTGGATGAATACCACCGATAGTCTGATGACTTTAACCAACAACCAGAACAAAGGTGGTTCGGCATACGCCATGATTATCCCGAACCTCCGGCGTTACATGGATTATCCACACGTAGCAAGCATCGCCTGTCCCAAGCCGATGTTATTCACCAACGGACTGAAAGACAAACTTTTTCCGGTAGACGGGGTAAAGTCTGCATACGAAATCCTGCACAAAGTATGGGAAAGCCAGGGAGCCGATAAACACCTCCATACCCAACTCTACGACTTGCCCCATTTCTGCAGCAAAGAAATCCAGCAAGCCGTATTAGAGTTTTTCAATAAAGAATTCAACCATTGAAAACATATACCATCATTTTATGAAAAAAGTTCATTTGTTCTGCATCTTACTGACAGTTCTGTTCCTGTCAGCATTCAAGTCAGACCGGGTTATCACGATTTTTATGATAGGTGATTCCACCATGGCCAATAAATCGTTGGATGCCGGTAATTTAGAACGAGGCTGGGGACACGTTTTAGGAGGATTTTTCACCGAAGACGTACGCGTAGACAACCATGCTTTAAACGGAAGAAGCTCGAAAAGTTTCATTGACCAAGGACACTGGGAAGAAGTGGTAAACAAAATCCGCCCAGGTGACTATGTATTTATCCAGTTCGGACATAATGACGAGAAAACGAACCCTGACCGTCATACCGAACCAGGTACAACTTTCGATGAAAACCTCCGGAAATTCGTACGTGAGACACGCGAAAAAGGAGGTATTCCCGTCTTGTTTAATTCTGTAGTACGCCGCAATTTCGGTGAAAACCCCAATGCGATTGCTGCTGATGACCTCCGTCCCGAAAAGACAGATGCCATCGAAGAAGGAGATACGCTGATAGATACCCATGGAAAATATCTTGACTCGCCACGCAATGTGGCAAAAGAACTGGATGTAGTATTCATCGATCTCAACCGTGCCACAAAGGAACTGGTAGAATCAATGGGCGTAGAAGGTTCAAAAAGACTTTTCATGTGGATTCCGGCAGGTGTTTCACCCGCTTGCCCCAAAGGACGCCAAGACAATACCCATTTCAACGTATACGGTGCCAGACAGGTAGCCAGACTTGCCGTACAAGCCATCGAGAAGCAAATTCCCGAATTGGGCAAGTACGTACGTTATTATGATTTTGTAGTAGCAAAAGATGGTAGCGGCGATTTCTTCACCGTTCAGGAAGCAATTAATGCCGTACCCGATTTCCGCAAAAAACATCGCACTACCATTCTTGTACGGAAAGGCGAATACAAAGAACGTGTCATCGTCCCTGCCTCAAAAATCAATGTATCACTTATCGGCGAAGAGGGAGCCATAATCACTGATGACAATTATGCCTCGAAGAAAAATATTTTCGGCGAAGAAATGTCTACCTCCGGTTCATCTACCGTCTACATTTACGCTCCCGACTTTTATGCCGAAAACATCACTTTTGCCAATACGGCAGGAAAGGTAGGACAAGCTGTAGCATGTTTTGTCGACGGCGATCGTGCCTATTTCCGGCATTGCCGTTTTCTGGGCAACCAAGACACACTCTACACCTATGGCAAAGAAAGCCGACAATACTACGAGGAATGCTACATAGAAGGCACTGTCGATTTCATCTTTGGCTGGAGCACTGCCTTATTCAAAAATTGCGAGATACGAAGCTTAGGTGATGGCTATGTGACCGCTCCCTCTACCGACCAAGGGAAAGACTATGGATATGTATTCTGGAACTGCCGCCTGACTTCAGACAAGGAAACCAGCAAAGTTTATCTGGCTCGTCCGTGGCGTCCCTATGCCCAAGTGGTTTACATAGAATGCGAATTGGGCAAACACATTGTTCCGGCAGGCTGGAACAACTGGGGTAAAGCATCGAATGAAAAAACCGCGTTCTTCGCTGAATACAAAAGCACTGGCGAAGGAGCAAGCCCAAATACTAGAGTACCCTATAGCCACCAACTGACTGACATCACAAGATACCAGCCCGAAAAGGTATTGGCAGGAAACGATGGATGGAATCCTCTTAAAAATGGCAATGCCCTATTGACAGACATCAAGCGGTAACTGTAAGAACTAATCAGGAGTTAAAAGCCCAAACCTACAAGGTTATTGACTTTTAACTCCTGATTAGTTCTTACAGTTATACGACTTTTATTCGCACGGATTCCAATTTCCTGACATAAAATAAAAACGGTCAAAAGTTATGTCATTTACCTCTTTTTCGGTCAACTGCTTTGCCCATCCGACCCGTTGGCCGGTTATTGCACCTTCACCGGTGTTTCCGTATTCAGCATAACGAGCAGTCTTTTCATTTTCCTTATTATTCCAATTGTGCCAGCCTGCCGGAACAATGTGTTTGCCCAACTCGCAATTCATAAATACGGTAGAAGCATACGGACGCCACGGACGTCCCAGATAGACTTTATTTACACCGGCATCGGCAGTCAGTTTGCACTTATTAAACACATAACCATAAGAAATATAGGCAGGAGTAGAAGCTGCTGACACATACGAATTGGCTTTACTGTGAATGGTACATCCCTCGAACCAAGCAGTAGAAGGACCAAAGATGAAATCGGTAGTTCCCTCTATGTAGCACCCTTCGAAATAAAGACGAGTTCCTTCTGTCCCCGTATAGACTGTATCTTGATTGCCCAACAACCGGCAATTATAGAATCTTAAGCAATCCCCTTCAGTATGCAAGGCTACAGCCTGTCCCAAGCGGGGTGCATTATTCTCAATAGTTATGTTACGGAACGTGATGTAATTGCCCTCTACTTTCACCGTATAGGTTCGGAAAGTACCCATTTTGTTCATATTGGCATGATCGGCATTCGTTATTATTGTCTTGCCAGCATCTTCACCGATAATCTCAATGTGCTGAAGCCACGAAGGCACAACCAGCTTTTCACGATAAACACCATTCTTGACATAAATCTTTACATCATAATCCATAAAAGCTCTTGCCGACTCCAAAGCATCCTTTAAAGTAGTAAAGTCGCCCGAACCATCCTGAGCCACCATCAACGTTCTAGGTTCGGCAAAACGACGTTGCTCCTTAGGAAGACTTTCCCATTCCAGGCTTGCCAGAATAAACGGTCCAACAGCCTTCGGGTCGTTGTCACGAATCTTCTCATTTATATAATAGGTATAATCACCCGACCGGTAATTCTTGCCTCCCAGTCCGGCAACTGCGCAAGCACGGGTTATCGACACCAACTCATTTTCGTCCACCTTTATAAAATGATTTAAAATGCCTTCGTAACCTTTACGCGCCGTATTGAAATAAGAAGAACTGATATATCCCTTACGCACTGCTTTCAAGAGGGAATAGACAAACATCGTAGAGCAGGACGACTCCAAATAATTTCCTTCATCACCACTACGATCCATCACCTGATACCACAATCCTTCCGGACTTTGATATTTTTTCAACGTCTTGGCAATGTGGTTCAGTATCACCAGCAATGAGTCACGTCCCGGTTCATGCATCGGAAGATAATCAAGCACATCAACGATTGCCATTGTATACCATCCCAACGCACGTCCCCAGCAATGCTGCGACTGACCGGTAGTCTTATCCGCCCATTTTTCTGTCTTACTTACATCACAAGCATGGCGGAACAAGCCCGTCTCTGAATCGTACGTATGACGCGCAGCCAACTTTATCTGCTTGATAACCTCTTGATAATCTTCCGGTTCATTATTCCGGTAAGCATACTCCACCAAATAAGGAACCCCCATATAGATACCGTCCAACCACATTTGGTGAGGATATACTTTCTTATGCCAAAAGCCTCCATCAGCATTGCGAGGCTGTCCGTCGAACTGTGTGCGAATCAAATCCAAGGCTTTCTTGTACTTCGGTTCCTTAGTCTGTTCATAAATGCGGAACAAGAATTTTCCGGAATTGATACGGTCCAGGCTATATTCTTCTACCTTGTATTTCTTGATTGTCCCGTCTGCATTAACCATCGTATCGGCATAAGCCAAAGCATACTCGAAAAAACGGTTGTCGCCATAACGGTCGTACACATCCAACATAGCCCCTAATTCCAGCCCATGACAATAATCCCATTTCAATGACGGTTGGAAATCAAGTTGCCACGACTCAGGATTTCTTACCATTTCCGACTCTGCCATACGGACAGACCAAGGCTTCTGCGGCTCGAAGGAATCGGTCTTTGCCTGAATTTTACCCAAAGTTGCCAACACAACCCCCAACATCATAACTAAAAAGCTCTTGTTTCTCATAACGTGTTTTTTATTTGTTTTTGCATGAATGCCCACACTCCCTTAACAGTTACAAAAGTAAAGAAAAAGTAGATGGGCCATGTGGATTTTCTGGGCTTAAAAGTGGATTATTTATTCAAGAAACAAGAATTATCGTGTACGATAACGGAAAATTTCGACAAATACTGCAATTTCTTACCAAATCAATTGCAAATTAAAAGAAAAGACCGTACATTTGGTGCAATTACATTCATTATTAACCTTATAAACGTATTTATAGTAAAGAGAAACGTAACGTATGGAACAGGTTTTTAGCTATATCATCGGTCTGGGAGCAGCGGTGATGATGCCTATTATTTTTACAATTTTAGGAGTATGTATCGGAATTAAATTCGGGAAAGCACTCAAGAGCGGATTGCTCGTCGGAGTCGGTTTTGTAGGATTATCGGTAGTGACCGCTTTGTTGACAAGCAGCCTGGGAGAACCACTGAAAAGAGTCACCGAAATCTATGGGTTAAGTCTAGGTATCTTCGACATGGGATGGCCTGCTGCTGCATCAGTTGCATACAACACATCTGTAGGTGCTTTCATCATTCCTGTATGCCTTGCAGTCAATATCGTGATGTTGCTGACCAAAACAACCAAAACCGTCAACATCGACCTGTGGAACTATTGGCACTTTGCTTTTATCGGTGCTGTGGTCTATTTCGCATCAGACAATATCTGGTGGGGATTTTTTGCCGCCATTATCTGCTACATTATTACTTTGGTAATGGCAGACCTGACCTGCAAACAATTCCAGACCTATTACGACAAAATGGACGGCATCTCCATCCCTCAACCTTTCTGCCAGGGTTTTGTACCCTTTGCCGTAGTTATCAATAAGGCACTGGATAAAATTCCCGGATTTGAAAAATTAAACATCGATGCGGAAGGCATGAAAAAGAAATTCGGCATCATGGGTGAACCTCTTTTTCTAGGTGTCATCGTGGGATGCGGCATTGGTGCATTAGCTTGTGAAAGCGGCAAGCAGCTGGTCGACAACATTCCTGCCATTTTGGGACTGGGCATTAAGATGGGAGCTGTAATGGAATTGATTCCACGTATCACTTCATTATTCATTGAAGGATTGCGCCCAATCTCGGATGCCACCCGTGAATTAATTGCCCGCAAATTCAAGAATGCAAGCGGACTGAACATTGGTATGAGCCCTGCATTGGTCATCGGCCATCCTACAACGCTTGTTGTCTCGTTGTTACTGATTCCTGTTACTTTATTTTTATCGGTTATACTTCCCGGAAACCAATTCTTGCCGCTTGCCTCGCTGGCTGGTATGTTCTACTTGTTTCCGGCGGTCCTTCCCATCACTAAAGGCAACGTATTGAAAACATTCATCATCGGCCTGGTAGCTTTGATTGTAGGACTCTATTTCGTTACCGATTTGGCTCCTTTCTTTACCCAAGCCGCACAAGACGTATATGCAAAGACACAAGACTCTGCCGTAAAAATACCCGAAGGGTTCCAAGGAGGTGCACTCGACTTTGCCTCAAGCCTCTTCTCATGGGCTATTTTCCACCTTGTATATAATATGAAGATTGTAGGTTCTATTATCCTTGTTGCCTTTACACTGGCTTTGGCAATCTTTAACCGACGCCGGATTATCAAGGAAAGCCGCAACGCTGAATAATCAATAAAAAACAAACTATAAAAAACGAAAGCAACATGAAAAAATTAGCAATTGCAATGATGTTAGGTGCAGCCGCTTTATCGGCAAATGCACAAGTAAACGTACGCATGCAAACGGCATGCAACCCCCAAGATGTAAAAACATACGACACACAAAGACTTCGTAACAGTTTCATGATGGAAAAAGTAATGGTTGCCGACCAAATCAACCTGACTTATTCCATGTACGACCGCTTCATCTTCGGCGGAGCCGTTCCCGCAACCAAAGAACTGACACTGGAAACCTTTGATGCACTGAAAGCTCCTTATTTCCTGTTCAACCGCGAACTGGGAGTCATCAACATCGGTGGCGAAGGTATCGTAACCGTAGATGGCAAAGAATACGAACTGGGATTCAAAGAAGCCCTGTACGTTGGCCGTGGAAACAAAAATGTGACATTCAAGAGCAAAGATGCCAGCAAGCCTGCCAAGTTCTATATCAACTCGGCACTGGCACATAAAGAGTACAAGACACAACTGATTACCATCGACGGACGCAAAGGCTCTTTGAAAGCCAACTCATTCCCTGCCGGAAAAATGGAAGAAAGCAACGACCGTGTCATCAACCAGCTGATTGTGAACAACGTACTGGAAGAAGGCCCGTGCCAACTCCAAATGGGATTGACCGAACTGAAACCCGGCAGTGTATGGAACACCATGCCTGCACATACCCACAGCCGCCGCATCGAAGCGTATTTCTATTTCAACGTTCCTGAAGGCAACATGATTTGCCACTTGATGGGCGAACCACAAGAAGAACGTCTGGTATGGCTTGCCAACGAACAGGCTATCATGTCACCCGAATGGTCTATCCATGCAGCAGCCGGCACCAGCAACTACATGTTCATCTGGGGTATGGCTGGTGAGAACCTGGACTACGGAGATATGGACAAGATTTCTTACACAGAAATGAGATAAGCACCCTCCCGTCATTTATTAACTAAAAACTATCTAAACGATAAAAACAAGATTCAATACCATGAACAATTCAACTAATACCGGAGCGAAGATGAGCAATTACCGCTGGGTAATCTGTAGCATGCTATTCTTGGCTACTGCAGCAACTTATATGGACCGCCAGGTTCTATCGCTTACCTATAAAGACTTTATCGCTCCCGAACTGAACTGGTCGGATGCCAATTATGGAACCATCACGGGTGTATTCTCGTTAGTTTACGCCATCAGTATGCTGTTCATCGGAAAGTTTATCGATAAAGTAGGTACGCGCCGCGGTTATCTCATTGCCTTCGGCACATGGGTAGTGGGTGCATTCTTACATGCTTTTACCGGCATACTGACCAATGGCATTGTAAGTGGCGACTGGATGTTCACTTTCGGAGCCGCACGCGAAAACCTTGCCGCCATCAAAGCTACTGGAAATATCGCACTGGCGGTATCAACTGTCAGTGTCTGGCTGTTTGTATTCATGCGGTGCATTGTTGCCATCGGTGAATCGGGCAATTTCCCTTCAGCCATCAAGATTACTGCCGAATATTTTCCGAAGAAAGACCGTGGCTTCGCTACCGGCTTGTTCAATGCAGGTGCACAAGTAGGTGCTCTGGTAGCCCCGTTCATCATACCGGGCATTGCACGTGCTTTCGGCTGGGAAATGGCATTCATCGTAATGAGTGGAGTCGGGCTGCTCTGGATGATTTTGTTCTACAAATTCTACGACAAGCCACGTGACAACAAGCATGTGAACAAAGCTGAACTTGAATACATCGAACAGGATGCAATAGCCGAAAATACGGTCAGCAAAGACAATAATGACGGACCGAAAATCGGACTTTGGAAATGTTTCACTTTCCGCCAGACATGGGCGGTCATCTTCGGACGTTTCCTGCCCGATGGTGTATGGTGGTTCTTCCTGTTTTGGGCTCCGGCATATATCCGTGATGTATACGGATACAGTTCAGACTCTACCATGGGAATGATGCTGATTTTTACACTGTATCTGATTTCGATGTTGTCGCTTTACGGAAGTTATCTGCCTACATTCTTTGTTGAAAAGCAAAAAATGGACCCCTATAAAGGCAGAATGAAAGCCATGCTGATTTTCTCGTTCTTCCCATTGATAGGTTTGTTTGCCCAGTCGACCGGTGCAGCTTCTTGCTGGTATCCGATTATCATCATCGGTATCATCGGTGCAGCACACCAGAGTTGGAGCGCAAATGTCTATTCAGTAGTAAGTGATATGTTCCCGAAATCGGCCGTAGCTACCGTTACAGGCATCGGTGGTATGGCAGGTGGTGTAGGCTGCTTGCTTTTCAACCAGTGCTCGGGTTTGCTATTTACTTATTCGAAAGAAACCAACATGTCTTTCCTTGGTTTTCAGGGTATCGATGCCGGCTACATGATTGTATTCATCGTAGCATCGCTCGCCTACCTGTTCAGTTGGATTATGATGAAGATCATGGTACCTAAATATAAACTGGTAGAAGTATAATCCGCCAGACGGATTTAGAAACCGTTTCTAATTTTTTGCACATTTTGGTTTTCATTTTCGGTGTGCCTGCACTACTATTGTTCTCATAGTATGCAGGCACGCTTTTTTCAGAAGATATTCTTTGAGTCCCAGAACACATTCACAGACTGAGTCCCAATACAACGGTTACCTTAAATGTCTCTGAATCCATTTCAGATGTCCGTATTCTGTTGCTTCCGAAGTCCAGTGTTCGTTAATGGGGGTTATCAGCGCCTCCTTGGGGCAGGTCAATACATTATAAACAATGTAGCTGGTAGTAGGAGGGCATGTATTGTCATTATACCCCCATGTCATATAGACCGGCACCTTGATGCGCCGGGCAAAGTTGACCACATCATAATAGGCCATAGTACGGATTTTCGCAGGTGTATCCATATCCTGATAACGCTTGAAAAAATGAGGATAACCTCCGGCACGTCCTGCCTTATATCCTGCCATGTCACTCAATGCCGGATGATTTGCCACACAAGCCGTTACACGCTTATCCAGTCCAGCCGTTACCAGTGCCAGTGCCCCGCCTTGGCTTCCGCCTTGTACGATAACATTCTTCCCGTCCCAGTCGGGCAAAGAAGTGAGGTAATCGATGGCACGCACACATGCCATGTAGACTTTCTTCATATAATAATTCTCGCGGTCATCAATACCGAACGTCAGGTAATCGCCGAAAGCCGCCGATATCTCCTTAAACTCTTTGCCGGTCATTTTCGGATTCAGTCCATGAATCTCCATTTCCATACGGATGCATCCTTCTTCGGCATAATAAATATGACGCCCAGGCTCTTTAATGGTCTTTACTCCCGCACCCGGAGGACAAAGTACCACGGGATATTTGCCCGAAGCCTTGGGACGGGTCAGATAACCATATACATACGAACCGGGACGGAAACATTGCAACTTGACCAGAAAACATTCGGTCGTTTCCGAAGCATATTCGGGAGCTGGCTCTATGGTATATTCCATCGGACACCTGGCAGCCTCAGCCAAATTCTTTTCCCAAAACGCGTCGAAGTCATCAGGGAGCTGTGTATAAGGCTGCAATTTTTCAGGAGAGAATCCCACCTTTACATGATGTCTGTAGGTCTGCCTGTCTATGATTGCCGTAAGCCGGCAATCCAGGAATCCGGGCTGATTCATCGTACCCAACTGAATGACGGCACGTCCGTTTTTCAGCACAACCTTTCCGCTACGGTGTGCCGGCATCATATCCTCTCCCAGCTCATAAGCCACTTCTATTCCATCCTGAGGGATACCATATTTATAAAACTGCACCTCCACCTTTGCCTGCTCGCCCACTTGATAAAGCCAGTCGGGATGGTCGGGTACCGTTACCCACAGCACATCACTACGATAGGGATAATTTTCCGCAAAAAGAGGTGTGACCGCCCATACAAGCAAACACATCCATACAGAGATAAACCAATTTTTCGTATTCATCATTTTACATTTATACACAATAAAAGCGCAAAAGAAAGTATGTTTTCTTAACCACACACTTTCTTTTGCGCCTTAACCTTTCATTTATACTCGCAATTATCAAACATAAGTTTCTAGGAATTTCACCTGTCCTTCCGGTTTTACCGAAAGCTTCTGGGTAGTAGCCGGGAACAATACCGACTCGCCTGCCTGAAGCGAAAGTTGGTTGCCCTCATTGTCGGTCACACTACAAGCCCCTTCCATACAGATATAAATCACAAACGAGTCAAGCTCGCTATAATCCATTTCCATCGGTTCGGTCAAGTCGTACACCGTAGTGGTGAAATAAGGACACGCCACCAGTTCTACCGGTTCGTTCTGCTTCGGCGTGTAATGCGTACGGTAATCTTCATTCACCGTATAGTCGATGGCATCTTTCGAAAGCTCGGTATGCAGTTCGCGCGTATTGCCGTTCTTGTCCTTACGGTTGAAATCATAAATACGGTAAGTAATGTTCGAAGTCTCCTGGATTTCGGCGATAAAACATCCGGCTCCGATGCTATGGATACGTCCGGCAGGCAAGAAGAACACATCACCCGGCTGAACCGCATAGTCGGCAAGCGCGTCACAAATAGTATTGTCGGCAATCATCTGCGCATACTCTTCGGGCGTAATCTGCTTTGACAAGCCCGAACGCAAATGGGCTTTTCCGCCATCGTTGCCGATAACATACCACATCTCGGTCTTGCCCAGCGACTGATGACGTTTCATCGCCAGTTCGTCATCCGGATGCACCTGAATAGACAAGTCCTGGCAAGCATCGATAAACTTGATAAGTAAAGGGAATTTGCCGTTGAAACGTTTGTAATTGCTCTCCCCTACCAGAGCCGCTTTATATTCATCTACCATCTGTGTAAGGTTTTTCCCTGCGTCAGCACCGTTTGCCACCACAGACTCATCACCCGGAACGTCCGAGATTTCCCAACTTTCTCCTACTTGCTCTTGCTGGATATCAAGGTGTTTGAACGGAATGATTTTCTCTCCTCCCCAAATGGTCGATTTTAAAATCGGTTTAAACTTTAATGGATACATAGAACTAAAAGATTAGGTTAATTTATTACTACGGCAAAGGTAAGAAAACTTATGGAATTGCGAAATACATTCGGATGGTTTTACAGGACAAACGCACCAGATAACTGACCTTTCTGCAAGATTAATAATCTTGCACGCGTAAGATTAATAATCTTACAGCCGGAAGATTAATAATCTTACCAACCATGCACTTATCTGCATTTATCCGCGCAACTATATATAGCACGCAATGTATATAGTTGCGCCCTGCTCCGCAAGTAACTGCATCACACAAAATCAACCGAGACTTTTGCCCGCCATAAGGCTATGCACAAGTTATCAACAGTTATGAACAGCCTGTTAATAACTTGTGCATAACAGAAGAAACGGTTAAGAAGCTGTTTTGAATTTATCGTGCGATGATTTGGGATGAGTTTTTGAGGCATTTTCGCTTCTGTGATGAGGAAGATAGCGGGCTATCTGACGAAGAACAGGAGCGAAAAGGACCAAAAAATCGCCCAAAGCACACACGAAAACGGATACATCAAGCCAAGAAAAACTTTTTGGAGAAATTCAAAATAGCTTCTAATAAAGTCCCAGCAGATGCAGGATGGTAGGAGCCAGCAAGGCGGTCAGAATACCGTTCAATGTCAGCCCCAGACTGGCGTATGCACCGTATTTGCCGCTTATTTCCATTGCCCGCGAAGTGCCTACGGCATGCGAAGCCGTACCCATCGACAAGCCTTGTGCGATAGGGCTTCCTACATGCCCCACCTGCAACACCTTAAATCCACAGATGGCACCAAACAGCCCTACTACAATCACTACGGCTGCGGTCAAGGAAGGAATGCCGCCTACGGCGTTCGACACTTCCATGGCAATCGGTGTCGTAACCGACTTCGGAGCCAAAGACATGATCACCTCGGGCGAAGCCCCCATCACCTTGGCAATAACCGTTACGGCAACCAGCCCTACCACACAACCCGCCAACTGGGAAATGAGAATCGGCATAAGCTGTTTCTTTATCATTTTCAACTGCAAATACAAGGGAACCCCCAATGCCACCACGGCAGGCTTCAGCCAAAACTCGACCAGCGATCCTGCCTCGGAATAAGTCTCGTAAGAAACGTCCGTACATTGCAAAAAGCATATCAGCAATGCGATAGCCAACAGGATGGGATTCAGAATGAGCCATCCCGTCTTCTTCTGTATCACTTTCGAAAGAAAATAAAACCCGAAAGTAATGGCAAGCAAAAAGAACTTATTTGTGAAAAAATCCATATTTTCTGACGATTTGATGTACCCAACCTGTAACGACCAATACCAGTACTGTGCTGACCAGCGTAGCAACGACTATGGGCCAGAACTGCGCCCGGATAATATCGAAATAAAGCATTAACGCAACTCCCGAAGGAACAAAAAAGAAACCCAGGTTTGCAACCAAGAAATTGCTCAGCCCCTGTACCCATTCCAGCTTAATCCATCCCAGCTGCAAGAACAACGTGAGCAGAAGCATCCCGATGATACTCGAAGGCAGGTGGATTCCCGTGAGGTAAACTACCAGTTCCCCCAGCGCAAGGCATCCAAATAAAATTGAACACTGACGAACCATATCCTAAAAACTTTAACTATTGAAAACGGACGCAAAGGTAAACATTCTGGTGTTATCTTGTACAGAAACGGGCTTTTTTATTTTTCCTGCTGTCAAACATATTAAAATTCTCTACTTCTTCCGAAAAAAAAAGCCGTCTTTGCAAACTTGATATTACAAAAAAACGTATTTTTGCAGTGCGGTATGAGAAAAGCGTTATCGCACACAACAAAAAGAATCACATATTAAAAATATACAAATCTATGGATTTAATTAGTCAAATTGTTGAACGCGCAAAAGCGAACAAACAGCACATTGTGCTTCCGGAAGGAACAGAAGAACGTACGTTGAAAGCTGCCAATCAGATATTGACAGATGGTGTGGCCGACCTGACTTTGTTGGGCAATCCCGATGAAATCATGGCACTCGCAAAAGAATGGGGTTTGGGTAACATCCATAAAGCTACCATCATCGATCCCGAAACCAGCCCGAAAAAAGAAGCATACGCACAATTATTGTGCGAACTGCGGAAGAAAAAGGGCTTGACCATCGAAGAAGCCCGCAAACTGGTGCTCGACCCGCTGTATTACGGCTGCCTGATGATTAAGGCAGGTGATGCCGACGGCCAGCTTGCCGGAGCCCGCAACACGACCGGCAATGTATTGCGTCCGGCATTGCAAATTATCAAGACTGCTCCGGGCATCACGTGTGTATCCGGTGCCATGCTCTTATTGACTCACGCCCCCGAATGTGGCGACAATGGTGTAATCGTTATGGGTGACGTAGCCGTTACTCCGGTTCCCGATGCAGGCCAATTGGCACAGATTGCTGTCTGCACCGCCCGCACTGCTAAAGCCGTTGCAGGTATCGAACCACGCGTAGCCATGCTGAGTTTCTCCACCAAGGGGTCGGCTAAACACGAAGTGGTAGACAAAGTGGTAGAAGCGCTGAAGATTGCCAAGGAAATGGATCCGGCACTGAAGATTGACGGAGAAATGCAGGCAGACGCCGCTTTGGTTCCGAGAATCGGACAGAGCAAGGCTCCGGGTTCGGAAATCGCCGGATATGCCAATGTACTGGTAGTACCCAGCCTGGAAGTAGGTAACATTTCTTACAAGCTGGTAGAACGCTTAGGACATGCCACTGCGGTAGGTCCGATTCTTCAGGGTATCGCCCGTCCGGTCAATGACCTGTCGCGCGGCTGCTGCATTGACGATGTATACAAGATGATTGCCATCACAGCCAACCAGGCTATTGCGGCGAAAGCACAAGAATAACCATGTCCTAACTATAAAAATAACAAATCAACTATATATGAAAGTATTAGTACTCAATTGCGGCAGTTCATCCATCAAGTACAAATTGTATGAAATGACTACCAAACAAGTCCTCGCACAAGGCGGCATCGAAAAAATAGGTTTGCCGGGGTCTTTCCTGAAATTGACCTTGCCGAACGGTGAAAAGAAAATCATCGAGAAAGATGTGCCCGAACATACCACCGGCGTGCAGTTCATCTTCGACACCCTGACCAGCCCCAAATATGGAGCCGTGAAGAGCCTGCACGAAATCAATGCCGTAGGCCATCGCGTATTGCACGGAGGAACCAAGTTCAGTGGTTCTGTACTGATTGATGATGCCGTAATCGCCGCCGTAGAAGAATGTTGCGACCTGGGTCCGCTCCATAATCCAGCCAACCTGAAAGGTATTTATGCCGTACAGCAATTATTACCCGAAGTTCCACAAGTAGCCGTATTCGATACAGCTTTCCACCAGACGATGCCCGATTACGCTTACCTGTATGCCATCCCTTACCGCTATTTTGAAAAATACGGTATCCGCCGTTATGGTTTCCACGGCACTTCTCACCGCTACGTATCAAAACGCGTATGCGAATTTTTGGGAATCCCGCAAGAGGGAAGCCGTATCATCACCTGCCATATCGGAAACGGAGGTTCTATTGCTGCCGTAAAAGACGGGAAATGTATTGATACCAGTATGGGACTGACCCCATTGGAAGGCTTGATGATGGGTACACGCAGCGGCGACATAGATGGAGGTGCCATCACTTACATCATGAAAAAGGAAGGACTTACCCCCGATGAAATGTCTACATTGCTGAACAAGAAGAGCGGTGTATTGGGCATGTTCGAAAAATCGAGTGATATGCGCGAACTGGAAGCTGCCGTACAAAATGGCGAAGAACGTGCTATTCTGACCGAAAAGATGTATTTCTACCGTATCACCAAATACATTGGTGCATACGCAGCAGCCATGAACGGCGTGGATGTCATTCTTTTCACAGGCGGTGTAGGCGAAAACCAGTCGAGTGCACGTGCTGCTGTCTGCAAGAACCTGGAATACCTGGGTGTGAAAATCGATGATGAAAGAAACAAGGTGCGCGGCGAAGAAGCCATCATATCTACCGATGACTCGAAAGTGAAAGTCGTAGTTATCCCGACCGATGAAGAGCTGACCATTGCAACCGACACGATGAACATCCTGAACGAACGCAATTAAGTAAATAATCATTAAATAGGTTTATAAAAGGGCATCCCCGTAAGTCGCTTTTCATTATCTTTGCACGGGCAGAGACAAAAAGCGGCTTCTGGGGATGTCTTTTTTTGTCCTCCCTCATCCAAGAACTTAAACACATAGAATATGAAAAAAAAAGTTGTAACATTCGGTGAGATCATGCTCCGTCTTACCACTCCCGACAATCTTCGCATACAACAAAGCCATGATTTTCTGGTCAACTATGGAGGAAGTGAGGCCAATGTTGCCATTTCCATTGCCAATTTCGGAGGAGAAGTGGAATTCATAACCCGCCTGCCCGACAATGCACTGGGAGATACCTGCCTGTCCGAACTGCGTTCGCACAACATTGGAACAGGACATGTACTGACGGGAGGCAACCGCTTAGGAACATATTATATGGAGAAAGCAGCCGCCATGCGTAATTCAAAAGTGATATATGACCGCGAACATTCGGCTTTCTCAGAACTGAAACCCGGCATGATAAACTGGCGTGATGCATTCAAAGACGCTTCCATCTTCCACTGGTCGGGCATCGATGCGGCTCTTACACCGGGACTTGCCGATGTATGTAAAGAAGCCATTGACACAGCCAAGGAAATGGGACTGACCATTTCGTATGATATCAATTACCGTAAAAACCTGTGGAACTACGGGAAAAACGCACAGGAAGTATTGCGTCCCCTGATGGTTTCGAGCGACATCATGTTCGGAAGCGAAGGAGAGTATGCTTTGGTTACAGGACTGAAAGCACCGGGATTCAAAGCCACACGCAATGGAGAAGCATACGACCTGGAAGCCTACGAAGCTTTCTGCAAAGGCATCAGTGAACAGATTCCCAACTGCAAATACATCTACATTGCCCTGCGCAACGTCATCAGCTCGGTACACCATACCTTTGCCGGCATCCTTTATTCGCACGGCACTATGAAACATACCCGTGTGTTCGACATTGATGAAGTGGTAGATTGCGTTGGTGTAGGCGATGCTTTCTGCGGTGCCATGCTGTATGCCCAACACGCTTTTGAAGATGAACAGAAGCGCGTAGACTTTTCTACGGCGGCCTCTGTACTGAAAAATACCATTGCAGGCGACTACAATATGGTGAAAGTTGCCGAAGTGGAAGGCTTGCTCGCCAAACACGAAAACGGTGAAGTGGCAAGATAAATCAGTTGACAAGGTAACAAGGGAACAAGGGAACAAGGTAACGAGGGAACAAGGTGACGAGGGAACTAGGTGACAAGGTTTCAAAAACTTGGGTTGAAGTATGCAACACTATTCAAAACCTCGTCCCCTTGTTACCTCGTCACCTTGTCACCTTGTCAAATCGTCACCTTGTTACCTGACTTCCGTCTCTCCTTCGATGAACTGTTCCATAAAAAGATTCTCACCATCGAATACGGCATACGAGAACTCGGATATCCAATCGCCCAGAATCAGGAGACGCGATGTGCGGCTCAACATCAGGTCGAGCATGATGTGGCGATGGCCAAAAATAAAATAATTGATATCAGGATGCGTTTTCAGGTATTTCTTTGTAAACAACACCAACGGTTCTTTATCTTCACCCATATAAGGAGGCTCTTTCCCCTCTTCCCGCTTCTGGCGACTATGCTTCGCCCACTCCAGTCCCAGTTCTACACTCCAGCGCGGATGCAACATCGAGAACATACGTTGTAAAGTATGACTATGAAACATCATCCGGAGCAAATGAAACTTACGGTCATTATCGCCCAGCCCGTCGCCATGAGCCAGGAAGAACTCCTTTCCGTAAATCTCGCACGTCTGCGGTTCCCGGTGCAGAATCACTCCGCATTCTTTCTCCAGATAATCACCACACCAGATATCGTGGTTTCCGATGAAGAAATGCACTTCCACTCCCCGGTCGGTCAATTCAGACAATTTGCCCAAGAAACGGGTATATCCCTTAGGCACAACCAGCTTGAATTCGTACCAAAAGTCGAACATATCCCCCAAGAGATACACAGCCGAAGCCCGTTCCTTAATACTGTCGAGGAAATTGACCAAACGGCGTTCCTGAGTGCGGCTATGCGCAATAGCCCGCGAGCCTAAATGCGCATCCGACAAAAAATATACATTCTTCATCGCATCCATCATTACCTGTTTTTATAAAAATCCTAACTCCAGTTTTGCTTCTTCGCTCATCATGTCCTTGTCCCATTCCGGCTCGAAGACCAGATTGATCTGGGCTGCTTTCACCCCCTCTACCGACTCTATCTTCTGCCGGATATCTTCCATGATGAACTCGGCGGCGGGACAATTGGGAGCCGTAAGCGTCATATCCACCACCACTTCTCCGTCATCCTGAAGGTCAATCTTGTAAATCAGTCCCAAATCGTACACATTGACCGGAATCTCAGGGTCGTAAACGGTTTTCAACATATCCACAATCCGCTCTTCTATCTTCAATTTTTCAGTATTATCCATATCCTTCTTTCTTTTTACTGTTTGCGACAAATATACGACAAAAAAGTGAAATAAGCCGCAGAAGAAAGAGCGAAAGTTAAAGACAGCATTCCAATGCATACCCATTTTTCGTTTCCGAAATGTTTGTCCGTTTCATCGGATTGACTTACCTTTGAATGCAAAAAGATACGAGATTATGAAAAAGACCGATAGATTTATCTTGCTCTGCCTCCTATTCGCCTTCTTTTGTATCGGGGGAACCCTTGCCGGACATGCCGAACCCGACTCGCTTACCCATCACCCGATACACCACCAGATAGGTTTCGATATCCGCCCGGGATATGTATTGCCTACCAAAAGTTTTTTTGAAGGCGAAAATGCACAAGGAAAACCTATCAACACCGTACTTTCGGCACATCTGAAATATGCCTTCCGATTCGATAAAGACTCGTATTTGGGAAAACTCTATCCGCATGCCTATCAGGGCATCGGCATAGCATATACTTCTTTTTTCAACCCTTCGGAACTGGGAAACCCCGTCAGTGTATATGTGTTCCAAGGTTCACAAATAGCCCGGCTCACCCCTCACCTGACACTAGACTACGAATGGAACTTCGGAGCCTCATTCGGATGGAAAAAGTATAACGAGACAAGCAACCCGTACAACGATGTGGTAGGTTCGAAAATCAATGCTTACCTGAATGCCGGCATCTACCTGAACTGGCAACTCGCCCCACAATGGCATCTGACCGCAGGGATAGAAACCACACATTATTCAAACGGGAACAGCAATTACCCCAATTCGGGTGTCAACACCGTAGGAGGACGTATCGGACTGGTACGTACTTTCGGAGCTGAAAAAACAAACCCCAAAACTCACCCGCAAGAAAAAGCTCTCCTACAAGGTTCCCCATTCAGTTATGACATTATTTTATACGGAGCCACCCGGCGCAGAGGCATCATCTGGCCCGACGAGCGATACCTTGTACCCGGCTCGTTCGGGGTAATCGGGTTCAACTTCAATCCACTCTACCGGGTCAACAGGTATTTCCGTGCCGGCATCTCGCTGGATGCACAATACGACGAAAGCGCCAACCTGAAAAACCATGTAGCCGGAACCGAACATGACACCAACCAAAAACAATTCTACCGCCCATCTTTCCGCGAACAGTTTGCCGTAGGACTTTCCCTGCGTGCCGAACTGACCATGCCGATATTCAGCATCAACCTCGGTATAGGACGCAACCTTATCTACAAAGGAGAAGACACCAAAGGATTTTACCAGATTCTTGCCCTGAAAACATTCGTCACACGCCGCGTCTTCCTACATGTGGGATATCAACTGAGCAACTTCCGCGACCCCAACAACCTGATGCTGGGACTGGGCTACCGGTTTTAATCATTTCAAGTTCATCCATTTGCCACGTTCAAGCCGGACAAGGAAGATAAATCCGCGGAAACATAATTCGATACACATGGCAAGCCATACGCCTTTCAAGCCCATCGACGGAGCCAGCGATGCCGCCAGCGTAAGACGCACCGCCCAAATGCTGAAAAAATTCATCAGACACGGAATAATGGTGCTGCCGGCTCCTACAAAGACACCGTAAGCCACTATTGCCGCGGCAAACATCGGTTCGGCAAAAGCCTCGATACGCAATGCCATTACGCCCAGTTCCAGCACTTCGGCATCGGGCGTCATCGTACCTATAATCAACGGGGCAGCCACATACATGATTACCCCCATGATGCCCATTACCGTCATGCCCATTCCTACCGTGATGCGGGCAAAACGCCGTGTCAAGTCTCTACGCCCGGCACCCATGCTCTGCCCTACCAGAGTAGTAGCAGCATCTGCTATACCATAACCCGGCATGTAGCACAAGCTCTCTGCCGTTATAGCAAACGAATTAGCCGCTATGGCGAATACTCCCAAAGGTGCCACAATAACCGTAGTAAGAATCTGTGCGCCGCAAATCACTGCGTGCTCAATGCCCATCGGCCCCCCGATACGGGCAGCCTTTTTCAATACAGCCGATGTAGGACGAAAACGTCCCTTTTCGTGCATCAGCCCCAATTCGGAAGAACGGGTCACCAGAAACCATAACATCAGACCTGCCACAACCAGTTCGGCAAGCCCCGTCCCCAAAGCAGCTCCTGCCACCCCCCATCCGGCACCAGGCATAAACACTTCCATCCCAAACAGAGAAATGTGACGGGAAGGGAAAATAAGAAAATAATTGAACACCACATCCAGCATACACATCAGCACGTTCAGCATACTGGGTACACGCATATTTCCACTACAACGCAACATGCCTCCCGTCAGGAAACACAACTGCATCATGGGAAGGAAAGCCGCATAAATCAGGAAATAAACCGAAGCATCGTGATTGATGACCTCTTCACCGCCCAACCAATAGGGCAAGGCACCGCTGATACCCATGCCGATACTTGCCAGAAGAATACTGAATAACGACACAGCCACAAGGGACTGGCGCAACACCTGGCGTGCTTCCTTAAACTTCCCTCCACCAATGCAATGCGCCACCTGTACGGCAAAACCGGTAGATGCCGCACTACACAAGCCCGAAAACAACCACGTAGAAGTGGATACCAGCCCGATGGATGCCGAGGCATTGGCACCCAGGCTGCCCACCATGGCAGCATCGATGTATTGCATCACAATAGACGACAACTGGGCTACCATCGCCGGTATACTCAGCTGAACCGTAAGCAGAAGTTGCTGGCGAAGGCTCATCGGACGACCTTCACGTATCAGTACCAATAAATCGTTTTTTCCGAAATTCATAGAGTGCAGTTTATTCCGCGTGCAAAGATACACCAAATTCGGATAACAAACTTACCCGAATTACGGATAAAAGTAATTTCGATACATCACTCCGTAAAACGGGTATAAAAGGATTGCAGATAAAAGTCTATCTTTGCGTCCCGTAACAGATGCAAGAAAACAATGAAAGAAACATTAGACATCAAGACCGTACACCAATGCAACTGCTGCCTGGGATGCAAAACCTTGCACCCACAAGCCAGCGTCATCCGCCTGGACAATGCGAATGTGACACAACAGGCTATCCGATTTGATTTCTATACCGTCTTGCTGATAGAAAACGGTATGGAAGAGGAATGCTGTTGCGGACGGAAATATTACGATTTCTCCACCGCCACCATGGTCTTCTTGCCTCCCCAACACTCGTTTGGCATCAATGACAAGCACGTACTTCCGACACAAGGATGGCTGCTTGCTTTCCATCCCGACTTGCTTTACAACACTACGCTCGAACATAGCCTCGGGCATTATTCGTTTTTCGCCTACCGGAAAGAGGAAGCCCTGCACCTCTCCCTGCGCGAGAAAAACAAAATCGTGACATGCCTTCAAGAAACGGAAGAAGAACTGCGCCACCCCATCGACCGGTTCAGCCGCACGCTTATCTCGCACTACATCGAACTGTTACTGGATTATTGCACGCGTTATTACGAACGGCAGTTCATTACCCGCGAAGATAAAAACAAAGCTCTGTTACGCCACATGGACAGGATACTGGATAATTATATCACATCAGACCAACTGAAACACGGCATATTGCCCACCCCCGACTATTGTGCAGAACAACTGAAGCTGTCTGTGGCATATTTCAACGACCTGCTACGATTCGAGACCGGAAAAAACCTGCACGAGTATTTCCAGCTGAAACGTCTGGATACCGCCAGAAAGATGCTTCTGGCAAATACCGATAGCGTAGCGGCGATAGCTTCCCGACTGGGCTTCCCTACTCTCCAGCAGTTCAATTTCATCTTCAAGAAAATCACCGGTCTTGCCCCTAACGAGTACCGTCTGGCACAGAACTGAATGGATATTTCACCGCAGAGGACACAGAGTCTTTTAAATTTACGATTTGACTATTTACTAAATGAATATCCGCATTTTGCCCCTACATGGGATGTTTGCGGGATTCAATATTTACGATTTTAGAAACGGTTTTGAATTATCGTGCGATGATTGGGGATGAGTTTTTGAGGCATTTCCGCTTCTGTGATGAGGAAGATAGCGGGCTATCTGACGAAGAACAGAAGCGGAAAGGACAAAAAAATCGCCCAAAGCACACACGAAAACGGAAACATCAAGACGAGAAAAACTTTTTGGAGAAATTCAAAACAGTTTCTTAGAAGCTGTTTTGAATTTATCGTGTGATGATTTGGGATGAGTTTTTGAGGCATTTCCGCTTGTGTGATGAGGAAGATAGCGGGCTATCTGACGAAGAACAGGAGCGAAAAGGACCAAAAAATCGCCCAAAGCACACACGAAAACGGATACATCAAGCCAAGAAAAACTTTTTGGAGAAATTCAAAACAGCTTCTTAGTTTACTTCGTAAATCGAAAAACAGTAATTATACATTCTCTGCGGTGAAAACATCACTTGCGGAAAGGCGGCTTCACGACTTGTGCTTTCAGCTTCCGCCCGCGGTTGTCCAGATAGATTTCCGTACCGGGTTTCGAGAAAGCGGTTTGTACATAGCCCAAACCGATACCTATCTTGCGAGTAGGCGACATGGTGCCCGAAGTGACATGTCCGATTTCATTTCCATCGGCATCCGCCAACTTATAGCCGTGGCGCGGGATGCCGCGGTCTACCATCTCAAAACCTACCAGCTTGCGGGCAACACCTTCGGCTTTCTGCTTTTCGAGTGCTGCACGATTGGGGAAATCCTTGCCTTCTACAAACTTTGTAATCCACCCCAGTCCGGCTTCGAGGGGCGATGTGGTATCATCGATGTCATTGCCGTACAGACAGAAACCCATCTCTAAGCGCAATGTGTCGCGTGCGCCCAATCCGGCAGGCTTGATGCCGAACTCGGCTCCAGCCTCGAAAATAGCGTCCCAAATGTGTATCGCATCTTGCGGATAGAAATAAAGTTCGAAGCCTCCGGCTCCGGTATAGCCAGTATTCGAGAGAATCACTTGCGGTACCCCGGCAAAATCGCCCACACAGAAATGATAATAGGGTATCTCTGCCAGATTTACCGAGGTCAGTTTCTGCAACACAGACAAAGCTTTCGGTCCCTGTATGGCAAGTTGTGCCATACGGTCGGAAGCGTTTTCCAGTTCAGCACCGGCACGGTTGTGCGATACACACCAGTCCCAGTCTTTCCCGATGTTGGCGGCATTTACCACCAGCATATACTTTTCCGGCTCATAGCAATACACCAGCAAGTCATCGACGATCCCCCCGGTTTCATTGGGAAAGCACGTATATTGTACCTTACCCGGCGTGAGCACAGCCGCATTGTTCGAAGTAATATCTTGAATAAACTGGAGCGCATAAGGACCTTTCACCCAAAATTCGCCCATGTGTGAGACGTCGAACACGCCCACGGCGTTGCACACCGTAAGATGTTCGTCAATGATTCCAGAATATTCGATAGGCATATTGTAGCCCGCAAATTCGTGCATCTTTGCGCCAAGCGCGATGTGTTTCTCTGTAAATGGAGTTGTTTTCATCTGTTTTTCATGTTAAGGTTTATTATTAAGGTCATCACCACAGATTAACCGATTTTTTTATCAACAAATCAGGAGTTAAACATAGTTATACTCCTGATTCGCATAATTAACAAAATCAATACCGCCTGGCGGTAAGCTCGGCAATCTTCACTACCACCTTCATGGCTTTCTCTATAGACTGTATGGGCACAAACTCGTAACGCCCGTGGAAGTTCAAGCCGCCGGCAAAGAGGTTTGGACAGGGCAGGCCTTTAAACGAGAGCTGGGCGCCATCCGTACCTCCGCGGATAGCTTTCACTTTCGGCTCCACACCTGCCTCCTGCATGGCAGCAAAAGCGATATCAATGATGTGCATCAGCGGCTCTACCTGCTGGCGCATGTTGTAGTATTGGTCTTTCACCTCTACCGTTACCGTACCCGCTCCGTATTTTTCGTTCAGCTTGTCGGCACACACTTTCATCAGCGCCTTGCGTGCCTCAAATTTCACACGGTCATGGTCGCGGATAATGTACGAAACCGTAGTATGTTCCACCTCTCCTTCCATACCTATCAGGTGGAAGAAACCTTCGTAGCCTTCGGTCGTGGCAGGAGTTTCGGCATCAGGGAGCAAGGACACGAACTCGTTTGCTACCAGCAACGAATTGACCATCTTGCCTTTGGCATATCCAGGATGCACGTTCAGACCTTTTACCTGCACCTTTGCCGAAGCCGCATTGAAATTCTCAAACTCCAGCTCACCCACTTCGCCTCCGTCCATCGTGTATGCCCATTTGCATCCGAACTTCTCCACATCGAACTTGTGCGCTCCCAGTCCAATTTCCTCGTCAGGATTGAAACCGATGCGGATTTTTCCATGCTTGATTTCGGGATGCTCCTTCAGATAAGCCATTGCCCCTACGATTTCGGCAATGCCTGCCTTATCATCGGCTCCCAGCAGGGTTCGCCCGTCAGTCACTATCAAGTCCTCGCCTATATGGTCGAGCAATTCGGGAAACTGTCCGGGTGACAACACGATACCTTCTTCCTCACACAAGGGTATATCCTGACCTTGGTAATCGGCCACAATGCGCGGACGTACATCCGCACCCGACATATCGGGACTGGTATCCATGTGAGCGATGAAACCAATGGTAGGGATATCACGGTCCACATTAGCCGGAAGGGTAGCAAAAAGGTAACCGTTCTCGTCGAGTGAGATTTCCTCCAGCCCTAATGCTTCCAATTCCGATTGCAAATATTTGGCGAACACCATCTGTCCGGGAGTGCTGGGTGTCACACCGGCATTCTCGTCCGACTGAGTGTCGAAAGAAACGTACTTCAAAAAACGTTCTATTACTGTCATAATCTTTTAAGTTAAATTTTTAGCAATGATTAGTGATGTAAAAGTAGAAAATAGCCGGCATACCGCCAAACATACGAAGTTAAAAAGCTATACCGAGAGCATTAAAAAGCCATACAAGACCACAAACTTAATTAAGTTCTTCTAATTTTAAGCCTCCAAGTGCCCAAGTTTTTATACCTTTGCGACTGATAACATTTTGAATATGAAAAAACTGATTACACTCTGCATCCTGTGCTTGACGGCATCGCTCGGCTTTACCCAAGAGACGGACACCCTCCGGCTTCCTGCCGACACGCTTTCCCCGCCAATGACTCTGAGCAAGAAAGAACTGCACCGCCAGAAGGTAGCACGACGAAACTTCCATTACAATATATTGGGAGGACCCAGCTTCAGCCCCGACTTCGGATTTCTGGTAGGCGGAAGTGCACTGATGACGTTCCGCATGAATCCCAAAGACACTACCATGCGCCGCTCAGTACTCCCCTTTGCCATGGCATTCATCTTCAAAGGCGGACTGAATATCCAAGTAAAGCCCCAACTGTTTTTCAAGAACGACCGCTTCCGCATCTTCGGACAATTCACTTACAAAAACACGCAAGAGAACTTCTACGGCGTGGGCTATTCTACCAACAAAAATTACGAGCGGAGTGACAGTACCAGCCAATACCGCTACAGCGGTGTGCAGATAAACCCCTGGTTTCTGTTCCGCATCAAGGAGACCGACTGGTTTATCGGCCCGCAAATCGACCTGAACTACGACAAGATAAGCAGTCCGGCAAAGCATTTGGCACACCAAGCAGATTACGTGCGCGCCGGAGGTAACGAATCGGGCTACAAGAACTTCAGCTCGGGCATCGGCTTCCTCGTCACCTACGACACGCGTGACATTCCTGCCAACCCTTACCGAGGGCTGTACTTCGACATCCGTGGACTGCTGTACCAGAAATGGCTGGGAAGTGACAACGATTTCTACCGCTTCGAGCTGGATTACCGCCAATACAAGTCGGTAGGCGAACGGAAAGTACTCGCCTGGACGGTACAGACCAAGAACGTATTCGGCAACAACATTCCACTGAACAAATACGTGCTGAGCGGTACACCGTTCGACCTGCGCGGATACTACATGGGGCAATACCGCGACAAGAGCGGCCACGTGGCACTGGTGGAATACCGCCAGATGTTCAACACCGACCGCAGCAACTGGCTGAAGCGCATCGTCCACCACTTGGGCTTCGTAGCCTGGGGAGGAGCCGGATTCATGGGTCCTAATCCGGTGAAGATAGAAGGCGTGTTGCCCAACGCCGGCTTGGGCCTGCGCATCGAAGTGCAGCCGCGCATGAACGTCCGCCTCGACTTCGGGCGCAACTTCATCAACCGCCAGAACCTGTTCTATTTCAACATGACAGAAGCGTTCTGATCCGTCGATAAGTAATCAATAATATACGACAAGTTCTGAAAACACAGATTTTCGCGGATTAACGCAGATTTGGCAGGTAATTATAGCCACTCGGAAATATGCAACTATATCCGTCCGTGTGTGCATATATATGTCCCCCGTATCCATTATAGTTGCATCACAACGGTAATGACAATGACAACAGACAATTGACAACTACTCCGGCTTAGAATAATTGTCAATTATCCATTGCCAATTGGTGAGAAAAGGGAAATCAGAAGCGACTCGAACCGTCGAAGCAATGCGTGCAGACCTTGCACTTAGGCAAGCCTATGGCGTTTATCAGCGTCTCCAGCGTATTGAATTTCAACGATGTGAGACCAAATCGCGCACGGATACGTTCTACCAGTTCATTGTACTCGGGTGAGCCAGTAGTGGCATAGCGGTCTAATTTCGCATTGCCGTCACCCTCTATCTCTTCGATAATGCGGCGAGTAATCAGTTCCATGTCGCTCTTCGACGAGGTAAAGGCGATGAACGGACAGCCGTAAATCAGCGGCGGGCAGGCGATACGCATGTGGATTTCCTTGGCACCATAGTCGTAGAGGATTTTCACGTTGTCGCGCAACTGGGTGCCACGCACGATGGAGTCATCGCAGAACAACACCCGTTTGCCTTGCAGCATGGCACGGTTGGGGATAAGTTTCATTTTTGCCACCAGCGAGCGCATCTCCTGGTTACTGGGTGTGAAGCTGCGCGGCCAGGTAGGAGTGTACTTGGCAATGCCACGGTGATAAGGTACGCCTTTGCCCTCGGCATAGCCCAACGCCATGCCTACACCCGAATCGGGAATGCCGCAGGCGCAGTCCACTTCCGACTCATCGGTACGTCCCATCTCGTAACCGCTCTTGAAGCGCACTTCTTCTACGTTGCGCCCCTCGTAGCACGACACGGGGAAGCCGTAATACACCCACAGAAAGGAGCATACCTGCATCTCCTCGTTGGGCTTGCGCAGCTGCTCTACGCCTCCGGCACGCACACGGACTATCTCGCCCGGTCCCACGTAGCCGGTTATCTCGAAATCAAGGTTGGGCAGGCTGCACGACTCACTGGTCACGGCATACGCGCCCTCTTTCTTTCCGATGATGATGGGCGTCCGTCCCAGCCGGTCACGGGCGGCGATGATACCATCCTCGGTAAGAAGCAGCATCGAGCACGAGCCTTTCACCTTGGCATATACGTTTTCAATGCCCTCGACGAAATTTTTTCCTTGCACGATGAGCAATGCCACCAGCTCGGTAGGGTTGGTTTTCCCCATACTCATTTCGGCAAAGTGCATATTGGCATCCAGCAATTCTTTCTCCAGTTCGGAGATATTATTGATTTTGGCGACCGTCACTATCGCAAACCGTCCCAGATGTGAATTAATCATAATGGGTTGTGGGTCGGTATCACTGATAACGCCGATACCCGATTTGCCCTTAAACTTTGATAACTCCGACTCGAATTTGGTACGGAAGTACGAATTGTCTATACTATGAATCGACCTTGCGAAACCCGATGTTTCATCGTAAGTAGCCATCCCTGCACGTTTGGTTCCCAAGTGCGAATTGTAATCCGTACCGTAAAACAAATCGGTCACACATTCAGCCATAGAGACTGTTCCGAAAAAACCACCCATTTTTGCTATGTTAAGTTGTTAAAATTGTAAAGTAAGTAAATCGCCTGCAAAATTACAGAAAAGTACCGAAAAAACAGCTGGCGGAAAGAGAATTTTCCTTCCAGCCAGCTTCTGTATGTTTAGCGGTCGAGCTCACGCAGCCATTTCTCCAGCTCACCGGTCCATTGGCGTTTGTAAGGGAAGCTGTCGCGGAATCCCCAGCCGTGTCCGCCGACGGGATAGGTGTGCAGACTTGCCGAGACACCGTTTTTCACCAGTGCCGTATAATAGTTCACGCTGTTGGCTACGGGTACGGCACCGTCATCGCTGCTGTGCATGATGAATGCCTGAGGAGTTTCGGGTGTGACTTGCAGTTCGTTCGAGTACTTTTGTTCGAGTTCTTTTGAAGGATTCTTTCCTAACAGGTTGTCGTGAGAACCCATGTGGGTGTAAGCAGGATCCATCGTAATGACTGGATAGAACAGAATCTGGAAGTCGGGACGTGTCTCTGCGTCTGTGAAATGGGTTGCGGCGGTGCTTGCCAGATGTCCGCCTGCCGAGGCGCCCATGATGCCCAGCTTTTGGATGTTCCATTCTTTTGCATGCTGGCGCATGATGCGGAGTGCCTGTTGGGCATCGCTCAGGGGGACTTCATTGTTTCCGTTAGGCATACGGTAGGTCAGTACGGCGTATGTAATGCCTTGGCTGTTGAACCAGTTTGCCATATCATGCCCTTCGTGGTTCATGGCGAGATGACTGTATCCACCTCCCGGGCACATCACGATGGCAAGTCCGTTGCTTTCTTTAGCGGGATAGACTTCGATGGTCGGTTCTGCTACATAGAGCGGACCTTTTTCCACTTGGCTGGTCATGCCGTTGTCATTGGGCGCGCCGTTTTGCCACAACTTGATTTTGACAGGTTCCTGCGCCGCAAGCAGCGTAGAAACAAAGAGTAAACTCATTAATGCTAACTTTTTCATGGTGTTTTATTTTTTTATTAGGTGACTAGGTACTAGGGACTAGGTGACTAGGCTTTGAATAGTTTTGCTAATGGTATCAAAAACCTAGTACCTAGTACCTTGTCATCTAGTCAACTTTATTGATGTTCATACTCGCTTTTACTAAATATATAATAAGGAGTGCGTATGCAATGAGCGATACTACTTGGCTCATCGGGTTTTCCAGCCACACTTCGTTCACCAGGTTAATACCTCCGAAACGCATCGCGGCACTTATCACACCCATCAGTGCACCGCCGGCTATGAAGCCCGAAGCCAGTAAAGTGCCCTTTTCTCCACGCGCCGCATTGACCGCTTCGTCCTTGCTACGGGTGGTGACGTACCAGTTGATGGCACCGCCTACAATAAGCGGCAGGTTCAGCTCCAAGGGGATAAACATACCTAAGGCAAAGGCAAGTGCCGGGACTTTGAAATAAGTCAGCACCAATGCCAGTGCGGCACCGATACCATAGAGCAGCCACGGAGCTGACACACCGTTCATCAGCGGGTCGATAACGGCAGCCATGGCATTGGCTTGCGGTGCGGCAAGTGCACCCGAAGAGAATCCGTAGGTCTTGTTCAATATCATGATAACACCGCCTACGGTAGCAGCCGATACCAGCGTGCCCAGGAATTTCCACGTCTGTTGCTTGGCGGGCGTGCTTCCCAGCCAATAGCCGATTTTCAGGTCGGTAATGAAGCCGCCTGCCATCGAGAGGGCGGTACATACCACGCCTCCCATAACCAATGCCGCAACCATGCCCGTAGCACCTTTCAGCCCTACGGCAACCATCACCACCGATGCCAGAATCAGGGTCATCAGTGTCATGCCCGATACGGGATTGGTACCCACGATGGCAATGGCATTGGCAGCTACCGTGGTGAACAGGAACGAGATGCCTGCCACGAGGATGATTGCTACAATGGTGTGCAGCAAATTGCCTTGCATCACATCGAAATAGAAGAACAGCGCCACAAGGATAATGGTGACAATCGACCCGATGGCGATGATTTTCATCGACAAGTCTTTCTGTGTGCGCACCACGCCGGCGTCTGCCTTCTTGCCTTTCATCTCTTTGGCGGCAAGCCCTACGGCACTCTTGATGATGCTCCACGAGCGCACGATGCCGATAATGCCCGCCATGGCGATGCCTCCGATGCCGATACTCTTGGCATATTCGGCGAAGATGGTTTCGGGCGACATCGAGCCTACGGTCTGCGTGATAGCCGGATTCCAGGCATTCAATACCTGGTCGCCCCACAGCATTGCGATGCCCGGCACGATGATAATCCATACGGCGAGCGAGCCGGCGCAGATAATGGCGGCATATTTCAACCCTACGATATACCCCAGCCCCAAGACCGCTGCTCCGGTATTGATTTTAAGCACCAGCTTCGCCCTGTCGGCAATCGTCTCGCCCCAGCCGCATACGCGGGTGGTGAAGTTCTCGTTCCACCACCCGAAGGTAGCTACGATAAAGTCGTACAGACCGCCGATGAGTCCGGCAAAGAGCAACGGTTTCGCCTGGCTTCCTCCCTTTTCGCCCGAAATCAGCACCTGCGTGCTGGCGGTGGCTTCGGGAAAAGGATATTCGCCGTGCTTCTCGCTTACGAAATACTTGCGGAAAGGAATGAGAAACAGGATACCAAGGATACCTCCCAGCAAAGAGCTGATGAACATCTGGAAAAAGTCGACCGTCATTTCCGGATACTTGTCCTGAAGAATGTAAAGTGCCGGAAGGGTGAAGATGGCTCCGGCTACGATAACGCCCGAACATGCCCCGATGGACTGGATGATGACGTTTTCGCCCAATGCGCTTTTACGCTTGGCGGCTCCAGACACTCCCACGGCAATGATGGCGATGGGGATGGCGGCTTCGAATACCTGTCCCACTTTCAACCCCAAGTATGCCGCTGCTGCCGAGAAGAGTATTGCCATGGCAATGCCCCACGTCACCGACCAGGCATTTACTTCGGGATAATTCTTGTCGGGCGACATCAGGGGGTGGTATTGTTCGCCCGGTTTCAGTGGACGGAACGCGTTTTCGGGCAGTCCCGTCGGTTTTTCATCTGTTTCTTTCATGTTGTGTTATTATTTTTAGTTTCAATTTATCTTTTCGTGCCAGATAAAGCCTTATGCATCGTTCCCGGTGTGATATAAACTGTCAGCTATTAATTATTAATTGTTAATTGTTAATTATTAATTATAACCTATCTTGCGATGTACTTCCCCATCCCTTCGGTGTAGTAGATGTCCGTCTTTCCGTCGTCTTTGCTATAGATAAAGTATGCGTCCAGCTCGGGATGGGCATGGCAGACGGCTTTGGCAGAGTCCAGCCCCAATACCATGAAGGCGGTGGCGTAAGCATCTGCCTTGGCACAATTGTCGGCGATGACCGTAGCCGAGAGGATGTTGTGCTGTATCGGGTAGCCTGTACGCGGGTCGATGGTATGGGCGTATTTCTTGCCGTCCTTGTAATAGAAGTTGCGGTAGTTGCCCGAAGTGGCAAGCCCTACGCCGCTCACCTGCAATACGGTCTGCAACTCCTGGTTCACTGCCAGCGAGTCGTCTATGGGCTTGTTGATGCCGATGCGCCACGGTTTCATCTGCGCGTTTTCACCTTTCATCACCAATTCTCCCCCGATGTCTACCATATAGTTGCGTATGCCTTTCCGGTCCAGCAGGCGTGCCACACAGTCTACACCGAAGCCTTTGGCAATGGCACTGCAGTCCAGCATCGTGCGCGGGTCGTTCTTGACAATCCTTCCGTTTTCCAGCTTCACCTTATCGTATCCGACGAATTGGCGCAAGCTGTCGATGGTAGCCGAATCTACTTGCGATGCATTCTTGAACCCGAATCCCCAGGCATTCACCAGCGGAGCAACGGTAATGTCGAACGCGCCGTGTGTCTCTTCCGATACCTGCAGGGCAAGGCGGTACACATAGTCGAACAGGGAGTCGGTCTGCATATCCGTATTGTCGTTGATGCGCGTAATGACCGATGCCTTGTTGAAAGGCGAAAGCGAACGGTCTACCCGTTGCAGCTCGGCTTCTATCTCGGCTTTCAGGTTCTCTTTCGACTGGTAAGTGATTTTATACATCGTACCGAACACCAGCCCCTGGTCGGTCTGGTAAGGTGCCTGCTTGCGCAATATCCATACGGTACCCACGACGAGCAGCAGCAGGAAAGGGATTTGCCATTTCAGTCCGTTTTTTTTCTTCATATCGTTGTGATTAGTTTATGAATGTGTCAGTTTAAAACGCAGATTTACGCAGATTTCGCAGATTATTTTTAATATTGATTAAATCTGCGCGAATCTGCGAAAATCTGCGTTTCCTTATATCGTTTAATTTTGTATACATATTGTCATTCTCCATTTTCTAACCGAGTAAGTGTTCGCAAAGTATCTTTACGCCGATACCTATCAATACCAGCCCGCCGAACAATTCCATCCGCAAGTTGAAGCGTTTCCCGAAAAAGATGCCGATAAGGCTTCCTGCCAGCGAGAGGACGAACGAGGCAAGTCCGATGGCAACGAGCGGAAGAAGCAGGCTCTGTAGCTCCTTGAATCCGGTGAAGGCAAACGAGATGCCCACCGCCAGTGCATCAATGCTGGTAGCGATGGCAAGGGTGATGATGACCTTCAGCCGGGTAGGATCGAAGCTGTGTTCTTCGCTGTCCTTGAAATGCTCGCGTATCATGCGGATGCCTAAAAAAGCGAGCAGCCCGAAGGCTATCCAATGGTCGTAAGCCTCGATGAGGTGGCTGAAATGGCTTGCCCCAAGCCAGCCCAGCAAAGGCATCAAAGCCTGAAAGAAGCCGAAAAAGAACGCCATCGTCAGAAACGTATTCCACCGGATGCGCCGTAATATGATGCCGCTGGTGACGGACACCGTGAAGCAATCGATGGCGAGGCTCACGGCAAGCAAAAGAATTGCGAATATACCCATTTGTGTCAGTTATTAGTTAGTTGACAAGGTGACGAGTTAACAAGGTGACGAGGTTTCAGATACTTTGGTTAACTATTCAAGACCTTGTCACCTTGTCTCCTTGTCACCTTGTTCCCTTAAAACGGAAGATTATAAATCAAGTTATACGTCAGGTTGAAGCTGCTGCTGGCGTTCTTGCCAAAGCCGGGCACGTACCAGGGGACTGAGTTCTCGTGATTGTCGATGCTCATGCGCATCTTGTAGCGCACCGCCCATCCCATGTGGAAACGTTTGTAAATCCTTACCTTGATGCCTACCACACCTTCCAGCCAGCTTGCCTTGCTTTTCATGCCCGAATACGAAAAAGGCACCGTAGTCCCTCCATAATTGGGGTCAGTCATGTCAGGTCCGCTCACGTCGTAGGTGAACGAACTCATGCCGTAACGCAGGCCCACATACAGATAACCGGGCAGGTAAGGCTTCAGGTAGAACACGTTATAGTCCATGCCTATCCGGAAATAAGGTGCCGATGTCTTGTAGTGCATGTCGTTGGCATCATTGACGACATCGGTTTTCCCGTAGCCTATTTCGAGGGTAGGCAAAAAACGGTTCTTCAGGTTACTTTGCAATAAAATTTCGCTGCTCATGATGTCTCCTCCCAGCAGGTAGCCGCCTATGCCGGCTATTTCCACGCCGATAGAGCTTCCCTGATAGAACGGGGAAGCCTTGTAGTCTGCCTTTAGCTGCTCCTTGTCTTTCTTTTGTGCCCATGACGGGGCAGGGAACAGAAAGAGAAGGCTACTGCTCAACACCAGAAACAGTGAAATAGATGCGGATATTTTCTTTCTCATTGTTGTCGATATTCGGGTTAGTGATGGTGATAGAGTCGAGCCTGTGGTGGGTGTGCGCCGTGCCGGTGATTTCGTAGAACATCATGCTTCCGCAATCCAGGTTGGTGAAATACGGGATGTTCCGGTGGTCAATCCGGATGGTGTCGCGTCCCACATAACCGACATCCAGCGCGTGATAGATAAAGACAAACTGGGTGTAGGCATCGTAGCTCAAAGGAAGGCTGAAGCTGCTTGCCGCCGCCTCCTGATTGATAAGCGTGTCAGATACAAGTGTATCAGAAGAAGTGGTCTGACCTACGATAGTGATGGTGTCAGAAGTATTGAATGTCCGTCCGTTTTGGTCTACCAGCGAAAAATGCAGGTACGACAAGGCGTTGGGCGGGCAGTTTTCCACTTCACAGCCTGGAACCAACAGTCCTGCTAACGCCAATATGCAGAATATGACCGGTAGTCTTTTCATCGTTACAGTTCTTTTTCGATTTGATACTTGTTTCGTTCGGGAGCGTTGCGGGCTATCAGTTCGCCGATGAATCCGGCAAGGAACAATTGCGTGCCGATAACCATCGTGGTCAGCGCCAGGTAGAAGTACGGGCTTTCGGTCACCAGCCGGTACGGATTTCCGCAATACATGTCGTGCAGCTTGTTGAATCCGATAACAGCCACCGATATGAATCCCAACAAAAACATAATAGAACCCAGAAAGCCGAAGATGTGCATCGGCTTCACCCCGAAAGTGGAAAGAAACCATAACGTAAGCAGGTCGAGGTAACCGTTTACGAAGCGGTTCAGCCCGAATTTGGTCTTTCCGTACTTACGTGCCTGATGATGCACCACCTTTTCACCGATTCTGGCAAATCCTGCATTTTTTGCCAGGTACGGGATATACCGGTGCATTTCGCCATACACTTCGATGTTCTTCACCACTTCACGCCGGTATGCCTTCAGCCCGCAGTTGAAATCGTGCAGGTTGTGTATGCCCGACACCGCCCGTGCCGTTGCATTGAAAAGCTTGGTGGGTATGGTTTTCGAGAGCGGGTCATAGCGTTTCTGTTTCCAGCCCGAAACCAGGTCATACCCGTCCTCCGTAATCATCCGATATAGTTCCGGAATTTCGTCGGGACTGTCTTGCAGGTCGGCATCCATGGTAATGACCACATCGCCTTCTGCCCGTTCGAACCCACAGTACAGGGCGGGCGACTTCCCGTAATTACGGCGGAACTTGATGCCTTTCACCTCCGGATTGTTTTTGCTCAGTTCCTCAATGACATTCCACGAGCGGTCGGTGCTTCCGTCATTGACGAAGATGATTTCATACGAAAAATGATTGGCATCCATTACCCGTTTTATCCATGCATGCAGTTCGGGCAACGACTCGGCTTCATTATATAAAGGGATGACTACTGATATGTCCATAATACTGATTTTTATTTTTTATATTTCATAACTAACAAGCCTGTAGGCAAGGCAAGCAAAATGCCATAGAATACATTCTGCGTAATGAGTTGAAAAGTGAGTTGAATGGGACTCAGGGAAGCTATCGTATCAAAAGCAAGCATAAGCTGGTCTATGGAAGTTGCCAGTTCACCTTGAAGCATAGCCTTTGCCTCGTTCAGCTGTTGCCTGTACATGTCAAACAAGAATCCTTGGTCGATAAACCGGAAGTAAAGATAGTGCCCTACCGCCGCCAGCATGGCCGCAAAGACATACATGCATACGGTAAAGATGAAAGCACGGAAAAACGGAATGGTTCCGTTGCAATATGTATTCCGGAATTTGCGTGCATACAAGTATCCCAATATGGGGACAAACAGCGTACCCAATATAAAAAGGAGTTGCAGCAAGGGAATTTTAAACCCTAATGGAAGAAAAATGAATTTGATAATCCAAAAGATTCCCATATAGGTTCCGAATCTCATTGCATGCTCTTGAATACCGATTGGTCTGTCTGGTGTCATTTTCTTTACTTTAAATAGATTAAAAGAGTATACCCTCCGTAACGGATAACTTTATTTGCGTACAAAAGTACGTTTTTTGTACTTATTCAGCGTAATAAAAGCATGAAAAATGACGTCTCTTCATTTTTTTCTGCATTTTTTTCAGAAGACGTATTGCATATTCAGAAAAAATACCTACCTTTGCACCCGCAATCAAGAAATATCGCGCCGATAGTTCAGGGATTGCAAGATTTTTGAAATACGGGTAAGTCCCATACGGCCAGCTCCCTTCGAATCCTCCAGGGCTTGATCGCAGCAAAGGTAGTTGGTTGTAGCGGCGCGATATGGTAAGCTTACCCACCTGCCTCTTTAGCTCAGTTGGCCAGAGCACGTGATTTGTAATCTCGGGGTCGTTGGTTCGAATCCGACAAGAGGCTCGAAAAAAGGTTGCTTTCTGTAAAAGGAAGCAACCTTTTCTTTTAGGAACTGTTTTGAATTTATCGTGCGATGATTCTCACCACAGAGGACACAGATTTAATGTGTCAATGAATAATAGGGCAATGTGCCAATTTATTTTCACATTAGCATATTGTTTATTGACCTATTCTTCTGTGGCACTCTGTGGCCTCTGTAGTGAATAGTTATATAATAAACAGGTTACTCATTCCGGCAATTCCACCACTCCCAGCTTCTTCTTCCCGTTCATCTTTGCCGTAAGCGGCTTGTCGAAATGCACCCAACGGATAAATTTCGTCTCTTCCACAGCAGGCATGGCATCCAGCAATTCCTGATTGAACACCCCGTCGCCGCAATAAGCATTGATGGTAAAATAGCCTACCCCGAATGACGTGAGATTCTGGAAGAAATGCGTACCCTGGCTAGGGTCGACACGGTAATTGGTGAGACCAGCCTCAACGATAATACGTGCCGCCGAAATATTGGGCCACTTCACAGGAATACCCAGCCAGGTATCACTGCTTCCCCACCTGCCCGGACCTACCAGGACATAGTGCTTGCCTTCGTCAAGGAAACGCCGGTTCAGTTTCTCGATATCATAGGCTATCAGCTGGTTGTTCGAAGCCGAATAACCTTCCGTCTTCACATAAATCACATCTTGCATATCATCTATCACACCCTGCCCCAACGCATTCTCGCTTTTCAGCAACAAACGCTCTCTGGGGATGGCTTCCAGGTCTTCGTTGAAATCGGCTTTCATATCCACCATCGGACGGATTTGAAGCAAATAAAAAGTGCCGGACTTCTCTTGGGCGTTCAGGTTAACGGCAAACTCAATCTCTACCGGACGGCGCATTTCACCCTGACCATACTTCTGTACCAGCTGAAGAATACGTGCCAAAGGAAACACATCGTGCTGAAGAATATTGGCAAAGGTAATCACCTTGCGCCCGCCAGGATAAATACCGTCGCGGATAACCATATCATAAGGGTCGTAAGTAGAAGCGATGTATGTCAGCGAACCGTCTGCCTCGGCTTCCTTCACCGGCAGCTTCAAGAGATTGAACCCGTCATCCAGCGAAAAGTCGTGTCCCAGGTTCTTCAGGTCAAGGGCATAAAAGCGGGTCTGTGTCTCGCGAAGCGCCATCTCCAGCTCACTGGTCTGCAACACCTTATCAGGGTGATACGGACACACACGCAGGGTCAATCCGCCGTCGACGATGTATTTGCCCAAGCCCAATGCCAGGCTGACAGTACCTTCTTCGGCAAGTTCGTCATTGATAGGATAATAATTGACCGAACGTGCCACGCCCGATATGGCAGGATAGTAACGGTCGCCGTATTGCGTACCCACTACCTCCTGCAGGATTACCGCCATCTTTTCCTCGTCGATAACGTTGCTGGTAGCCTGCATATACGCCTTGCTGTCTTTATAGAACACCGAAGCATATACACCTTTTATCGCATCGCTCAGCATCCGCAGGCGTTCGTACTTGTCATCCATATACGGAATCATATAAGTAGAATAGATACCGGCAAAAGGCTGATAGTGAGAGTCTTCCAGCAAGCTGGACGAACGGATGGCTATCGGCGCCTTCACCACATCGAAGAAAGCGAAAAAGTCCTCTACCAGGTTATCGGGCAGCTTCGCACGCAGAAAGGCACGCAATATCACTTCGTCATCCGCTTCGCTCAGGGCTATCTGGTAGAGCTGGTTGGTTTCCATAAACTCGTCGAATATATCCGTACAGAGCACCACCGTCTTCGGAATGGCTATCGTGGCATTCTCAAACTCTTCAAACTCGGGATGACGCTTTACCATGTTGTCGATAAAGGCAAGTCCGCGCCCCTTTCCTCCCAACGAACCGTCACCGATGCGGGCAAAGTGCGAATAGCGGTCGAACCTGTCGCGCTGGAATACCGCTACGACACCCTGGTTTTTCATCTTACGGTATTTCACAATGGCTTCGAAGATAATCTGCCGGTGGGCATCAATGTCTTGCAACGACTCCCACGTAATCTGCTTCAGGAACTCTGCCACGGGAAATATAGCACGCGAATACAACCAGCGGGACACGTGATTACGCCCGATATGATACAGCAGCGAGTCGGCGGGGATAGAGAAAATGGCGTTCTGCAAATCTTTCAAGTTATGCACCCGCGCCACTTCCTCCTTGGTCTTCGGGTCACGGAACACAAAATCACCGAAGCCGAAATGCTCAGACACAGCCTGCCGCAAGTCCAGATTCATCTTCTTGGAATTCTTGTCGACAAACTGGGCATGAATGTGGGTGGCAAACTCCCGGTTCGAAGCTTCCGACGATTGCAAAATCAAAGGGATAAACGGACTCCGGCTACGCACCTCGGTAAGAAAGCGGATGCCTGCCTGCGGGTCAATCTTCCCTTCTCGAGGGAAACGTGCATCGGAAACAATCCCCAAGGTATTGTTCTGATAACGGGTATAAAGGTCAAACGCCTCCTCATAAGTGCGTGCCAATACAATCTTAGGACGCCCGCGCATGCGCAAGGTACGCTGGTGCTCGTTCAGCGCCTCCGTTGCAAACTCCTGGCTTTGGCGCAACACAAACTTGTAAAGGTTAGGCAATACCGACGAATAAAACCGTATGGAGTCTTCTACCAGCAGAATCATCTGCACACCCACCTCCTTGACATCATGCTCCAGATTCATCTTGTCCTCTATCAGCTTGATGATAGACACCAGCAGGTCGGTATTCCCCAGCCAGCAGAACACGTATTCAAAGACACTCAGGTCTTCGTGCTCCATCCGCTCGCGGATGCCGTGCGAGAACGGGGTCAGGACCACCAGCGGAATATGCGGATATTTCTCCTTGATTTGCCTGCCGATGTCAAACGTATCACTATTATCGGTGCCGGGCATACAGATGACCAGCTCGAAACGGGTGTTTTCCAACTGCTTCCAGGCATCTTCCTCGGTAGACACCTGCGTGAAACGCGGCGGATAACGAAGGCTCAGGTTCATATACTCGATAAAGATTTTCTCATCGATGCGCCCGTCGTCTTCCAGCATGAAAGCATCATACGGATTGGCAACCAGAAGTACATTAAAGATACGTTTCGTCATCAGGTTGACAAACTGGGTATCCTTGAAATAGAGTTGGTTTAATTTTAACTTATTGAGCATAGCTATCGGATTTAAGCTTGATTTCTCAAACAAATTTCGGGATTTCTCTTGATTTATGCAACTTATCGGCGTACAAACTTTACCTGCCGCCAATGACCTGCCACACGGCTTTTAACTTTTTATCAGTTTTACAGATAAATTCATACAGAATTATTTGGTTTATCCGTTTAAAATCCTACCTTTGCATAAAGAAACATTTCATTTTGTCAGACCTTAAAGATAAATAGTTATGGACATCAACCGAATCATGTCATCGCTGGAGGCCAAGCATCCCGGTGAATCTGAGTATTTGCAAGCCGTAAAAGAGGTATTGATTTCTATCGAAGATATTTACAACCAGCATCCCGAGTTCGAAAAGGTATCGCTCATCGAGCGGCTGGTAGAACCCGACCGCATCATCACATTCCGTGTGCCGTGGGTAGACGACAAAGGCAAAGTGCAAGTCAACCTGGGCTATCGCGTCCAATTCAACAATGCCATCGGTCCTTACAAAGGCGGCATCCGTTTCCACGCATCAGTCAACTTGTCTATCCTGAAATTCTTAGGATTCGAACAAACATTCAAAAACGCCCTTACCACCTTGCCCATGGGTGGCGCCAAAGGCGGTTCCGACTTCTCACCGCGCGGCAAGAGCGAAGCCGAGATCATGCGCTTCTGCCAAGCCTTTATGCTGGAGCTTTACCACCATCTGGGTCCCGACATGGATGTGCCTGCCGGCGACATCGGCGTAGGCGGACGCGAGGTTGGATACATGTTCGGCATGTACAAGAAACTGACACACGAATTTACCGGCACCTTTACAGGCAAAGGACTTGAATATGGCGGTTCGCTTATCCGTCCCGAAGCCACAGGTTTCGGCGGACTGTACTTCGTAAAACACATGCTCGACAAGAAAGGCATCGACATCAAGGGCAAAACCATCGCCGTATCAGGTTTCGGCAACGTAGCATGGGGAGCCGTAACGAAAGCCAACCAGTTAGGAGCTAAGGTAGTCACCCTGTCCGGTCCCGACGGATATATTTACGACCCCGACGGAGTAAGCGGTGAAAAGATAGACTACATGCTCGAACTCCGCGCTTCGGGAAACGATGTGGTAGCACCCTATGCCGAAAAATATCCGGGCGCAACCTTCTATCCGGGACGCCGTCCGTGGGAAGTAAAGGTAGATATCGCACTTCCTTGCGCCACTCAGAACGAATTAAATGGCGAAGACGCTTGTAATTTGATAAAAAATTCCGTTCTTTGTGTCGGAGAAATTTCCAACATGGGTTGCACACCCGAAGCCATCGATGCATTCATCGAAAACAAGGTGATGTATGCACCGGGAAAAGCCGTCAATGCAGGAGGTGTAGCGACCTCGGGACTCGAAATGAGCCAGAACGCCATGCACATCAGCTGGACCGCACAGGAAGTAGACGACAAGTTGCATCAGATTATGCACAACATCCACGAACAATGTGTGAAGTACGGCACCGAGCCTGACGGTTACATCAATTATGTAAAAGGTGCCAACATTGCCGGATTCATGAAAGTGGCACACGCCATGATGGCACAAGGAATTGTATAAAACAGGACGTTTTATAATAATATCTCGTTTAGTTGTATTTGTATTTTGTATTGTAGCTGCGCTGCTCGCCTGTGAAGGTAAGCAGCGCTTTTTGCTGTAGGGGCGTATCGCATACGCCCTGAATACATCCACATGGATAAGTGGACACATTCCGAAGGCGCATCAAAATAACATTCGATTATCCCAAAGCAATGTCCTCCTGCCCCTAAAATATACCCCATCTGATTGCAGTATATCTTCATCTGCGGTTGAAGTATATATTCATTCGCGGTTGAAGTATATATTCATCCGCGGTTGAAGTATATCTTACTTTCCAGAGCAATATTCCTGCCTCTGAAACCGATACAAATATACTGACCGCCAAACTTCCAACCCACCTGCGGACAATAATTTCTTCCAACTCCCTTTTAACTCCCGATTCGCATTATATCAAATAAGGTGTACCTCCTCCACTATGCTACCCTCGCTACAGCACTCCTATAAGAATTTTATTTTATTTTTTTGAAAAAAACAATGAAAACACTTGTTTTTGTAAAGTATTATATCTATGTTTGTGCAGAATTACAGACGACAAGACAAAGTAAATGCGGTTGAGGATATTATCGGGAGGATAGGAATACAAAGATACAACAGGAAAGACGTTTTTGTATTCCTGATACAAGAAAAAAATAAGAAAAATCGATATAATTATGAAACACATTGTTTGTATCCTTCTATTCTTTGTCGGGCTTTCGGTTTCGGCACAGAAAGTGGCTGTGAAGACGAATGTATTGTATGACGCAACCACAACACTAAATCTTGGTGTTGAATTCCGAGTTGCACCAAAATGGACAATCGACCTTTCGGGAAATTACAATCCGTTTGAGTTTAGTGACAACAAGAAGATGAAGCACTGGCTAGTACAGCCGGAAGCACGCTATTGGCTTTGCGAGGCATTCAACGGGCATTTCTTTGCCTTACATGCTTTGGGAGGCGAATTCAATGTAGGCAATATGGATTTAGGTATCTTTCCTTCCACCAAAGGTGCACGCTACGAGGGCGGTATGTATGGAGCCGGAATAGGCTACGGATACCAATTTATCTTGGGAAACCATTGGAATTTAGGATTGGAAATAGGTGCCGGATGGATTCATGCCAACTGGGATAAATACGAATGCCCCCAATGTGGAGAATGGCAAGGGTCGGGCAAGAAAGACTATTTCGGCGTGACAAAAGCTGCCGTTTCTATCATCTATATTATTAAATAAGGAGAAACAAGTCATGAAAAAACAAATTATATCCTTGGCTTTCCTGTTGGCATGTTCGGGAGCCTATAGCCAGACTTCGTATCTGAGAGAGATTTCCATTAATCATTCGAATGTAGAGAAAATAGCCGGCAGGCAAGTAAAAGTGACATTCGATGCCGATTTGTCCGAACTGGACATGAAACGCCAGCAATCACTACGCATAGTTCCGGTACTGATATCCGAAGATGGAAACCAAAAAGTGGAACTGCCTGCATTTATCATCAACGGCAAAGTGCGCGACAAAGCAAATGCCCGTACCAAAGCACTTCATGGAGCAACGCCAAATGCAGACGCATTATTTACTGTACGACGGAAAAACGGAACTGCACAAACTGTCAGCTATGAAACAGCCGTACCTTTTAAACGTTGGATGATAGGAGGCAATCTGCAATTGCATAGCTATACTACAGGGTGCGCCGAATGCAAAGAAGGAAACGAAACCGGTTATTTGGGAAATGTGCTGCCGCCTATGGAAGCCACATACGCCTATCCGTTTATCCAACCCAAAGAAGAGGAAGTAAAACGTCGCTCCGAAACCCGTACGGCACGCTTGCAATTCCGTCAAGGCAGTTCGGCAATTGAAAAACAGTACAAACAAAATGCCAACGAACTGAATGAAGTAAAACAGTCTATCGAATTGGTAAAAGAAAATACAGACCTTACCATTACAGGCATTTACGTCACAGGCTACGCTTCGCCCGAAGGAGGATTCGATTTCAACATGAAACTATCTGAACGCCGCGCGAAAGCGTTTACAGAATATATCAAAGACGATCTTTCCTCTACCGACCCGAAACTGTATCACGTGGATTGGAAAGGCGAGGATTGGGAAGGATTACGTGCCGAACTCAACCGGCATCCCGAAGTACAGGAACGTGCTATTATCATGGATGTAATAAACGGTTGTGATGATGACAAGGATGCATGCGAACAGCAAATACGCAAGACTGTTTCAGCAGAAGCTTACCGTCAACTACTGAATGAAGTCTATCCACCTATCCGACGCAATGAATACCGCATCGAATACAACGTGCGCCATTTCAACTTGGAAGAGGGAAAGAAAATGATTGCTACCCGCCCCGACCTGATGAGCGTCAACGAGATACAACAGGTAGCAGACAGCTATGGCAAAGGTTCGACACGCTATATCGAATGCCTGCAAGCCGGAGCCAAAGCCTATCCTCAGGACATCACAATGCAAAACAATGCTGCATTGGCATTGATAGAAGCCGGACGCACCCAAGAAGCCATCGACTTGCTGAAAAAAGCTCCGCAAGACGCCGCCTTGCAAAACATATTGGGTGTGGCATACATGAAACAAGGCAATACCGAAGATGCCCGTAGCATGTTCCGCCAGGCGGCATCGGCAGGAAACGCACAGGCGCATCAGAACTTAAAAACATTGGAAGCCATAACAGAATATTATGCAGAGTAAAGAATTTTGAATATCCGAAAACATCCCATGTAGGGGCGTATCGCATACTCCCGAATACGTCTACTTATCCATGCGGATATCTTCAAGGCGTATGCAATACGCCCTTACAGCCAATTAGGCAAAATGCGGATATCATTAAAGAATTTATAAGTTTATAAATTTTCAAGTCAAAAATCAACAGAACTTATAAACTTACAAACTCAATAACTTGCAAACTTAAAAACAAAAGAACCAACAAAACAGAATAACTATTAAATTTTAGTGATTATGAAAAAGTTTTATTATTTGGTAGCGGGTATACTGAGTATGGGCATGCTCGCATCATGCAGCAATGAAGAAAATATTGTTGCAGAAAATAATGGTAATCAGCAAGCGAATGCTTATCTGACTTTGACTTTGGTAGGTGCCGATAACGGTGCTTCAAGAACACAGCCGGGGGAAGATGGTACAGATGAAGGTGAACCGGGTGAAAGCCAGATTACTAGTGCTAAGGTTTTGTTATGTGCGAAGGACGGTACAATTTCACAAGCTGTACCTACTTCCAACCTGACAAGTACAGAAGCGGGGGTACAGACCCAGCCTATTGCAGTAACTGAAGGTACATATTATGTATATGTGATAGCTAATCCGGGTACATATACTCCTGCTACTGGTGTTAAAGTAACAGATGTCATTATGGACAATATCGATGCAACCACAATGAACGGCTATTCTACAAACGGTAGATTCATTATGTTCAACGAGTGCAACGGTAAAAATGCTACAACTGGTGCCGAAATCACCGTAACAGCAGCCAACGATTATGACAATCCGGCTACTACAAAAGCTCCGATTAAACTGGACCGCTTGGCAGCCAAGATTACATACAAAGAAGCTGACGCTGTAGATATTTCTGCTGCAAAAAATCAATTAGGCGCATTGGAAAGCATTACTTTCAATGGCTTCAAGTTAGTAAATGGTGTTAAGAAAGTTAATTTGCAACAACATTGGTCTGCTGACACTCCTACAGCTTCAGCTTTTGCCAAAATAAATACTTTATTAACTCCTGCCGCTACTATCGGTACAGATTTCTATAATCAATGGTCGGATTATAGTACGATTACAACGACACCAGCTCAAGGCGGCGGTGAAACTTATACAGAAGTTACGGATGAAGTAAAAGATGCTGAGTGGGAAAAAACCCCACTGTTCTGCATGGAAAACAACAGCGGTTCTACTGCTGAAAATTGTTTTGCTGTAGGTGCAGACCTGCAAGGTAATACAACAGGTGTATTGTTTAAAGCTACAGCGACTTTGAGTGCTGATGCAAGCGACAAGATTGCAGGCGAAAATTGTTTCTATGGATATAACGGACAATATTTTGCATCGCTGGAAGCATTACAGACAGAATATCCGAGCGTATTCGATGATAACAATGACCAAACAGATGCAGCGGCAGAACTGAAAGCAGCACAAGATGAATTGACCGCAGCGGTTGCAGGCACAGAAGAAGATGCAGACGTAAAAACCGTATCTGATTTCCGCGTAAAATACTTAGTTCGCGTATTTGAAGACGGTGTAATGTATTATACACACTACATTGAAGACCAAAATTATACAGCTGCCAATAGTGAAAACAAACAAGTATTGTATAACGCTGTAATGCGTAACACTATCTATGGGTTGACCGTACAGAGTGTGAAGAACATCGGTGATGATGTACCGGGCGGATGGAATCCGGACGTAGATCCTGAAGAACCGATTGATGTACCAAACTATCTGCAAGTAGAATGCGAAGTCAATCCATGGGTACTGAGCAACTACAATGTAACATTGCAATAAAAATACTTTATTCTTAGAAGCAAACAATTTAAAACTAGCAACCTCCTATGTATCCCCCCTCCTTCGGGAGGGGTTTGGGGAGGCTCCTCTTCTGCAAAAGAAGGAAACACCTGCATCCTATGGATGCCACCGGAATAGAAAATAAAGAAGGAAAGAACAGAAACCAATGGATTTAATCTATGTAATCCGTGGTGAAACCTTTCCCACAACATATAAACAGAGAGATAATAACAAAAAAATGATATAACCATGAAAAAGAGTCGAAAAACAGGCATTTATTGGGGACTTCTCAGTACACTTGCAGCCTTGTCACTGACATCGTGCATCAAAGAAGACCGTGATGATTGTGTGACGGAACCACCCGTAACAGAAAGTAGCGTAACGCTACAGTTCCGTTATACCTATAACGTAACCGAAGGCGATGCTTTCGGACGTGAAGCCGACCGCGTGCAAGTATGGGTGTTCGATGAAAACGGAAATTATCTCTCTACACAGCAGGAGGAAAACGAAAACATCAACAATGGCTTTACCATGGATATGTCCGACTTAGCCCCAGGCACGTACACTTTTGTAGCATGGGCACAAGAAACCGATAACCAGGACAATTTATCTAACTTTACTTTTCCTGAGTTGACCGCAGGTACCTCTACACTGACCGATCTTCATGCCCGGCTAAATCGGGAAGAGAACATTTGCCATACTGAACTGAACGGATTGCTATGCGGAACAGTAGAAGGTGAAGTGACAGGTGGTGAAGATGTATTTACGGTCGACATGATGAAATGTACCAACAAGTTGCGTATCATCCTGATGCCTTACCGTGCCGGACAGCAGTTGCAAGCCGAAGATTATCACTTTGTGATTGACGGACACAATGGCTGGTTGGATTATAAAGGAGACACTTACGAAGAAGACCCGCTTGCCTACGAACCTTACCTGCAGGAACTTTCAACAGCAAGCGACTCAGAAACAACGGAAGGCGAAATCAATCATGCCGTAGTAGCAGAGCTGAACACCTCGCGCATGATGTACGACCAGAACCCTCGCCTTCGCATTTTGAATAACGATACGGGCGAAACCTTGCTCGACCTGAACTTGACATGGTTCCTCTCGTTGCAGGCTATCGGCGAACACCGGAGCGAATGGAGCGACCAGGAATACCTCGACCGCCAAGATGAGTTTGCGATGACATTCTTCGTAGACGGCGACACCTTCCTGATGAGCCGCATCATCGTAAACGACTGGGTATTGTCATTAGAAAACGTTGACTTAGAAGGAGGAAAGGACGTATTATGAAACGGAACAGATATATTCATTTATGGGCTGTAGGCTGGATGCTGCTCTTTGTGGCGTCCCTTACGTCCTGCCGCGATGATGATGCAGGCACGCCGCAGGCAAAGATGCGCACCATCAGCCTCAATTTCCCGGCAATCCAGCCTTATACCGCTTCGCGTGCCGATAATGATGTGAATGCGATAGATGGAGAAAGTACTTTCCACACCGCTGACATCTGGGTATTTGATAGTAATAATGCAGATGATAATGCCACCGCAGCCGCCTACAAGCGTATTGAAGATGCCGAACGCTATACCACGGCAAGTGGAGAACTCCGCACGGAACTGACCATTCCCGAAGAGATAACTACGGTAGACATCTATGTGATAACGAATGGTTTGGTTACAGGTTTGGATGCCAATTCCACACGAAGTGCATTGCAGTCCACAACATTTAGTAATAAGCCCAACAATGAAACTTCATCCGAATTGACAAACAATGGTTTGCTGATGAGCCGTATCATTACGGGTATTCCCGTAGCAAAGCTTTCCGGAAGTTATGATGCAAACACACAACTTCCCTTAGAAAGAGGCGTAGCCAAAATTGCCTGTTTCTTTGCCAAGGAAAGCGAAAGCACACAAGCCGAAATCACCAGCATCACTGTTTCGGGTGCAACCGATAGGGGAAGCGTATTCCCGGCGGCTGTGACATTTGAGAATAAAGACACTCGTCCAAGTGCAGCCAATGTGCCGGCAGGAGTAACGAATACGGAAACCGTTCCCATCACTCCTCCGTCTGCTATCCAAGTATTAGCGGAAGATGCCACTTTGGCACGTGGTGACGAAGAAGACGCACAAAACTATGTAACCCGATTGAATCAAATCGCATCTTCTACGAATGATTATTATCTGTTCGAAGCGGATGCTAATGATATGACGGTAACTATCCAATATACATTAGGTACGGCAGAGGTAAAGACTGCAACCGTAAAATTGGATAAAGACGTAATCCGCAACCATTACGTAGTAATAACCGGAACGGTGAAAGGCGGCATCTTAGAGTTGGAATACCTTGCCTTGCAATGGGAAAACGTAAGTTCTGTTATCGGTTGGAATGCAACCCCTATAGTGGCAGCTTGGAATAGTGATGATTATGACGCTCCAAACTTGACGAATGCAACAGTAGGAGACGAAGAGGCAGCTTATTGTTATGTGGTATATCCGAGATATGATAATGATGAACACACTATATTGGAAACTGATGAGTATGACAATACCAAACCCTCTTATGCCGGTTTCTACTTTAAATTAGATGCGCCGGATGGAGCAGTATGGAAAGCTCACTTAGAAGAACCGGATGGAAATCATAATTTCCGTTTCGGGACCGGACAATATCGATTGGAGGATAATGGTCCGTATGAACGGTTTTGTGTAACGACTGGTATCGCCCGTGAAGAACCTTACCAGATTCAGATTACAGCAACCCATGCTTGGACGGATGCAAAATTCAATAATTTGGTCTGGGGCAATCAGGTAGAAGAAAGTGGGGAGGAAATATATGCCGAGTTTTATATTACCGTTTCTTTAGATGGAGTAGAAGAACACGAATTGGTGATTAATCCGAAAAATGTTGCAACCAATACTCATTGGCTAAATGGACGACGTTTTGCCGGAACGGATACCCGGATTTATATCTGGCAGTTCAAAGCCACAAACGGTGATAATTTTACTCAAATTGTGAAGAATATCCTTCAAGATAATCCAACCCATACCATTAGTCAGTTTTGGGATCCGGATTCACCGGCAAATAATGAAAATTAAAAACAATGCGGAATATGAAAACATACATACGATATTTATTGATAAGCCTGCCTGCTATATGCGGACTATTCAGTTCGTGTACAGATGATATGCAGTCCGGCATCTCCGCAGAAGGAAAAGGTAAAGTCACGCTGACCTATTCTATCAGCGGCATCACGCCGTCGCGTGCAGAAGCAGGTGTGAATGATGACTATTGGAATGAAAACCAAATCAACCGATTGGATTTGTTTATCTTCCCAGCTGGTGGAGGTAATGTCATACATCAAGAATCAACACCTGATGTTACAGATGGTCAAGACGGGAGTGTCCATACTTGGGTATTTGCCATGAATGACCTTTCGCCTGAAAACATAGCAGAAGGTGATCAGATTTATTTGATTGCGAATTGTCCAAGCGTAGCATCTGTTACCACATTGCAAGGTTTGCAAGAGGCATACGTGCAAAGTTTGACTTGTAACGCCAAGCAAACTTCTTTCTTAATGGACGGAAAAGGAACGCTGACACGAAGTGGCAATGATGCTACGATTCAGGTTGAACTGAAACGTGCTTTAGCCAAAATCCGCTTGACCGTAACCAATACGTATAATAATGAGGCTTCTTACGAATACCAATTCGTTAACTATGCACCAAACTCTGCCGTATTGGAAGAGGGAGAAACTGCTTTCTTGGTTTCGAATAACGCCATATTGCAAAGCACGACCAGTTCGGCGGAAGATGAAATGATTCCGGTGGACGGAGCGCAAAACATTTATGACGGTAAACTCATACTGTACTCTTACGCCAACAATTGGTATGAACCGCATCCGATGGGGGAGAATGATGATATCAATGACAACATGGTGCAGGTAGGTGATGATCAGGATAACCTCTATACGGAAGCTCCGATAGATCCGGACAAACAAACCTACATCCTGCTGAAGGCTCCTTTCAACGGAAAAGATTGGTACTACAAAGTCCCCGTCAATTATCAGTTGCCCGAAGACAACGACGCCATCACTCCGGATGAAAGCTACAAAGACCTTTACCGATTGCAACGCAATTACATTTACGACATAGCGGTAACGATAGACCGTGAAGGCGGTTCGCGCATAGATCCGGGAACACTGGTTAACTTGACTTATTCGATTATGCCATGGGATGGAGAAGAGATAACGGTAGATTATACCGATAATTTGAGTTATACCAGTGCCGGTTGGACACCGGAATCAATACTGGAAATAATGGAAGATGGCTTGACCGTACATGTTAATCCCGATGAAAATGCTGAACTGAAGTTTACCATTAATACGCCAAGCGGAGCTACATGGCGTGCGCAGCTGATAGGAGAAGATGTCAATTACTTCGAGTTCGTAGGTGAAAACTCTGGTACGGCTTATAGTAACGGACAGCCTGTTGAACAGACGCTTCAAATACGTTGCACTGACCCCGAATCGGAAGATACACATAGCGTGACTTTGCGGGTATTTGCGGATATTGGCGGAAAGACTTATGAACTTGATTTGACTGACCCGAATCCAAGTATGACTCCGGGACAGACAGACGAAATCAATCGTTTTACAATTCTTCAAAGTAGATAATTATGAAACGTAGAATATTATATCCTATATATATGCTGGCATTGCTTTTGGTATTAGGGTCATGTCAGGATGAAGACTGGAAAGGAGAGCAAGCAACGGACGGCGATTGCCTGACATTGAGCGTAAGTACCATGGCGGCTTCACGTGCCGAGGTTGTGGGTGAAGACCGTTTCAATGAAAACACCATTACACGTGCTGATGTGTACTTCTTTTCTTCTGATGCAGAGCAAAATGAAAGCCGGACTTGTCTTTATGCCCATTTGAGTGTGCCGGTAAGCAATAATACACTTCAAGTACAACTTGACAAGGATATTATTACGGATGGAAACTCCTATTATATATATGTAGTGGCAAACTACGATTTGTTGAACGGAACTTCTGCTGCAAATAAGACTTTGGCAGATTTAAAAGAAACTGTGCTTACAACGAACTGGAAAGATGGTTATAGCGGAAATACAGGTCCGGAACCTTCTTTGGTAATGGACGGAGCAACAACGGTTACCATTTCTCCGGAAGGTACATCGGGACATGTAGACTTAAAGCGTGCTATGGCAAAAGTCATGCTTTTCCCTACTGCCGAAGATAAAATTACAGTAGGCGAAGGTGATGAACAGGTGACGTATCGTCCAGCACTTGACCGCATGAGGGTTACGATGGTATATGGTGTGAATAAGACAAATCTGGCTGGAACTTATCAAGTGCAAGCTAATAGCGATTATATTACCCGTATGTTGCGTGATTATCAGCAAATAGATGGAGAAAACGGTTACGAACAAACGGCTCCGTTCTATTCTTATCCCAACCCCGAAGAAACAACAGACCGCAAAGATACGTATTTGATTCTTTGTGTACCTTGGTATGTAGATGGTGAAGCTACTGAACAGGCTGTAAACTATTATTATCGTGTTCCCATTACAGGCGATGATTCTCCTGCTTTAATGGAGCGTAACAAGTATTACGAGGTTCATACGAGGATAGGTGTATTGGGTAGCTTGAATCCGCACGATGCGGTAACGGTATCATCAAACTTCATTATTCATGATTGGTTTAAAATGCGTATAGATGCAGCGATGAATAATTACCGCTATCTGGTATTGGATGAATATACTTCGGTAATGAATAATGTGGATGAATTGAGCATGCCGTATATTAGTAGTAGTCCAATATCAACGGAAGAAGGCTATAATCCTACTCCCGAAGGATATTATACTGAAATTACAGAAGTGAGTTTATGGAATTACCGACAAACGAATGCTCGTCATCAATATTATGCGGAAGAAGCAAAAAATAATTATACTGATGAAGATGGTAATAGGATGGAATATGTTGGTCAAATTCCTAATGATTATACGATTCGTGTGGAAGGTGATAATTTAGTATTTGGTCATCCATTGACAGACGACGATTATGTTGCTATCACCATTACGGTTACAGTATATAATGAGCAAGGAGTAGAGGCGGATAAATGGACGATAACACAATATCCTGCTATGTATATTGAAGGAGAATATAATCGAACAGGTTCTTCAAATCGATTTGTATATGGTGTAAATGGTGGAGGAAGAGATGGGCGTTCTGTAACTAATGATAGGGGAACGTCATTAGGTAATGTATACGATCCTGAAGCGAGTGGTGCGACAAATAGTAATTTAAATCAATATACAATTTATATTTCTTCTTTCGATATAGATGATGAATATGCTATTGGAGATCCAAGGAGTGAAATCATAGACAATCTTGATTATTTGGGAAATCAAGAAGATGTAAACGGTCGTAATTTAACATATTACTATCCATCTGTCCAAGAAAGCATTTCAGATATAAATACGAATGGATCAGTTGTTGCACCAGCATTTAAAATTGCTTCTTCATGGGGAGTAGTAGATGGAAATGGTATAACTTTTGATGCTGCAAAACAACGTTGTGCCTCTTATCAAGAGAATGGTTACCCCGCAGGTCGTTGGCGGGTGCCAACAGAAGGGGAAATAGAATACATTATTAGTCTTTCGAATGCTGATAAAATTCCTGATTTATTCAATGGTGACTATTTTGCATCGACAGGTAGATATTATGATAACGGTTATCAAAGTTCAAACCGTCCAGGCTTTTATTCTGATAATGGTAGTCATTCAGTCCGCTGTGTCTATGACGTATGGTATTGGGGTGATGAAAAAATCGAAAATCCCAATCGGTTTACGTGGGGAGATGAACCAAGGCAATAAACTTAATGTTATAAGCGTATGAAAAAGATATATTACTACATAAGCCTCCTGACGATTCTGCTGGTTACATCGTGCCAGCAGCAGGAGATTGTATCAGAGGCACCGGCATTAAAGTCGGGTGAATATCGGTTTACGGTCAATATCCCCGAACCAAGAATCGCTACACGAGCCATGGGGGATACACCGGCAACAGACTTGCCTTTGCATGTATTGGTATTCGATGAAAACGGTTTCTTCGTTGCCAACCAACTTGCTACGGTAAATAGTTTCGACGGAACAAAGGGTACATATACAGTGCAACTGCCTCCTTCCGATAGGGCACGTGTATTGCATTTTGTCTTGGGGGATGTAGAATTTGGCGATTATGTGCCTGATGATAGCGAAACAAGCATATTCAGCCAGTTAACCGTAACGAATGGTACAGATGCTTATTGGCAACGTATCACGGTAAATAACATACAAGACGGAATGACTTTGCCGGAAGTAACCTTGATACGTAATTTTGCAAAGATTGTGGTAAGCAAAGAATTAGAACAACTTGAAGTGTTGGGCTATGCGATTGTACGTGAAACTACGGAAGGTACAGTAGCTCCTTATGCAGGCACGGATGAAGCCTTGGGTACAAACGGCGGGTTTGCTACATTCAATTTGCCAGCGGAACAAGAAAGCACTGTATACGAACAATTCACTTCTCTCAATCCGGGATTTGGCGGAAACAATGCAGGAAGTGTAGATGAGACTGTTCCGCAGGAAGCTGATTTCACCAATACACCAAAGTACGTCTATGAACGCAATCAAGACGAAGCCTCTCGTCCGGCTTTCGTATTGGTGCGTGCACAATATAATGGCGGTGCTTATTACTATAAATTGGATTTGGTGGAAACAGACCCAAGTACGTACATTACTACGTATCTGAACCTGTATCGCAATTTCCAATATACCATCCGTATTACCAGCGTAAGCGGTGTAGGATATGATACGCCTCAAGAAGCCATTGATGCAGTGGCATCGAATAATATTGGTGCATCGGTGGAAGTCAGCGAAGTAAATACCATTCAAGACGGAAAGAATGAACTTTATGTAAGTGAGACTGATTTGCTGGTAGTGACTTCGGATGAAGTAACCATTGATTATGAATATCGGGAAGGAATAGACGAAGGTGAAGGAACTCTTGCGAATGACAAGGTGAAAATCTTTGCCGTAGGTGGAAGCGGAGAAGATGGGCTTAATCCGAATGCCGTAGCAAGTTTTACATATAGCGATGGTGTATTGAGTATAACGCCGCCTGCATCACTTCCGGCTTTGATGGAAGAACAAGAGTTTATTGTCACCACCCCATCGGGCTTGTCTCGTCGCATTTTGTTGCGTGTACATGAACCGTTCCGGTTTAGAGTGGTGGATTGTACTGATAACATACCTCGGGTAACAGGTTCGGATGTGGCTCTTACAATAGGTCTCCCGGAAAATATGCCGACTTCTGCTTTCCCATTGACATTAGATATCGAGCCGGAACGGAAATCTATTTATCCGGATGTAACAAGGAACCGCATTCCTGTGGAATCAGAAGGAAACCAGACATTCTCCTATCAGGCAACGATATCGTATAACGAATACCGTACACAGAATGGAACTTTCACGTTCTATTTCAAGACAAATATGGCATCCAGTGCCACCCAGATAACCGTAACGAATCCATATTTCTTGAATGAGAACAATACGGCGCGTTTTGTTAATGAAGGAGATATGCATTATAGTTTCATTAACGTAAGGTTAGCATCGGAAGGGAATGGTGATTTTAGTACAGTAGACGACCTTTTTACTTTCAATACGTATAAAACGGGAGCGAAAAAGATAACGCTTTCCTTTACGTTGCATGAGCAAGGAGATGGATATACATCCGATGGTTCTACTCATCCGGTAGTGGAAATCTATGGCAACTTTATGAATTGGGCAAAAGCGGAACCTTCGACAGGTACATTCGAAGTAGATCCGGATGGTGACGGTATTCACTATACGCCGGGTGATCCGTATGGTGTTCAATCGATTACCTTTACCATAACCGAAGATTTGGCTACAGGGCGTTTCCAATTGGAATCGTATGACCATGGAACTGCTATAGTAGAATATACAACTCCGCCTTGTACGGTAAGGTTCCAGTATGTTCATGGCAATTATATACCTCAAACAGATTATGTACCAAGCAATGCCACGATTTCACTTTACAGCGACCGTGACTATCAGAATCATGTAGCAGATTACACCGTAGGCAATAACGGCGAAATAACTATCCGTTCGTTTGTAGGTTTTGAACTTACCTCTACACTGTATTTCAGGTATAGTACAGGTAGTGGTTATCGGGCCACCAATTATGATGGTGAAGCTACGGTTCAAAGTTTGATAAGCAGTCCTCAGACTATAACATTGAAAGAAGGATATTAACACATTTTTATATCTCTATCAAAACCGTGGGGAAGCGTCCCCACACACATTTTACTTAAATTAGTAAATCTAAGGAACCGGTTCGCAGGGATGCGCGCCGGTTTTTGATTTATGCAAATCAGGTGTTAAACGTCGTTATGTTTCACAGAAGTTATCACTTCGTTTAGGAGTTATACTTCACGCGGTATTTATTTGTGCATTTTAATGGAACACAGACAACACGGAAAGACACAGATTTTATTTTAATGTGCCAATGAATAATAGGGCAATGTGCTAATTTATTTTCACATCAGCATATTGATTATTGACCTGTTCTTCTGTGTATTCTTGTGTAGTCTGTGTTCTATGATAGCATCACAAGAATCCGTTGTCAACTTCCGATTCGCATAATCAGCTGGTAAAAAACAGGGAACGGGGGTAAACAAAATAATGCTCTTGCGTTATATTTAAAAAACAACAATATACCGAATGCCATGAAACAGCTATATATCATCCTCCTTGCTTGCCTGCTTGTCGGATGCCAGGAAGAACAACTTATGGACAACTCACTTATAACAGTCTCCATCCAAGGAAACCAATTGGAAGGGATGACTCGGAACAATGAAGGAAAAAATATCTTCACCGCAGGCGACAATGCCTCCCTTTTCAGTCAAGGAGGAATAAACGCCAACAATATCGCCCTGACTTATCAAGATGGGGAATGGCATCCTGAGACTCCATTGTACTGGGATAAAAGTGGAAACGAAGCATCGGTTGTCGTCTACTATCCGGCATTCGCATCAACCCAACAAGAACTTTACGATAAGGAAGGAAATCTGAAAGACATCTTATATGCAGCTCAAGAAACGCCCTACGGCAAACCAGTTGAACTGCAATTCGAACATCTCTTTGCCAAAATCACTTTTGAGACAGATGAATCAATCCATACACAGATGCAAAACATCCGTTTTACCCCATCCGTCCGACTGGCAAGCATAGAGCCTCACACCCGAACATTCACATTTGCAGAAACTCCGGCACCTACCGTTTCTTTCGAAAAACGAACTGACCGTATATATACACTTTTCATACCTCCTGCCGACAATGTTTCTGTCGACATCAGGCTTGTCACCTCCGAAGGTGAACTACAACTCACCACTCCAACACAATCTTTTATTTCGGGACACCAATATACCTACCGGCTTATTTCCAAAGAAAAAGAAACCGGCATCTACACCGCAGAAGAATTTATCGCATTCTCCCATCTGATAAACGGGATGGAATACGAAGGCTACACGCTGGACGATTTCGGACATGAAGTAGATGGCGTCATGACCTATTTCCTTTGTGCAGACATTGCGTTTACAGAAGAGCAAAGTGAGCAAGTGCAGCCGATAGGATATGATAGGACTATAACAGGTGATAGAGAAGATTGTCCATTTATTAATTGTTTTGATGGGCAAGGACACACGCTTTCGTATTTGCAAATTCTTACACCGGAAGGCACTATTTATCAAGGGTTATTCGGATACATTGGTCCGCAAGGAATAGTAAAAAACTTGACTTTAGAAAACTGTTCCTATACCAATCCAATGATTTCTGATAAATCCTATTATGAAGGAATAATTGTTGGGAAAAATGAAGGGATTGTTACTGGATGTCATGTAAAGTCATGTAGTATCAAGGACTGGACATTGGGCTACGCTGGAGGATTAGTAAGTGAAAATCATGGCATTATTGCCAACTGCTCATCATATAATGTCAATTTTGAGGGAACATTATATAGTGCAGGGGGATTATGTAACTATAATTATTCCCAAATACTCAATAGCTATGTATACGCGTGTCATTTTAACAAAGCATCGCAAACTGGAGGAATTTTTCATCGTAGTGGAAATGACGAAAACTGCCTTCTTAATTGTTATGCAGGGGATTTAATGTATGTGGGCAATACGGAATTTGGTTATTTTAGTCATAGAGTTGCAACAACAAAAACGATATTTCAATATTGTTATTACCCGGTAACATGCACCTCCGATCCTGTTTACAAGAATTTCACCAACATCAAAGACAAAAGCACCATCTATACTTACGATACTGATTTCACCGTTACCGATACGGGCGAAACCCTTTTGGATGCCTTGAATGCCTGGGTAGACAAGCAGCAAGGCGAGTATAACGGACTTCCCCTTTTGCATTGGGAAGCAGGAGATGAAGGTGTTCCAGCCAAGTTGGCAGGCCTTTAAAAGTCTGTTTTGAGTTTTGTGTGATGATGTAGGATGAGTTTTTAAGAACTACTCCCAATAACCAGTGAGGCAGAATCAGCAAACAAACCCCAAAACTCAAAAACTTAAAACGCATGAACTCATCCCCATTATAGTTTTTTATCAGCCCAAAAGACTACATCTGTGCAAAATGTTGTAATTTTGCGCCCAAACTCAAGAGTCTATGGAAAAAAATAAAAAATTAGTTGGAGCGATTATTCTATTGATTGTCATTGTTGCAGGCGTTTCTTTCCTTGCCGTGAACGAATACCGGAAAAATAAGGAAATGGCCGAAGTGTTTGCCGTAGAAAAACAAGAAATGGAAAATGAATATAGCGCGTTTGCTACACAATACGATGAACTTCAGGTGCAGATCAACAACGATTCGCTTCGTGAAAAACTGGAAAGTGAAAAGTTGAAGACCCAACGGTTATTGGAAGAACTGCGGCAGGTGAAGACAACCAATGCTGCTGAAATATTGCGGTTGAAGAAAGAATTGAAAACCGTACGTGCCGTGCTACGTACCTACGTGATCCAAATTGACTCGCTCAACCGGCTCAACGCTGCACTGATGGAAGAAAATCAGGAAGTGAAAAGCAAATACTCAGCTGCCACAGCGCAAATCAATACCCTCTCGCAAGAAAAGAAAAACCTGAACGAAAAGGTATCGCTAGCAGCCCAACTGGATGCCACCAACATCTCTGCACTACCGATGAATAAACGTGGCAAGAAAGCACGAAAGGTAAAAGACGTGAAAAAAATTGCTATCTCGTTCACCATCGTAAAGAACATCACTGCCGAAACGGGCAACAAAACAATCTACATCCGCATTGCCAAGCCCGACAATGACATCCTCTCGAAAGGCAATACCACCTTTGCCTACGAAGACCGTGAAATTACTTACTCCATTAAAAAGTATATTGAATATACCGGAGAAGAACAAAGCGTTACCGTCTATTGGGACGTGGAAGAATACCTTCCTGCAGGTACCTATACGGTCTATATCTTTGCCGATGGCAATATGATCGGACAAAACTCGTTTACCATGAAATAAAAGCCTGCATCATGAAAAGAAGCCTATTCCACATCCATGCGCTATGCATGCTTGCATCTGCCTTATTCCTTGCATCGTGCGGACAAGACCGCTCGGGGGAATATTATGCCCTTATCGGACCAAAAACGTGGATGTACGAAACCATGCAACAACATTACCTGTTTTACGAAGACCTTCCCACCGAAGAAGGACTGAACTTCTTCGATAAGCCCGAAACATTTCTCCAGTCGGTTGTTTCTTCACAGGACCAGAAAAATGGAAGCGTGTTTTCCCACATTGATTCGGTAAATGTTTCACGTGTACAAAGTGCTTACCCCACTTTCGGATTGGAAGGCTCATTGATACGCAATACCAACGGTGACTATGTAGTACATATATTATATGTGTATCCTGATTCTCCAGCTTCTGAAGTGGGACTGAAACGCAACGACTGGGTGGTAAGCGTGAACGACCGGGCTTTGAATACAAGTAACTTCGAATCTTTCTTCCAGCGTCCCAGCAGCTCCTGCCGCTACCGGGTAGCTACAGAAGTAGATGGACAGCCGGATACATCCTACGTTGACATGCCTGCTCCCCGAATCATCGAACAACCCAGCGTATTTACCTATAAGACCATAACCGCTGGAAGCAAAAAAGCTTTTTATATCCTCTACAATGGATTTGAAACGGACGACGAAGAATCACTGAAAGCAGCCTTCAACGAAGCTGCCGCCCAGTCACCATCCGACATCATCCTCGACCTTCGCTACAATCCGGGTGGCTATGTATCCACCGCCCAATTGCTTAGTACCATCCTTGCCCCACAAGGTGCAATGGGACAACCGTGGCTTACAATGGTATTTAATGACAAGACTGATCCTCAGACACAGACCTATACTTTTGATGCCAGTCTGCTGCAAGGGGTAACCAATCTGAATTATGACCACCTGTACGTCATCACCACCTCTAATACAGCCTCGGCATCCGAAATTGTTATCAATACCTTGCGCCCATATTTAGGTGATAAGCTATTACAAGTAGGTGCTGCCACCTTTGGAAAAAATGTGGCACAGAGCTTGTTTACCAATGAAGCTTACCCACAACTGGAATTCTGGTTAACCACCTCATATACAGCTAACTCGGAAAACTTTTACGATTATTATACTGATGGGCTGCAACCTGATTATGTTTCATCTGAAGACTTAACTGCCAATTTAGGAGAGTTCGGCACACCAGCCGACAGTATTTTGGCTCCGGTATTTTATCATTTGGAACACGGCACGTTTCCCTCGACTGGAACAGAAGAAAGTACCCGTTCAACAGGAAGCAAAATTATTTATAACCCTATAGACCACAAGCCAAAGCGAAGCCAAATGTCAATAAAATGAATGTTGACATTTATCAGCATGTTCTCATGAAAACGCAATAGGACAGGCTTTGCCAAATAAATCGCCCAAAGCACACACGAAACGAACACATCAAGACAAGAAAAACTTTTTGGAGAAATTCAAAACAGTTTCTCTTGGCTTTATGCTATTTTGCTAGCACATTTTACAAACATAGGAACTAAAAATTCACCGCAAAACAATGCCTGTTATTTTCATACCAGTAGTTCACTTTCCATCCATGGTATTCGCAAACCGCTTTCACTATCGCCAGTCCTAATCCATTACCTTTTGTTTTTTCTGACGGGCGGTAGAAGCGATTGAATACCTGCCGGGCGTCCAATTCCGGCTCATCGGAAGTGTTCGATACGATAAGCTGCCTGCCGGTCAGAACAAGAGTGATGTCCCCATTCGGACGGTTATGGCGGACAGCATTCACCACAAGATTATTCACGAGACTTTCCAGAAGGGTGCGGTTGGCACGTATCATCAGCGAAGTCTGGAAATCTTTGCGGAGAACGATGTTTCCCATAAGGCATTCCAATGAAGGCAGCAGTCTGTCGAAAAAATCGCCCAAACTGATGGTTTCCATCTGTTCGTACTGGCGGTTGTCTATCTTGGCAAGCAGCAACACCGCGATACACATTCTTGACGCAATCCCTTACGCCCGCCTCCGCCAGCTTTGCCTTCAGGTTCTTGATGTGCGTGTAGACGAAGTCGTGATTGTCCAGCATATCCGCCATGTCGCCGCTGGGATACTCTGCCATCCCTGCCTTCGACACCGCCTTGCCCACGTTACCGATGAAGGGCCGACAGTTCCCTTTCGTCTTCGATTATCAGCAGTTTCATTGCGTTTGATGAATAAACATGGAAGCAAAGGTAATAAGGAAATTTGAAGATATATTGAAGAAGAATCGAATTTTTCACTATATTTACCCACAAAACTACTTATACTGAAAAAGATATGGATACTCAGACATTCATCAGCAAATACCGCCAGGCTTTTGGTGAAACGGCGGAACTTCCGCTTCTGTTCTATTATGATAACGAACCAGTGGCAGATACAGATAAGATAAACGGTTGTCTCTTTAAGGGAATGGATGCCGCGAGAAAAGGGAAAGGGCTTAGCCTGAATGCCGAAACCATCGGTTGTGGCGGAGGCAAGCTCTATACCGCCTTTGCGCCGATGCCTGAGCATGTGCCCGGCTTTGTGTCACATAAAGAACGCTACAAGGCTTCTCCGGAAGATGTGATAACGTGCATTGAACGGCTTGATATACGGCCGGCTGCTAAAAAGTATCTCAATTTCATACGGATTGACTGCGTAGAGAGTTTTGAACCCATGGAAGGGATTTTGTTTTTTGCTACTCCCGACATGCTGTCAGGACTGGCAACTTGGGCATTCTTCGACAATAACGCCGATGATGCTGTCTCCTGCATTTTCGGCTCAGGCTGTTCATCAGTTGTAGCCCAAGCCGTAAAAGAAAACAGAACAGGCGGCCGTCGTACGTTTATAGGTCTGCTCGACCCTTCCGTGCGCCCTTATGTAGAAAGCAATGTGCTGAGTTTTGTGATTCCGGCAAGCCGTTTTAAAGAGATGTATCAGACAATGGACCGTTGTTGCCTCTTCCATACGAATGCATGGAGTAAGGTAAAAGAACGGATAACCAACAGCATCTGACCTGCGCTTACTTGATTAACATGATGATACTTCCGCCCGTAATCAGCAGCGCGCCCGCCACCACCCGCAGGCTGACCGGTTCCTTCAGAAACAGGAACGACAGGCAGATGGTGATGACGACGCTCAGCTTGTCTATCGGCGCCACGCGCGACACGTCGCCCGTCTGCAACGCCTTGAAGTAGAAAAGCCACGACAGCCCCGTCGCCACCCCGCTCAGCACGAGGAAGAGCCAGGCATGACGCGGTATCTCCCTTATCTCGCCCACGTGCTGTCCGAAGAGCACGATGCCCCACGTCAGCAGCAGGATGACGGTGGTGCGGATAGCCGTAGCCAAGTCCGAATTGATGTCCTTCACGCCCACCTTGGCGAAGATGGCGGTCAGCGCGGCAAAGAGGGCGGACAGCAGTGCATAGTATTTCCACATAATCGCTTTCCTGTTTTTAAATCGGTTGCAAAGTTATTGTATCTGCGCAAAGGTAGGAGCGGATTTTGTAGGAATTTTGAAGAAAGAAGGAAAGCCTGTAACAAATCCCATTGTATAGGGTTCGGAATTCCCTAATATCCGTATATTTTCGTTTCATTGCTCCATATCCTCACTGCCCTTTTAACTAAATTCTTAACGATGAGGATATGAAAAAGACGTATGGCAAAGAAATATATCCTGCCTAAGCCGTTATTATAATTGACCAATGTCGCAATGCTGATATTCTGCGCATTTCCTGACGGGGATTCACATTCCAACACAACATAAAAGTCAAGATGCTTGTCTCGTTTACCGATAACCAGCCCTGTTTCATTTTCTTCAATTATCATATCCGCAAACCCGCCTCCAGTTTTAAGCCCTAATGGCTTCACTAACATGTCCCTGAATTTCAATAAATATTGTGCAGGCTTCGGATATTGAACAAATATAAGATCGAACAAGTCTCTTGGCTTCATCCGCTCTTTTCCAATCAATGTTTGGCGGAAACAATCTTCGTAATTCGCAGGACGGTATTTGTCAATCAGTTTATCCATATTCTTAAATGTTTGTAGAATTATGGAGTTCAAGAGAGTTTCCCATTCTTTAGTTCGTCTTCTAAAAAGGAAAAGACATACCGCGGACTTTGGAAATAGAGTCGTGTACGTTCATCTGTTATCTTCTGATAAGTATCCGAATTGAATACCTGGGATAATGCCTGCTCCATGCTCAGCTCGTTATTCTGTTCCAGCAACAACACGGCAAGATTCTTCACCATGTCGGCCATCATTTCTGTCTTTTCGTTCATATTCGTCGTAATGATTTGATGGCACGTTCCGTGCCGAAAAAATATTGTATCGTTATTCCTTTCATATATTGCAGATTGCGCACCAGTGTGGGCAAGTCAATGAAACGATTCTCATATTTCCATAGCTGCACGCCTACCCGGTCGTTGGCAATAGGGCCAATCACCACGTCGTAGTCGTGTGCAGGCAATCGGACAGGGTTGTTACGGTTCAATAGAATAAACTTTGCCCATTCTTCCGAATAGTTCTCAAAGCGGAGTATGCGCAAGTCTTTCCATGCGGCATCATCTATTTCGTAGGTCTGTACGATAGGGGTTCCCGTTTCCAACTGTTCCACTTTGACTTGAGCCATATTCCACGCCTGCTCGTAATCGGCAGACAGATAAAAACCGCACCCGAAATCTTTGTTTGGCTTGGATTTCGACAAGTCCACGCGGTCGAAGTCCCGGTTGGTTCCGTGATAGAGCTTCATAGTAACGCCCCTCCACGGCGATGGCAATATTCTGCAACGTCGTCCACCATTGAGGCAAACGACTGCGTATGAGCGTACCCGTAATGACGGTCGATGAACTCAATCCCTTTGAAGCGACTCAGATAATTGAATGCCTGTTTCATTGTCAACCCATATTTGCGCCCGAACTCCAGCACGAATATAACCGTCCATTCCACTTTGTCTTTGATGTCATCTTTCATTTTCCTTTTACTTAAATGATTCAATCAGCACAAAAGTAATGAATTTGCGCAAGAATCAAGCAAGCAGACACTGCATTTATAATTGATAATGGTTGTTTTTACCTATATATCCCCCGCATCAGCACCAGAATGAGACCTCAAACAAACAGAAGAACCACCGATACCGTCGTCACGTGGCGAAGAAAAGCCTCTGTCGGTTTCCGCTCCCGGCAGAGGCTTTTAGAACTTTCAGATTATCGTCCGTCATCAAAGTTCGCCCGGCTTCTCGTCCTCCTTCTTCGCACGAGTGGCACGCGCTTTCGAGATGGCTTTCTGACGCTCAATCATCGCGTTCACATGGTCGATAAACGTAGCGTATTCCGCATCACCGTTTATCATCGCCAGGGCGTTCACCGTATCAACCAGCGAGCGGTAGGCAGCTTCGGCGGCAGTGCGGGTCTCCTTCACGATGCCCACCTGACGGGCTGCATCGGCTTCCGTGCGCTCGGCGGCTGCGGCAAGGAATTGTTCTTCTTTATATTTCAGGTCTTCCACCCAGACAGAAAAGTTGATTTCAGCGATGGGCAGTGCCTCAAGGTCTTGCAGGAGGTTGTGCAGCACGCCGCTTTCCTCGGTTTGCGCCAGCTTCGTGGGATCGCCGTATTTGTCGAACACCGCCTTGCATTGTTCCGCGATGGCACGGAGGTCGGCATCGGGATAGGCGCACATGGCTGCCACGTAGTTGTTCGCGCCACGCCACGCGGCATCGCGTGCATCGTCTGCTGCGGTCGCCGTGGCGGTGGCAGGATTGGTGGCAGATGCTTTCAGCGCATCGTCGAAAGCGTCTACATTGGTTGTAAAGGTGGTTATTGCAGCGGTAAGGGCGGCAGCCGGTTCCTCGCCCGGCAGGTTCGCCGTTTCCGTTTCAACTTGTTTCAGATAACCGAACGATTCTTCGGTGCGGAGACGGGCAATATTCAATGCTGATAATTGTTTCATACGCTTCAATTTTAAGGATGATACGAAAATTTTACGTTGACAAATATAGTCTTTTTCCTTCGTCGGGGCAAATTATATGCGGAAAACCAGTCGGCAGTGCCAATCCTATAGGATTTGTGCCGTCGACTCAGTCGACAGGGTTTCTCCGTCCCGATTTGTGCCGTCGACTGAATCGACGATGCTTCTCCGCGCCGATTGGCGTTGTCGATTGAATCGACAGGGCTTTTCCTGACGGATTGATGCTGTCGACCGGGTCGACGGCGGTTATCGGGGCGGAGCGGCTTTGTCGACTGAAATATAGTCAAAAAGAAATGGTTTGCGAATTAGACAAACGGAATTTAAGAGTCAGAAGTGACTCCAACTCTTCTTTATAGTTTCCGATATTGTCGAAGAAATCCTTAACGGCCTGCCTGAATTTCTCTTTTGTCCTGTAGAAACCGGTATTGATGACCTTCTTGCGGAGGAATTTCCAAAGCCTCTCAATCAGATTGAGGTTCGGCGAGTAGGGCGGCAGGAATATCTGCCTGATTTTTGTCCCGTCCACCCATTCCTTGAGCTTTTTGTTGTGATAATAACGGGCATTGTCGGAAATGATATAGATGAACGGGGCCTCCGGATGCCTGTCCAAGGCCGCCTGATAAACTTCTTTTGTGGATTCGGCATTGACGCTTTCGCAATCATGGGCTATCACGTCCGTCACGTCATGCGCGTTAAGCAACCCGTTGATGTTCACCCTGTCACGACCGCTGACGGTCGGTTGTTCCAACTTTTCGCCTTTCTCTATCCACGCATAAGTGGAACGGCTGTTGTGGGTCGGATGAACACCGTCGGCATAATAAACCACGGCATCTTCCGGCATACCGGAAAGGATTTCGGAAAGTTCTCCGACAAAGGCTGCCTGCTTGGAGGCATCAGCCTCGCAAGGGACTTCCGATGTCTTCTTATAGGTGAAACCAATGCGGTTCAGCAGGTCTACAACCCCCTGGGGCGTGTACTCCACGCCGAATGTGGACTTTATCCACTCTGCCACACTCTTGGCATCCGTATAGATATGCTCACGAAGTTCCTTGCGCAAGGCGGACAACTGTCTGCTGTCAAGAAGCCCCCAATAACCTTTGTGGCGGTTTTCCAGAAGTTCATCGGCACCGCCGTGCAAATAAGCGGAACGGTAACGGTATACGGTGGAAACGTCTATTCCAAGGCATGAAGCCACGAAGGAAGGAGAATTGCCCATGCCCAACATCAGAATGCAAGTCACACGGGCATAGTCGGAACTTCCGGCTAGATTCCGTTGAAGTTTACGTAAATTTTCTATTTCTGATGTCGACAACTGCATTTCCATGCCGTAAAGATACAACTTTTAAACGAATTATTCGCATTTCACTTACTTTTGACTATAATTTATCTCACTTTCAGATAGAGGTCTTTGTTCGGCTTGCCATGCTCATTGAGAGAATAATACAGAACGAAATTGCAACGGTGCATAAATTCGGCTCCTATATAGTTGGCATCCACCACGCGACTGTTCACTACCTCACAAGAATCAACCCGTGTTCCGGCAACCGTGACGGGAATCTTGAAAACAGTGAGCGTATCGGTCAATTTCCCTCCGTGCTGTTTGATTTTTTCTTCGTAAGGAAAGTGCGTTTTCAGCCGGTCTGCAAGTGCGTTGTTTATCTCCAATACTCCTGTATAACCCAAATCGAGCGTAAAGCGTACTTCTTCATTCAATCCATTCATATAAACCGGAATGGAATCCTCGCGCAATCCTTGAGGGAGATAGGTCATTCCTGCGGTCTCCTTTGCCAGCAGGTCTTTGTTATTGGAATGGAAAAGCGTCATCGTGCCCGCTTCCGTGTCGAATTTCCACGTGCCAATAGCCAACATTTCCGTTCCGAACACGCCTTCATCTATCACATCATATATCACGTTATCTTTGCGAATGCCGTTGAACATCGGTTCTTGGATGCTTGCCTCACCAAAAGAGATAGAAGTGAATGTGTACAATTCCGGAGAATTTTTCTCTTGATACGCATTGGTGCTTTTAATCGGTAGGTTCCCCCAGTATTCACCGCCATAGGCTTGGATGGAATCTTCACGCATAAGGCTTGTCGCTTGCGTGTCGATACGGAGCGGAACTTTGTGCGTGCCGTTGAGGGTACAATCAATCAGAAACCAACCCTCTTTGCTGTACTGAATCGGATATTGATAGCACGCGTTTTCCGGCAGGGCTGAACGGTATGCAAGCGTATGCGAACTATAACGGATGAAAGGATAAGCAAACCAAGCGGCTCCGGCAGCAATCAAGACTATCACTATCGCTGCGATAATCAAATTACGTTTTGTCTTTTTCTTCATTTCATTTTCTGTTAAATGTTAGTTTTCGGGTGGCGAAGATAACGAAAAGTAAGGAAAGGAGCAAACACAAAGCCCCACCATTCACCGGTAAATCCTCCGCATCAGCGCCGGAAGCACTACCAGCAGCAGGGGCAGACCCGCCACGAAGAGGATGGGCTTGGCGTAGAGTTGATGAATCGAAAGAGTTGCTTTCATATCCAAGTTGTGTTTAGTGGTTCCAGTAATTGTAGGCGGCAATGACAAGCTGCCGGTTCGTACGCATCAGCAGGGCATCCCGTTCCGTCTGTATCTTATTGCGGAGCACGGTCAGGTAATCCAGCACGGACACCTGCCCGGCCTCCACCTCCCGCGCGTAATCGGACAGGACACGCTCATATCCGGCGAGTTGCTCCGTCAGAGCCTTTTCCCTCCGGTCATATTTCTCCAACTCCGACAGGCATTGGCGAAGCCTCATGCTGCGTTGGTATTCGGCATGATCCCGGTAGATGCGTATGCTTTGCTGCTGTAATTCCGCCTGACGCTCCTTCCAACGCTTTTGCCTGCCGTCGAAGAGCGTCCACGTAAATGTCAGTCCTGCGCTCCAGCCGAAATGCCTGTACCATTGCGAGAAACTGCCCGTCTGCATGCCTCCGTCCACAAACAGGTCCAGCCGCGGCTTGTACTGCAAGTTGAAAGAGCGCAGCGATGCCGCCGTGTTCAGGCTGTCCAGCCGGTACTGTTCCGTCACCGCGCGTTCCAGTTGGTTCTCTTCCAGGCGGATGTGGTTGCGGGCCATATCCATATTGATGCAGGATTGCTCTTGTGCCACTTTGTAAGACGAATGTCCCAAGAGCGGTTGTGTCCACGTGGCTCCGGCATGCAGGTGCCCGCTGCTCTCGCCCAAGTCGTAGCCGTAATAATCCGTGGCATCCTGTGCGTTCCATCGGAAAGAGGTTTGTCCCCCGTCTTTGGTCAGGACGGGTACGAACAGGTAATCCCCGTTCAGCTCCAGCCGTGAACGGGTGTACAGCGCCTTTAGCCGCCTGAGTTCCGCCTGCTCGATTTGCAGTTGGTGGCGGTAATCGTGGAGCAAGGGGCTGTAATTCCGTGCAGCTTCTGCATAATAAGACAAATCATGAGACATTTGCTGCCCTCCTGCCGTAAGGATACAAAAGGAAAAGACTAAAATAAAACATATCCGAATCATATTGATACCGTTTTTCCGGCAAAAATAGATACGGATGTTGTAGGAATCTTGAAGACATCCGGCAAATCCCCAAGAATAGTGAAGACAAATGCATCAAGGCATGAAAACTTTTTGAAGAAATTCACAACAGTTTTTTAAAATCTGAACCAATGCTTTGCCAATCAAATAAAAAGCATTACCTTTGCAGCCGCTAATACGAGTTATTAGTATAATTCAAATCATTTTATTATTTACTAAACTTTATATTTAAAGATGGCAACAAAAATCAGATTGCAAAGAAACGGACGCAAAGGATATGCGTTTTATTCAATTGTTATTGCAGACTCAAGAGCACCACGTGATGGTAGATTTATTGAAAAAGTTGGTACATACAACCCCAATACCAATCCTGCCACAGTAGATTTGAATTTCGACCGTGCATTGTATTGGGTAAAAGTAGGTGCACAACCTACAGACACTGTACGTAACATCTTGTCTCGCGAAGGTGTTTATATGATGAAACACTTGCAGGGTGGTGTTGCAAAAGGCGCATTCGATGAAGCTACAGCACAGGCTCGCTTCAGCGCTTGGAAAGAAAACAAACAAGCTAATTTGGCCGCAATAAAGGCTAAAGCAGAAGAAACCAAACAAGCAGCCGTTAAAGAACGTCTGGAAGCAGAAAAGAAAATCAATGAAGAAATTGCTAAGAAAGTAGCTGAAAAGAAAGCTGCTGAAGCTGCCGCTAAGGCAGAAGCTGAAGCTGCTACCGCAGAAGAAACTCCGGCTGAAGAAGCACCTGCTACCGAAGCTCCGGCTGAAGCATAAATTCGCTTTTTGACGTAATAAAAGCGAGGCTGTCGCAAAATAAAGAATGGCAATACTTCTTGCCATTCTTTATTTTTTTAATGGATGTCCACAAACAGCCAATGTAGGGGCGTATCGCATACGCCCGGATGCACCAACTTATCCACGCCGAAAGAGTTATTATGTTTCAGTTGAACCACGGATATAGGTGCAACGGTAAACGCAGATAGGCTCATCCGCTGTAAGATTAATAATCTTCAGGCTGCAAGATTATTAATCTTACAAGCGGAAGATTATTAATCTTACCAAACGAAGCTATCTGCGTTGAAGCAAGAAGATAATAACAGTTTCGCTAACCAATTTTGTTTACTACACTTAGAAGCTGTTTTGAATTTCTCCAAAAAGTTTTTCTTGGCTTGATGTATCTGTTTTCGTGTGTGCTTTGGGCGAT